>NZ_JBHVSI010000021.1:0-97687 GCF_042885335.1 Neobacillus sp. NPDC058068 | reverse complement strand
AGCTGAATAAGCTCTTTTAGACATAATAAATACTCCCCTTAAGAGTAGCCAGATTTTTTATTTTTTAATCTGTCTACCTTAAGGGGAGCATATCAGTTATTGCTGGTTGCGCCTTTTTCTAGTTGTGATTTATAATTTTAAAAATTTGGGCACCAAGCATGGCACCAAATTGCACCTAATATAAGAAATGACCTGCAGTTTCCTAAACTGTAGGTCGGAGGTTCGAATCCTCTTTGGGACGTCTCTTTAGAAAACGCTATGTTATCGTATTGTTTACCGCTCTTCACACTCATTGACCCCTCTCCATAACGAATCTATCACCATTATCGCCAAACTATGATTCTCATAACCATATAAATTTTCAATGCCTGGAGCTGGTTCTCACCCTGATTCTATTTGTTTTTAGACACTGTTACATTCGAGTCCAATATCCGCGGTCTTTCGTTAAAATCTCGCCTATTTCAATAAATAATCCGCCGAAGCCATTTATCAAAAAAAAGAGACCTCCTATTAAGGAGGTTCTCCGTCTCATTTGGTGAATATCACCTAATAAACTTCTATTAATATCCTAATCCATGGCCATATCCGTAGAGGACACTGCCGTCTTGGTTATAGATAGTAACCGGCAGTTTGCCGGTTGGTTTGTTGACTCCGAATATGGTGTTGGCTGATGCTTCGTAACTTGCTTCTCTCGTTCCATATTGTGCCAAGTAGGCATTGACGTTTGGATAGGCCATGATGTCATACGGATTGCGGAGTCCTACCCCAATCACTTCTGCGTCGGTTTCATCAATGATTTGGTTAACCAGCCTCATGAGATTGGCAGAAGGCAGTCTTCCAGCCACGTTAGAAGTATTTGTACCGACAATGATAAATTTTGCAGATTTGGCAGTAGTTAAATTAGCCCCGGACAGTAAAGTAGCACTGTTGATCACCGTTACATTGGAATGATGTTTTTGAACTTCGGGTCCAAGTGTAGTCGCATTCGAACCGACTACGACAATCCGATCGCCCGCTGCTGCTTTCAATGGAAGTACACCATTATTCTTTACAAGGGTAATCGATTTTTCCGCAGCTTCCTTTTCCAACTGTAAATGTTCCGCAGATCTCCAAACCTTCTCGGCGTTGGCAGCCATTTCATCAACATTCGGCGCTGCCTCTGGCTTGACAATGCCGCGATTTAATTTCAGTGTTAAAATCCGTTCAACGGATTGCTCAATTCTTTCGATAGAAAGATCACCAGAATTTACTGCCTCATAAAGCCCATTTGCAACAACGTCTAAACCAACAGGCATTAAGATAATATCCGCACCTGCTTTTACCGCACGAACGGCTGCATCGGCTGGGCCGAAATGATCGGCAATCGCCAGCATGTTCATTGCATCTGTTACGATAACGCCCTTAAAGCCCATCTCTTCTCGCATGAGACCGGTTAGCACCTTATGGGAAAGTGTTGCAGGAATGGCAATTTCAGTGCCATCCTTTTTCGAAATGGCTTTTGTATCGTCAATTTTCGGGAAAGTGACATGCGCTGTCATAACCGCGTCCATCCCGGCATCCATCGCCTGCTGGAATGGATATAATTCTACCTGTTTCAAACGTTCTTTTTCATGCCCCACTTCCGGAAGTCCTAAGTGAGAATCCACTGCCGTATCACCATGCCCTGGAAAATGCTTTGCTGTTGCGGCTGTACCCGTTGCCTGAAGTCCTCTAATATAGGCTTTGCCTAATTTAGCAACAAGCTCTGGATCTTCGCCAAACGAACGCACGCCAATCACTGGGTTGTCAGGATTATTGTTGACATCAAGTACTGGTCCAAAGTTGAAATTAATTCCAGCGGCATGAAGTTCCTCGCCAATCGCTTTTCCAACCTTTTCTGAGAGCTCTTCAGACCCTGCGGCACCAAGCGCCATGTTTCCTGGAAAATGAGTTCCGGATTGCAGACGAGTAGTATTTCCGCCCTCCTGGTCAATGGAAATTAATAGTCCATACTTTTCCGCGGCCTCCTGATAAGCGGCGACTAGCTTTGTTGTTTGTGTGGCTGTCACCGTGTTTGGTTGGAACAATAAGACCCCGCCCAGATGGTATTTTTTAACCTGCTCGGCCAGTTCATCGGTCATTACAGTTACTTCTTTACCTTTAAAATTACGGAAATCCGGCATCAGCAATTGCCCGACTTTTTCTTCCATGGTCATGTTTTTTATCGCATGGCCAATCAGATCATAGCGTTTGCCCTTTTCTTTTTCAACAAGGATCTGTCCCTGATTGCCTTTGAATTGGATTGCAATCCGGTCCGTGAAAATGCCATCGCTGACAGAGATAAACGTTTTTCCATTATGTCCCGATAACGTAACTGCGCCATCTTTGACAGATGCAACGTTTTTATTCGAGGAACTCCAGACCAAATTTTGCGAAGCCAGCATAAAGCGTCCGTCATCATATACATGAAGTGCCCTTAAATCAATTTTATTGTCGACAGCCTCACGCTCTACTTGGGGAACATTCAGGTCGATGACCAAGTCCTTAATTGCGGACTTCGCCGATGCACCGGAATGCGGGATTCCTGTTAACAAAAGAGCAACTGCCAAAAATGGGATCATCAACTTCTTGAAAAATTTTTTCACTGTTTCTCCTCCTCGTTTAATCTCTTTACACTCATTCGCTTTAACGTGCAGATTGAACCAGGTTTCTACAACATGATAAGTATTACGCTTTAGATTCCTCCTTTGGGGTTTATTGCAGGCGAAATACTATGTACAAAGGCAATGGTAGCGCTTACCACCTGTACCTTAAGCATATATCCCTAGTTCACAGTCGTCCATACTACTAAATGCTCATTCCAGAAATATCCAATTCGTTTTCCGGCCATTAAGACCTAGTGCTTTATGGCTGTTAGGGAAAGCTGCAGCAATTATGGTTGCGTCTGTAATGATGTTAGGTGCTTTTGGAAAGGCGGATCTAACACTGAAACCATTAAAGGGAGGTTGCTTCCCAAAAAAACAAAGCACCCTTTAAAGAGCACTTAATCATTGGCTCTTTTAAAGGATTATGTTGATATTTGAACAAAATCGAACTGTTGTTCTATAATAGTTATATAAATAAGGGCAAAAGTGAGTGATTTCAAATGGAGTTAATGGACATCATTAAGGAGATTCAAAAACTTAATACCGCAGACCAACTTCGTTTGAAGGAGTTTTTTACAAAATCTCTTACTTCCTATTCTGCAAGTGAAGAAAAAGAAGCTGCTCAGTTACTAGAGCAACTAATAAAATAAAATTTTCTATTAAATTCGTTGTGACCAAAAGGCGTTTTTTTCACTTTTTTCTAAAAATAGAATTCCTCTTATAGCTTCACATATGTCCTCAAAAACCCTTATATATCAAGGTTGGCGGGACTGCGTGGGAATCGAACCCACCAGACCTGGCACGCAGGTCTCAAGCAGTTTTGAAGTTTGCTACCACCTGTTTTTCTAGTATCTTGATGTACCCTTAAGTACTGATAAATCAAGCTTTCTTGATTCCTAGTGTTTTCATGTGATTTGTAATTTTAAAAATTCGGGCACCAAGCATGGCACCTGCACCTAAAAATTGGACGTGACTTTTTCCTCTAAATAAATACTTCTTTTACCAGTTAATTCACTTTAGATGAGGATTACTCACGTTTTTATAGGGGCAATTTTGCCTCGTTTATTAGTGAAATGGACGTGAAAGGCGTTTAGTTTAAAAGATGCTTTAGAGCGGTTAATTTGGGCGGGAATGCCGTTTTTAATTTCCTGCATTCCCGATAAGCATGCTTATCTCCAAGGAGAACAGTCATACGGTCCTCCTTGAAGGTTTATTTTAAAAAGGCAATAATAAATTTAAAGAAGGCTGCTCAAAGGCAGCCTCCTTTAAGGTTGAAAAATTATGTCTTCCCAACTATTCACTTTGTCGCAATCGCTAGAAGTTATGCTGGAGTGCCTTCTGGAAATTTGCTCCTGACCCCCAATATTGCATCTTATTAACGCGGCGGGGGTCAGGCACAAACATTAAGATGAGACTAGGCTGTAGTTCTATTTTCTCTTGTAATGGACGGTCTAGTTAAAGAAAAGACTGCACATACTAAGGAAATAACAACAATAACACTTCCAATCCAAGCTGTACTGGTTACTGTGCCGGTTTGATTTAACACAAAGCCGCCAATTGCAGACCCCAGCGAAATTCCGATTTGCAAGGCAGAATTATTAAAGCTTTGCTGTATATCTGATGTAACGGATCTGTCTGAATTAAATAGCTTTGCTGCGGCGGAGCCAGACTCCAGCTTAATGCTCCCCAAACCATCATCACCGGAATGAATAGAACAAGTGAAAACGTCGTTAATGGCAATAAACATAGGGCAATAGCAAAGGCACTAATGACGATGATAATGCTTTTTGGCGCGCCGATTCTATCCGAAAGTGTTCCACCGAATGCTCCTCCGGTTACGGCTGCAACTCCAAATACAAAATAACAGATACTAATCCAATATGAATTTAAATGAAGATTCGTTTCCAAAAATGGGGTGAAATAGGCATAAAGTGTATAATGTCCTGCAAGCAAAAACAAAGTAGCAAGATGGGCACTGCCTATTTTCGCACTTCCTACTGCTTTTAATTGTTGCGAGAGTGGAATCGTATTTTCCCCGGGAATGCGCTCCAAAAATAATGAAATAAGCACCATTGACCCGATTGATAACACCGCGATTCCAAGGAAAATTACACGCCATCCAAAGGTATTGGAAATCAGGATTCCTAGTGGCACGCCCAGAACTAGCGACAATGCCCATATAAATAAGACCCAAAGCCTTTGCCCGGTGGGCAGGGGCAACCACTTTTGCAGCAATCGTCAAGGAAAGCACAACGATAAGTGCTGTACTCGTGGCAGTTAACACCCTTGCAACCATCATAAAGGAAAAATTCGGACTGAAATAGGTCATGATATTACCTAGAAAAAAACGAATAAGGAAATAAGATACACTTTCTTGCGTTCCATCTTGCTAGTTAATACAAGCAAAACCAGTCCGGCAACGGCATAGATAAGCGCAAACACTGTAATTAGCTGTCCGGCAGAGCTTAAGGAAATACTGAAATCTTCGGTGATGGCCGGCAAGATCCCGCCTACGATTAATTCAACTAGTCCAACTGCGACCGTCGATAATGCTAGTATAAAGACATTTAAATTCATAGTCTGTTTCTCTTCCTTTATTACTTAAATGATTGTAAAAGGAAAAGGCTTGAAGTAGAGGGTTATTCCTTTTCAGAAAATAACAAAAAATCCTGATTACAAAAAACGAATAAATTCATTTTCTGTAATCAGGATTTTAAGGTTCCTGGTAGAGACCCTCAAGCCATATTCTTGAGGTTATACAGGTACTATATAGTTTAATAGTATTCACTTTGTAAATTTTATTACAATGCATTCTACATTTTAAGTGTGGATTTTTTCCATAGAGCTTGATGCCAAACCCACTGGCCCCGAGTTACCGAATCTCGGAATTCATCAAAACCCTGAAATTTTAGATCAATACATGCCCTGGTCAAAAATGATTCAGGCAGAATATAGCAAATAAATGAAAGAACCGAAATTCGATTAAAAAAATCAGAATTTACGGCTATTTGTGCTCCGTACCGGAGGGTGCGCTTGTTTTTTATATTTCGGGCTTCAGAATAAAGTAGGGAAACCCTTCTCGAGGCTTCCCTACTTTATTGCTTGATATTTACACTGTTAATTCGTTGGTGAGTTGGTATCCTAAATTAGTGTGTTATTTCTATCGTTATTTGTATCATTCTCCCCCGTAACTGTACCCGTTACTTTAAGCGTCCAGGCTTTAATTTTTTCCTGTATACTTATGGGGAGCACTTCAATTGCAAAATGGGAATTTCTTATTTTCGGATACTATTTCCACTGATTGATTAAATAATCAGTATTTGCTTGTAATATATTAAAGGCTTTTTCGGAAATAAATTTGTTTGAATAATGGTTGTCTAGTAGTACCTTGAAACCATTCAAATGTTTTTGGACTTTGTCCCTTAATCCTATTTCTTCGTAAAAGCTTAAGGCAGTCAGATGCGTTGACAACATTCTGGCAGCGTCGTTATTTGTAATGTCCCCATCATGCTGGAAGTTTTCTACAAGCTTCTTCATATTTGCAGCATTGGACTGCACCGCAAGCATGACGGTCAGCGTCACGCTATTGTTCTGATAAGACACCCTGAACAGGTAGCCCCCTGCCTGCCACACGCGATTTTCGGGCATCTGGGCGAATCTGCCCGTGACCGACCCGCCCTTCATGATGGTCAGTACGGTACCCTGGGTCAAGGCTCCTTGCACATCCAGGATCAGTTCTCCATCCTCTAGCACTAGGTCCCCCTCACCCTCTACGCTCGTATAGTCGCTATCGCTCCTAACGGTCACGGCGAGGCGACCCTTGCGGCTGATGCGCACATCCCCGCCGACGTTCAGGACATTGCCTGGGGCGTCGGTGAAGAGCGCCGCGGCTTCCTTCGGCGCGATACCGGGCTCCAGCACGCCGCTGTCGACGTCGATGCTACCGGCCACGCTGCCGCTGCCGCCGAGAGTGCCGCCCTGGACGCCGATCGAGCTTGTGTGCGAGCCGGTGATCGAAAGCTTACCGCCTTCAACCGTCGTGCCGCCCTCGTTGGTGTTATGGCCCGTCATGATCAGCGTCCCGGGGCCCTGCTTGGTCAGAGAAGCTGTGTAGAGGTTGTTGTCGATTTTGTTCTGAATGTTGGCTGCGCGCGCATCCATCCATTCTTTGCGCCACTTGACGGCGTCCTCATAGGTGATCTTATCGTACAACTCGGGATGGCCGTTAGTGATTGCTTGGATGTAAGGATCACCCAAAATGCCCTGAACCATAAAGGCCTGTTTGTTAAGCGTGCCGTCCGGATTCAGCACGTTGGGACTGAATTCACCGGCGTAGGCAATCCCTTGCTTCTTGTAGCCCGCCAGCCACTCCAGATCTTCTCGTTCCCTTTCCTTGATCGCGATCTGGCTGATGTCGTTCGACCAGATGTCCATGGGCGCTTTATTCATGTTGTAGGTCATGGGGCTCAGGAACTGGCCGGGGCCGTACATGCCCTTGGCCAGATCGGGAATCCCCCAGCCCCAGCGTTCGTCCGGAAGACCTTCGGGAGCGGTCCAGGCGATGGATGCTCCGGTGGGGGATGTTTGCCCGGTGCCGAGGAATCTCACGTCGTCGGACATTTTATTGTTCGCCGTGGTGAACATCAGCTCACGCACCTGCATGGCGTCCATGTCTGGATAGCGGGAGAGCAGAACCCCCATCACTGCTGTCGCAACGGGCGTTGCCGGTGACGTGCCGCTTGAGTTTGAATAGCTAGTATCACCACTGCTGCTCGTGGTCATAACGTTGTTTGAAGGGGTAGACACGGTAAACCATTTGGCGAGCCCCGCCTCGTTAAATCCGTACTGCTTTGTGTATTCGGGAATGGTCGCAGTTGGCGGTTGCACCCCGCTGACGGCTACCCACTGATTTTCCGCCCTGGGATTGAAGAGGGGATACGCTGGGCGAAAATACGGGTTGTTCCAGTCGTTGTTGCCGGCCGACCTTACGTTGACGGTACCGCTGTCCTTGATGGCGTCCCAGGTGGCCTCCATAAAGGATCGTCCGGGGTAGTTCGGATTATATTGAATGCCGTCTTCCGAATAGCTTTTCTTGAACAAGAAATACTGGTACTCCAGATCCTTCAGGTACTCGTTGGGGATAGTAGTACTCATTGCCGTGGCGCTGGCGCTGTCTTTGCCAATCAGTTGATAAGCGTTGGCGCGGTTGCCGTTGGCTCCAAGATCGTTTCCTGAACCGTCATAGCGGGTTCTGTCAAGAGTCTGGACATAAGAGCCCCAACTGCTGTTGATGACCTGGGCGCCTGCGTCGACCAGGGCCTTATTGGCTGTATACCAGTACACGTAATCGTGGAAGGGACCGTGGGACTGGCTATCGGAACCGCCGGTCTTGGCAGCATATACCTTCGATCCAAAGGCGATGCCGTGCATGTCTTTACCATCGCGGATGCCGGAGATAACCCCAAGCATACCGGTCCCGTGCGAGTAGTCACTTGTTTTCCCCTGATCACCGGCCACAGTGAACCACTCGCCCGCAGTAAACGGGTTCGCCGGGGTTGCGCTACGATACCCGTAGCCGGACGTGCCGTAGACACCCTCCGCTCTCACCGAATCGATCAGCTCGGTCTGAAATGCTTCGTGTGTAGCCCTGTAGCCCGAATCCATTATGCCCAGCGTGACGCCCTGCCCGAAATACCCCAGGGCGTAGGCTGTGGACGCGTTTACCGCGGCGAGCTGCCATGGGGAATTGATCGTTGTGCCAGGAGTAGAAGGATTATGGCCGGTATAATAACCATATTCCGGCGTTTCCCAACTGGCTTTAGCGGCTGCCATTTCCCCTGGATTCTTGGCGACAAAGCCGGGGTCTTCCGGGTACGTCCACGAAAGCGCGCTGGCCGGAGAACCGGAAAAGACCAGTAAGGACGAGCAAACAATAAGCGAATGGAAAAATTTCAACCCCTTTCTTTGTTGCCACTTTGTCACAATGCCATTTTGCCGACTTGGTTGATGCTTAGTTTCCATTTTTTGAACCCCCCCCAATTTAGATTTTGAAATTGTCGCGCCGCTATAGCGCTAAAGCGTGCCTCCACCAACGTCAAAGATGGGGGCACTGGTCCGGCGAAGTAAAACGCCTCATTTTCGTTGAACGCTTTTTAACCTTGCCCGCTCCAACCGCACGTCTCCAAAACCACCTTCCTTCATGGCTGAAAAAAGTTATTCAGCCTTTTTATAAGTGCATTCCCGCAATACGTGAAGCTCAAGTACATGTTCTTTTATAGTAATTACCTCCCTTTTGCTCTCTTTTCAGAGAAGCGTTTTGATAACCTTGCAAAAAGTCCGAAGAACGAGATTTTTCACTGCGTGACCTCCGGCTTCCATAAAGACAACCTCCGCGCGGAACTTCAATATCCCCTTGAGATTTTGAGATTGCCGTGGCGCTCTGGGCCTTACACTTGCTCATTAAATAATCTATATATATCTTCTCTGCCACTAAGAAAAGCGTATATGTAAATATTTGTATCAAACACTACCTTCATTTTTTGCTTTTATCGTTTCGTACTTGTTGCAACAACTCATCGCATTCTTCCTTGGTTAATCTTGGTATATTCTCCTCCTCCTTCCTTGGATAATATTGATATATTATCCTCTTCCTTTATTTGGCAAAGAGAAAAATTTACCTGCCAAACTTTTCGGTGATTTCCACCAAAATCAATTATATTACTGAATATTTGAAATTTTTGTATTATCCTGTCAAGCACCCAAAAATAAGAAAATAGTAATTGATAGAAATAATGATTTATAATACAAAAGTCCTACTTTCCGGTCACAGAAAAGCAGGACTTTTTACGAGTTGTGCCATGATACAAATTGATTAAGAGATTTATTGTTAGTGAACGTATTTTCGTACCATATTCATTGTCGAGTGATCTAGGATACGTTGCAACGTAAATGCATCCCCTCCGATTAATATATAAAATTTTGCAAAAGTATGGCGAAATGTATGGGGAGAAACTCGAACATTTGTAATATTTGCTTTTACCCCATATTCTTTTATTCTAGCTCTCACCCAACTGGGGTCTATTTCACCACCATAGTTTGATAAAAAGATAAAATCACTTTTTTAAATATGCTGTTTTCTTTTAATAATGTATTTAAAGCCTTCGCGGTTTTTTGGGATAAAGGTAGAATTCTTGCGTGTGGGTTTTTTGCTAATGGTGCTGGAACTTTAATAATTTTTTGTTCATAATCAAAGTCTTTTTTTCTCAATCCTAAAGCTTCATTACATCTAATGCCGGTATCTAAAAATAACAACATTAACGCATACTCTCAAAAACCAGCATAAGTCCGTTGATTGGGCTGATTCAACAATTCAATAATTTGTTGTTTGGAGAATGCTTGAATAGTATCCTCTTCTGTTTTCATTAACTTGACTCTTTCAGTTGGATTTCTTTTTATATATCCTTCCTCATAGAGAAATTTTAAAAAAACATTTCAAAGTTCTTAATCTAATATTTACAGTAAAGGGCGATAACCCTTTTTTATCTGTTTTGAATTGACAGGATTCTTTGGGATGATCATCCCAAAGGTTTTTTTCTTTACTCATATAATACACATAATCTCGAATGTTTTCTGTCGTTACTTCATCTGCATATTTAATATCCGGATACTTTTTCTCTAAAAAGGATAAAAAATATTTAAAAGTTACTCGGTGTTCTTTTAATGTCCGTGGCCGCAAGCCCTCTAGTCCTTTAGCACGGAAAAAAGTTTCAAACATACCCCCAAGTGTCTTTCCGTGATCCATTTGAGTCTTTTCCTCTTCGATAAATAGTCGGTTACCAACAGTGCTTTTTCCTTTTGTTTTGCCATAAAAAAGCCTCTTTTGCTTCATTGGGTTCCCAACATAGCAAAAGAGGCTCCTCAGTCTGTTTGATATTACCCTACACAGTCTTAGTGTAAAACAATTCTTCTAACCAAATTTATCCAAACGTTTAAAAACATTGATATATCAATCTTTTTGGCGGGACTGCGTGGGAATCGAACCCACCAGACCTGGCACGCAGGTCTCAAGCAGTTTTGAAGACTGTGGAGGACACCAGTACCCCATTCAGCCCCACGGATGTTAAATAATGATGGTGGATGGACTATTGTTCCACAGCCATTTCGCCAAAGGCCTAACCAGTCTCGCTTACCATCATTTGTCCCCATAATACAATGGAATATAGTATTAATCAATAGAGTTGGCTGTTTTGTCACTTTTTCGACAACCTTTGCACACTTTGATGTTTGCTTATTCCACCCAATATCAATGGATATGATTCTAGCTAATCGTTTCTCTTGTTTCAAATTGTGACGTTTGCTTGTCATTTCCCCTGAAATCAGACTATAATGAAATGAAAAATAGTATTTTGTAGGTGAATAATATGCAGCAGCTCCATGGTTGGTTTTTGTGGTTTATCTTATTTTGGGTTGTTTTTTTGGTTGGTTCTTTCGCCATTGGCGGATTTTTTATGTTCCGAAAGTTTTTGAAGAAAATGCCGAAAGAAGACGGTAAGTCGGTGATGGATTGGGAAGAGCATTATGTGAAGGAATCGCATCACTTATGGGGTCCCACCGAGAAGGCTTTGCTTGAGGATTTGGTCAGCCCTGTTCCAGAATTATTCCGCGATGTTGCCCGGCATAAAATTGCGGGGAGAATCGGCGAGCTTGCCTTAAGTGAAAAGGCTCCGCAAATTACGGAAGAGCTTGTGATTCGCGGCTATATCCAGGCAACGCCTAAAAGGGATCATAAATTTCTGCGCAAAAAGCTGTTTGAAAATCGAATTGATGTCGCGCCATACGAGCATTTATTCTAAACCGTCCCAAATCCGGACGGTTTTTTATTTTTCATAAAAATAAAAAACACTGACCCAGAAAGAATCAGTGTCCATATATTTATATCATTTTACTCCCATGCTGCTCTCGATAAAGCTTCATATATGACCGGTACATCGCCACACGCCACGGAACAATCATACTGAATGCAAGCAGGAAGAACATGCCGCTTAGCTGGCCAAATTCAATCGTGCTGCTTAAGATGGTTTTTGCGACAAGGCGGACAACTAACAAACCCATTAAAATAACAATAAATGCTTTTGACCGTTTTAAATAAATTTCTTTGTCACGAATCTCAAATTTAGAGGTTTTAACCAGCAAAATCGAAAAAAGCATGCCCACCACTACAGCCTCTAAAATTTCCATCGAAGATAATCTAAATTCCGGTACGAAATACATAAGTGCACCGCTGGACATAAAAACAGGCGGCAAGATAATTTTTTTTACACTTGCAGGTTTATTTGCAGCTTTCATCCGGACAAACATGGCAAAAATGCCCATCAAAACTGCTCCAATTGAAGAAACAACAACGTAGTTCATTGGTTCATTCTTCCCTTATCTAATTATTTTCTAACTCATTATAGCTCAAATCATCGCTGTTGTTAAAAATTTTTGATTGTATTTCTGTTCCCAATATTGAATGAGCATAGGTAACGAATACAAAAAAAGGAAAGACCATGTTAGAGCATCCTAAATGGTTAAGATCTTATCGCTATATTAAAGCGGTGAATTAAAATCGCCAAATATTGCAGAGAAGATCGAAATGATTTTTGTCATCCAGTCAAAAAACAGGACAATCCCCATGATAATCATCAGGTAGCCGCCAACCTTCATAATAACTCCGCTGTATGTACGGATCCATTTCATGCGCCCGATAAAGAACGAGAGGATTAAAAAGGGAATTGCAAACCCTAACGAATAGGCCGTCATGTATAAAACACCTGAGCTCGGGTTCGAAGCCGCAAGCGAGATTACGATTGTCAATATTGGACCCGTACAAGGCGTCCAGCCAGCCGCAAAGGCCATTCCAATAAGGACTGAGCCTAGATAACCTGAGGGACGGTTTTTAAATTCAAATCGTCTTTCTTTCATCATAAATTGCGGGTTTAATATTCCCACAATGATTAGTCCAAAGAAAACGATGAAAATCCCGCCAAGCTGACGAATTAAATCTTTATATTCTACGAAAAAACGACCGATAAAAAATGTGGTTCCAAAACCAATCACAATAAAGATGACTGAAAAACCCAAGAGAAAAAACAGTGTATGGAATAGACTGCGCTTTTGAAGCATGGCATTTTCGCTTTTTAGTTCACCGACAGACATTCCGGTGATGTACGATAGAAACGCTGGATAAAGGGGTAGACAGCATGGCGAGATAAAGCTCATAAATCCTGCCCCTAATGCTAGAAATATATTTACATCAGACATATTAACACTCCCACTATAGTCGATACCTCTCCATTCTAACAAAACATTTGAGCAAAAGATAATGATTACAATGAATATTTTGTGTCACTAAGATGATCACTTCATAATACTTTCACAATTTCAAAGAGACAACAAAATTGATTGGATATTTTCCTACAAATGTCTTTGAAGTAATTTACATTATAGGTTATACTAGTAAAACAGCACCATTTTGGTAGTCTTTTATTCTCTTATATACCAAAAAACGGGAGTTACTCCGGAAAGGACATCGGCCGTGATCAAACAGGATTTAGTTGCATTAATCGAGAAAAAACGAGCTGAATTAATTCAAGTCGCTATAACCAACGGCTTGAGTTCCTCCGTTGCAATTCGCTACAGCCAGGAACTTGATCATCTTTTAAATGAATATAATCGAAACTATATTAAAAAAGTTCCATCCTCCGCCTGTTAAAGGTTAAACTTCTTGAACAAAATAGACCAATAGTATGGGAAAAGCCTGGCATAATGCCAGGCTTTTCTGCTTTTCCTATCCATTCACTACATCCTCTAAACGTTCTACCGCGCCGTTTTGCAACAGAAACATTTTATGATAGAGTCCACCAAGTGCGAGCAGCTCTTGATGCGTTCCTCGTTCGACGATTTCCCCTTGATGCAATACGAGGATTAAATCAGCATCTTGGATGGTTGATAAACGGTGGGCAATTGCGATTGTTGTCCGCCCTTTGCGCATTTTCGCCAGCGCCGTTTGGATGGCTTCTTCTGTTTCCGTATCAATATTGGCTGTCGCCTCATCGAGCACTAATATTTTCGGGTTAGCCGCAATCGTTCTGGCAAAGGCAATTAATTGCCGCTGTCCGCTTGAGAAAGTCGCTCCCCGCTCGACCACCTTATGGTCAAAACCATCCTCAAGCCTGTCGATAAACGTGTGCGCTTGAACGAATCTTGCCGCTTCCTTCACCTGTTCATCTGTCAAACTTTCATTATGAAGGCGAATATTATCCTTTACTGTCCCGTAGAACAAAAACGGATCCTGCAGCACTAGCCCCATCTTCTCTCTTAGTTCAGGCTTGGTAAAGTGTCGAATCGATTCCCCGTCAATCAAAATTTCCCCACGTTCAAACTCATAAAAACGCATCATCAAATTTATGATGGAGCTCTTTCCACTGCCTGTGTGACCGACCAGTGCGACCGTTTCACCGGGATTCGCGGTAAAGGATATATTTTTCAAAACATCCCGTTTACCATCGTAGGAAAAACTTAAATCCTTGAACTCAATCTTACCTTGTTTAATGGCAATCTTCTTCTCATCCGTTTGAGCCGGAGCCAGCTCTTCTTCATCTAACAATCGAAACACGCGGGAGCCGGCAACGATTGCCTGCTGGTATAAGGAAAGCCTCATCATCATTTGGTTTACCGGCTCAAAGAAACGGTCTAAATAATTGATAAACGCGTAGATGACCCCAATTTCCACACTGTGCTGGAAGGAAGTAATCCCAAAATAGCTTAAAACAATAATGAGGGCAAAAATATAAATCAAATCAATCGCCGGTCTTAGCAAAAGACCATCAATTTTAATATTTTTCATTCCTGCCTTGTAGTGCTGCTCGTTAATGTCGCCAAATTCATGACGAAGGCGTTTTTCCTGGCGAAAAACTTGGATAATCGACATTCCCGAAAGCGACTCCGCCAGCTTAGCATTCAATTGGCTCAATCTCTCGCGCATATCAAGGTAAAATCGTGAGCTTAATTTTCGATATAAGTTCATTACAAACAATAGGATCGGAATAATTATGACGCAAAACAGTGCCAGCTTCACATTCAAAATAAACATTGCAATAAAAATACCTGTCAACAGAAAGCCACTTTGAATAAATGTGGCAATGACGGTGACAAACATATCTTTAATCGCTTCGGTATCATTCGTCACCCGGGATACGATACTTCCCGCAGGGGTTTTATCAAAGTATTTCAAACCAAGTGACTGGACTTTTGAAAACACATCGATCCGGAGCTGCTTAATAATGTATAGGGCAATCTCCTGAAATTTCACAAATTGAAAAAACATCAAGACAGCCTTTACAATTTGAATCCCCATGTAAATGGAGCCGAGAATCAATAATGGCTGAAATTCAAGCTTACCCGGTGTCAAATAATCATCGATAAAGATTTTGACTAAATACGGCAGGACGATATCTCCTATGGTTGTTAAGAGCAGCAGAACGAAGGCGATGCTGATCATTTTCTTATGTGGTTTTGTATAAGAAAGAAGACGGAACAATATCTTTCTTTGTTCACGTTCTGACAGCTGCAATTTTTCTTCCATCTTAATGCCCCCCATGCTCAACAAGTTCTTCTAGCTGCTGGTGTAAATACATTTCCTTATACCATCCGTCCAATTCCATCAGGTCCTCATGTGTGCCTCGTTCAATAACCTGCCCATTTTCGAGGACGATAATGAGATTGGCATGTTGGATCGCACTTAAACGGTGCGAGGTAATGATGGTTGTTTTCCCCTCGCGATTTTGCCTTAAGGATGAAAGGATGGCTTCCTCCGTCTTCGCGTCTACTGCTGATAAGGAATCATCAAGTACGAGGACTTCTGGATTCATAAGGAGCGCGCGAGCAATCGAAATTCTTTGCTTTTGCCCGCCCGACAACGACACCCCTCGCTCACCAACAATCGTTTGATAACCATCCGTAAATTGGAGGATATCGTCATGGATATTGGCTAGTTTTGCTGCCCGTTCGATCTCCTCGATAGTTGCTGTTGGATCTGTAAAGGCAATGTTTTCAGCAACCGAGGCGGAAAATAAGAAATGATCTTGCGGGACATAGCCAATTGCTTCCCGTAATTTTTCGAGCTTATAGTCCTGAAGTTTTTGCCCGCCAAAACGGATTTCCCCTTGATAGCCTTCGAATTCGCGAATAAGCAGTTTTAACAGTGTTGTTTTGCCTGAACCTGTCTTACCGACAATTCCCAGTGTTTCTCCCGCATGAAGGGAAACGGAAATATCTTTCAAGAGCGGCTGTGCATCGCCTGGGTAAGTAAATTCAGCGATTTGATACTGAATATCGCCATACGGCACTGTATCAAGCGCCTTTTCGTGATCCGTGATTTCGACCTTTTCCCTAAGAAGGGCGGCAACTCGGTCGTAGGAAGCACGGCCGCGTTCAACGATGTTAAACAGCCAGCCAAACGCAAGCATCGGCCAAATTAATAATCCTAAATAGGTTGTAAATGAGATTAATTCACCAATCGATAAGTCACCATTAAGGACAAACTTGGCGCCAAAAGCGATCGATAAGAAAAAGGAAATCCCGACAATGATGGAAATGGTAGGATCATAGAGAGAGTCGATTTTCGCGACGACAATATTTTTCTGAACAACATCTTCTGATTGTTTCCGGAAATCTTCAATATCTTCCTGTTCCTGCCCAAACGTTTTGATGACCTTTATCCCTGATATACTTTCCTGTGTTTTATCATTTAATGACGAGAACGCTTCCTGGGCCTTATAAAAACTTTTATGCAGCATCGACCCAAACCAGCTAGTCAGCATCGCCATAAACGGCATCGGAATTAAGCAGATTAACGTTAATTTCCAGCTGATTGTAAAGGCCATTGCAAGGATAACAAACCCGCCCGTTGAAAGGGAGTCAACGAGTGTCAAGACCCCTGCCCCTGCTGTTTGCTGGATGGCTGACAGGTCATTGGTCGCATGTGCCATCAGATCGCCAACACGGCTTTTCTGATAAAATGCCGGTGACATATTCGTAAAATGTTGATATAAGCGATTTCTTAAAATTTTACTCAGTTTAACCGATGAACCAAAAATCATAATTCTCCAATAATATCTTAGGACATACATAGCAAACCCGACACCGATAAGAACGATAACCCATTCCACCAGCATCGCTTTTGTAATCGTCCCCTCATTAATATGGTCAGCAATAATGCCAATCACCTTTGGAGGTACTAACTGGAGTAGTGCCACGATCAGCAAAAGGAAAACCCCTGATATGTACGCTTTTTTCTCCTGCTTAAAAAACCAGCCTAATTCTAAAAAAACTTTCATGAAACCTCCCCCAAAACACTTAAAAATCGAACAGTTACATTTCTTTCTTTAAAATTTCTACTCCACCCTCATCCAACCAGTTGCGGTTCTATTTTATCAAATATTTTTAAAATAATAAAGATTTCGAAACCAGGGTTTTTAGGCACCAAAAAAGCACCCATTCATATGTGAGTGCTTGTCTAGTTTATTTAGATTGCTGTTTGTTCATCGCTGACATCATTTGGTTGATCTTCTTTTGTGAAGGTTTCATACCCATTTGCATCATCATCATTTTTAACATTTGCTCATTAATTGGCGGATTTTTCTTTAAATAGCTCATCATATATTTGCGAGCAATGAAAAATCCTAGCGCTACACCAGCAGCTAATGCTAGTATACCAACTAGAATCGCAATTCCTGTTGTACCCATTCAACTTCCTCCTTCATGTTGTCTACCATACAGTGTACTAAAAATTTTCGGATTAGACAATATCTGCTTTAAATTAGATTAATTTTCTTTCTTTAATCGGTTTTAACCAGCCATAGCGCTGGTGATCGAGGTCTAACGCCAGGAAGGAAGACTCGCATTTTCGCAGCACTTCAAAAAACGCTGTTTCAGCTTCATAGCTGCCTCCAGCCTCGACTGTTATCAATTCTTGAAATACTTCTAATTTGGCAGTACTTAGTTTTCCGCTCAAATCTATCGAGTATGCACCCTGCTCCGCTTTAAACCCTTTAATTCTACTTAGCTGTTTTTGAACTAGCTGGTGGATTTTTAAGGCCTCTACTCTTTTGGTTATATAGGAAATTTGTTTTTTGGTAATAAACTTAAGCTCACCGTTCGCATTTTGATGTTCCATAAAAAGCTGAAAGAACAATCGCTCTCTTCCGAAGTAATGGGCAGCAAATTCATCTTCTATTAAATAAAGCTGATATTTTCTCACCACAGTTCTCTCCTTCGTTGATTCCCCTTTTTTCTATTATAAAAAATAGCAAGCGAAACATTTGTCTTACGGCGGCAAAAACTTTCACTAATTTTGTCGAATACCACATATCTAAACGGTTGTACTATGAATTCGGTAGAATTATTGAAGATTCCTTTATTTTTTTCTAAATAAAAAAAAGAGAACGGAATTTTTCCGTTCTCACTTGCATTTCGCATTTTTATTTATTCAATAACGCCTTCACACGTGCAACGACGTTATTTACGGTAAATCCGTATTCTTCCATAATCTTTTCTCCCGGTGCAGAAGCGCCGAATTTGTCAATTGCTAATACATCGCCCTCATCGCCCGTGTATTTGTGCCAGCCGAATGATGCGCCGACTTCAATTCCAAGACGTTTCTTCACATTCTTCGGAAGCACAGAGTCTTTGTATTCTTGAGATTGCTGTTCGAAGCGGTCCCATGAAGGCATGCTGACCACCGAAACGTGAACACCTTCACCAACCAGTGCTTTTTGTGCTTCAACGGCAAGGCTAACCTCTGAACCTGTCGCCAGCAGCAACGCATCAGGAGTATTGCGTTCTGAAGGAGAAACGACGTAGGCACCTTTAGAAACTCCCTCATATGCATTTGTATCCGTTCCTTTTAATGTTGGTAAATCTTGACGTGTCAATACGAGCGCTGTTGGCTTGTTCGTTGACTCAACTGCAAGCTTCCAAGCAGCCGCTGTTTCGTTACCATCTGCAGGACGAATAATCGATAATCCAGGCATCGCGCGCAGGGCAGCAAGCTGTTCGATTGGTTCGTGTGTTGGTCCATCTTCACCAACCGCAATACTATCATGGGTAAATACGTACGTTACTGGTAATCCCATTAACGCAGCAAGACGAATCGCAGGACGAACGTAATCAGAGAAGACAAAGAACGTTCCGCCAAATACTTTCATTCCGCCATGTAAGGCAATACCATTCATCGCAGCACCCATAGCAAATTCACGGACACCAAACCAGAAATTCCGGCCTTCATAAGCACCAGGCATAAAGTCTTTTGAACCTTTAATCATTGTTTTATTCGAACCAGCAAGGTCCGCAGAACCACCGATAAAAGTTGGCAGGTTTTTCGCAATGCTATTTAACACTTCACCTGAAGAGGCGCGGCTTGCAAGGCTTTTCCCTTCACTGTATACCGGAATATCTTTATCCCAGCCTTCAGGGAGTTCATTATTCAATGCCTGCTCCAGCTGAGTAGCTAGTTCAGGAAACTCTTTTTTATACTGGGCGAAGAGGTCATTCCATTCTCTTTCCTTCTTCTCACCATTTTCAACAATGAGTTTTTGGAAATTGTCGTAAACTTCCTGTGGTACATGGAAATCTTCTTCAAATGTCCATTTATACGCTTCTTTTGTCAGCTTTAACTCCTCTGCACCAAGCGGAGCTCCATGTACACCTGAAGTTCCAGCACGGTTCGGGGAACCATAACCGATTACTGTTCTTACTTCAATCATAGTCGGCCGGTCGAGATCATTTCTAGCTTCTTCAATGGCTTTCGCGATTTCTTCAAGATTATTTCCGTCTTCCACACGAAGATATTGCCAGCCGTATGCCTCAAAGCGGCCTTTAACACTCTCAGAGAAGGATTTATCTAAGTCACCATCAAGTGAAATATCATTGGAATCATAGAGAACAACTAACCGTCCTAATTTCAAGTGCCCGGCAAGTGATGCAGCTTCCGCAGATACACCTTCCATTAGGTCGCCATCGCCGCAAATAGAATATGTAAAATGGTTCACAAGTTCAAAATTATCTTTATTATAAACGCTTGCTACATGGCGTTCTGCTATTGCCATACCGACTGCCATTGCAATCCCCTGGCCAAGCGGGCCTGTTGTTGCCTCTACCCCTTCAGTGTGGCCGTACTCAGGGTGTCCGGGTGTTTTACTTCCCCATTGGCGGAATTGCTTTAAATCATCCATGCTAAGATTGTAGCCGGATAAGTGGAGCATGCTGTATAACAATGCAGAACCATGACCAGCTGATAACACAAAGCGATCACGATTAAACCAATGAGGATTCTTCGGGTTCTGGTTCATAAAGCGGGTCCATAATGTATAAGTCATTGGTGCCGCACCCATCGGCATACCGGGATGCCCTGAGTTTGCTTTCTCAATTGCATCAATAGCAAGCGTCCGAATGGAGGTAACTGATAAATCATCAATAGTATTAAACATGAAATACATCCTTTCTTAATCACAGGATTACTAAACACAACATTAATATTATATTGCTGCAGGCTATAATTCAACTGATTGGACTGAAATAAGCAGCAAATGTCATTTTGTTTCTTATTTTGACACAGAAATTGCTGATATATGTAGAAAAGGAATACAAATGTGTATTCCTCGCAGGCTAATGAAGTGTATTTTTTTTCCTAGTTTTTATTTTTTCCGGTGTTACGTCGTTTCCTTCTGGATCAATAAACTTTGTATTTGTTAATGTATCGAGCATACTTGAACGGAATGTTGCCAAATACTCGCTTCTTAATTGAGATTGCTCTTTTGCTTCTGTCTCCGTCAAGCCAGTCGCTTTTGCTTTTCTTGCCAGCTCATTGATTCTAGCCATTTTTTCTTTCGATAGCATTCAAGAACCTTCCTTTCGGTAAAGAATCTGTAATGTCATACGATTTTACTAAAAAAGAGGCTTCCTGACAAGGCAAACGCATTATTCTTCTTGAGAGGCAAGGTATTCTTGGTATCTCCTGTGTACAGTTGCTTTAGAAATGTTGTTACCTAAATCTTAAATAACGCTCATTTCAATCCCTTAAAATTATTGCAGGTCTAATTCTTTTGGAATTTTTTATTGCATGAAACTAGTCCAATAACATATTAGGAAAAAGTTTAAATAAATATAGATTGAAGGTGATAATACGGGGGTGAATCAAATATGGTTAATCAGGGATTTGTGGGAATAGAGGACAATAATCAAATGCTTATTTCCCCTGAGTCTTTTGCGGCACCACCTGAATCCTTGACGGAGCAACTTTTCATTGAAAGGTCTTTAACCGAAAATAAATTTTGGCTACGAATAATGAAAGAGCATTCGTATTTTTTAGGTGAAGGCTTTAACCGCCAAGACAAACATCTCATTCAACAAACTGATCGTTTTTATCACTATTTTCAAGAACAGGAAAAAAGAGCTTACCAAACCCCTAATAATGTAACAGCAGTCCGAAAGTTAAATGAAGATTCTATCCAATTAGTTTTAGGATTAAGAAACTTCAAACGAAATCTTCTAATTCTAATCGTCAATTGCAAAGTAAAAGGATTTAATTTCCCTCTCCTTGTCGATCATATTGCTCGTGAAGCCGAATACTTTATGAGAACATTAAAAAAGTTTAATGAAGGAATACTGGACCCTATCCAAGATGCGATTATTAAGGAAAATGTATTTTGGCTAAAAATCATGATGGAGCATTCCAGATTTATCGCTTCACTTCTAGATCAATCAGAACGAAACTTAGTAAAAACCGCGAGTAAGTTTGGTGATGATTTCGAAGTTCTGCTTAACCAAGCAAGGGATGTTGAATCAATGTTATATAAGAAAAGCCCAACCTATCCGATAATTGGTAAGCTAAATAAAGATAGTGAAAACGCAACACATGAGCTTCGAAATTTTAAAAAGGCAGGTTTAGATTTAATAAAAACCTGTCAAATTCGAAATGTTATTGACCCGTTGTTAGCAGACCACGTAGTAAGAGAAGCTGATCATTTCCTCCAAATGATTTCTGTCTTAGAGCAAAGATTAAAAGTGAAGCAACAAGAGGAACAAAGGTTGTAATAAAAAAGAGACTAGTGGATAGTCTCTTTTTTGCATTTAGAATCATTGATTATTTCGTTTTCTTATCTAATTCTTTCAAGGCATCAGTAAGTTGATCGTTCAATGTTCCTAATGCTTCTTTATCAAGTGTTGATGCTTCAGAACCCGCAATTGTTGGGTCAAGATATTTTTCAATTTTTTGGTAAAGATCTTTGTTATCCTTTTTTACATCTTCTTCAAACGAAGCCCATTGATCTTCTAATTTTGGCCCAACTTCTTTAACTTTTGCTTGGTCGCCACTATCAATTGCTTTTGTTAATTGTTCTGTTGTATCTAACATTTTATTTACGCCATCAGACACTTTACTATTAGTTGAATTACAACCCGCTAATAATAATGCACTTCCAAGACCAAATGCTAAAACCATTGATGTTAACTTTTTCATCATCATTTCCTACTTTCAATATTAATTGTTGTTAGCTGTAATAAGTTTTTTACTTTTAAATTTCTTTGATAAAAGAATAATAGCTGCACCAAAAACAAGTATTATTTGAGGAATTGTGCTTTCCCATGATGGGTAGATTGCGAAAAATTCCATGCTAGGGATGCTTTGAGAATTCGTCGTTTGGATTAATCCAGCTAATTGAAGGCTGTGGATCCCCATTCCCGTAAACTTAATGCAAAGGTAAAATACGATTATACTGGAAACCATAAAGAATGGACGAAGTGGTAATTTCAAACCAACAAATATCATCAAATAAGCTAAAATTCCAAGCATTGCGGCTCCGATAAGAAAACCAATTAATAATGACTGAAGTTTTATTTGGCTTGCCATTCCAATATAAAACAAGACTGTTTCTGTCCCTTCACGAAATACGGCAAGAAAAGCAAGAACGCCTAACGAAACCAGTTTCCCTGTTGTTAATGCTGTTTGGCTTTTCTCACGAATATACCGATTCCAATCAGCGATATTGGATTGGCTATGAAGCCAATAGCTCATATACAATAACATTACTGCTGCAAAAACCCCTGTCCATCCTGCTATAAGTGCATTGTTATTACCAAATGCACCAGAGGAAATGACAAATTTAACAATAATAGCAAGAACTACACTAACACCCAGACCCGATAATACTCCAGTCCAAATCCAGCCTTTTCCCTTTCCATCTCCTGATTTTTTCACAAAAGACATAAGTGCAATTACTACAAGTAATGCTTCTAAACCTTCACGAATGAGAATCATTGCAGCATCCCAATAGGTATATTCAGATTTATTAGCTAAAGGAGTTAAGTATTTTACCATGTTATCAAGAGTTTTATTAGCTTCCTTATAATTTGGTTGATTAGCTGCAAGCATTGCTTGAATAGTAACCAAATCTCTTTCAGAATCACTATATGCAGAGGCGGACTGTGCAACCACTATCCCTTCTACGCTTAACCAGCTACTACTCGCTTTCTTGATACTAGCAAGGGCTTGTGTTTGATTATTCTCGTTAACTTCCTTTTTTGTTTCTTGGAGAAGTAAAATAAAATCATCTAAAGAAATATCTTCTTTCTTAAAGCCTGCTTCTTTTGGATAACCACCATTTGCAACCTTTTCGTTTACAGCCTTTAATTCTTGTAATGCTTGTAAAACTTGATCTTGTTTTTTAAGGGTAAGGGCATAGACCACTTTTCCCATATTTGATTCAATATCTCGATAAGCAGTGGCTGAATCAGCTTTAATGCCTTCTTCAATTTGCCTCCAGGTTTTGTTAAATTGATCATAAGCCTTTTCCGCTTCCGAAAGGTTCCCTTTAGAAGCAAAATCGATGGCTTGATCAACCGAATCATTAGCCTTATTTATCTCTTCACTGGAATTTCCAGATGCTAGTGCAGGATTATGTATTCCAAATCCTAATATTAGTAGAAGGATAGATATTTTAAATAATAATTTTTTGGCCATAGGCTCCCCCTTGTTGAGATATAAGGATATAATTGATAATGAATTTCAATATCATCTCCACATGTATTATTCTATTTCCAATGATAATGATTGTCAATTAGCAATTTAAATTATTTTTAAAAAAACTCAATAAAAAGGCTTGCAAGATGCAAGATCTTTTTTCTATAGATTTCATTTTATTGCAATGGAGATCAAAACCCGATAAGTCCAAATCCTAAATAAACACCAAGTACACTCGTGTAATTACAAAAAAAGTAGCCAATAATATAATATGGCTACTCACTTTAATAATCTTTTATTTCATTTACTTTATAGGTTTTAAAATTTAAATGGATAAAGACAGCATTAAACCCATATATAAAACAATGATAAAAATTACTCCAAATGTTACCGCTAATACAGGTCTTTTCTGTTTAAAACTGAACAAAATCATTAGCAAAAATAATATTGAAAGAATGATCAACAATACCGATTGAAATGAAGGTGCTAAATGCATTTGTATGGTTGAAAGGATATTTTTCCCTAATAACCATTCCACCCACTTAGAAGCCCCCTCCCACTTCACAGTAAATTCAATTTCATGTGGTGGCGATAACGTCCCCATCACCGCAGTGAAATAAAAAACAATAAATAAAATAATACTTTCTCCTCTAATCCATGGTTTAGGATCGAAGGAAGAAGTCTTTAATGATTTTCTTGAAAGTACACCATTAATAAAGGCATAAGCGATAACGGGAATAATACTAATATGCTTTAAAAGCAACATTTGCCCATAAGGCAAAGCCCATGCCTTTACATAGTCCTTCGGTTCAAGAACAAATAACATCAGATAGATTCCACTTAGGACGATGATTATTAAACAAAAAGCCGCAAATGGAGTAAACCAGCGTAAAAATTTTGACCAATTATTATGCTCTTTAGAGAACCAGGCAATATGAATTAAAATTCCTGTCCATAATGTTACTATTAAAAAATGAGTGCTGTGAGACCATAAACCTGCCCAAAATGACAATGATGCCACATGACTGGAATAACCAATACCTAGTATCATTAACAGTAGGAATAGTGCTTGTAGATATTTAGTACCATTTAGGATGATAGTAATCCATAAGAATGTTGCCATAAACCCAATGAAAATCCAGGCTTTTCCCACTTGGAAATCTAATAAAACAGATTTAGTTGCAAGTGCAAGTCCTATTCCGTCTTGAAAATAGGAAATGGTCTGAACAATCGGTCCTAAGGTAAAGATAATGATTCCTAGTGTAGAAAGCAGTAAAACTGGTTTTGCAATTGTGATTTTTGGCTTATTGGTTTCAGGTACAAATTGTAAGGCAACGTGTCCTATTAAAATCGAAAACACGAGATAATTTCCAAATTCAGCAAAAGGAATTACAAAACCCATAAATTAACGCTTCCTTCTAAATAAGAGGAACAAACCGATAACCAAAATTAGGACAACTACCACAATGATAATGTTTTTTAAGTTTGATGAGGAATCCTTATCTTGCACATTAGTTTGATCTTGTTTTGTATTCTCTTTTTTAGTTTCTTCTTTTTTAACTGTCACAGGCTCTTTCGTTTCCGTCTTTTGGTCCAACTTCACTTCTTCTTTTTGTATAGTAAAAGGAATTTCACCCGATATCGGATGACCGTCTTCGCCAGCAATATTCCACTTAAGTGTATAGGAGCCATTTTCTAAAGGGGCAGATAGTGTACCAATTAATTGATTTTCTTTAGGTGTAACACTTACTGCTGGTCCTTCTTGTCCATCTTTTATTAATGTCATTGTGCTTAAGGATTCAATCTTTCCTCCATATGTTAGGACGATTTCTTTTAAGTCTTCTTTCACCACTTGATTTGCAGCAGGGTTAGAAGAAGTTAGTTCCGTATGTGCACTTGCGATGGTTGGAATCATCACCAATAGGCTAATTAATATAAATAGCAATTTTTTCATGTTGATTTTCCTTTCTTAATACCCATAATTTTCCTATACAATACATTCATCATAACATTTTTATCTTGTATTAAAATACATTTATTTTCTAATTGGGCTCTACATGGACGTGTACATCGTATACTCCAAAATCTTTCATCATAACTTTTTCAACATGGGTAGCTATATCATGTGCTTCTTTAATATCTAACTTAGAATTAACTAGAATCACAACATCTATTACCTCATTATTCCCGTAGTTTCTCCCTTTAATTTCTTTTATTCCTTTAACTCCATCTATCTTTGTGATTACATCCTGATAAAGTTGAATTTTATTTTCATCAAATCCATCTGAAAGTTCATGAGAAGCTTGTTTAAAGATATCCCAAGCTGTTTTACAGATTAATAGTCCTACAATAATGGCAGTTACCGTATCAAGCCAAGCCATACTTAATTGAGAACCAAAAATCCCTACTGCTGTACCTATACTCACCCAGGCATCTGAAATGTTATCTTTTGCTGCCGCCATAACGGCTTTACTATTAATTTTAATAGCCAATTTTTTGTTATAACGATAAACAAAATACATGACTAGTGCTGAAAAAAGACCTACATAAGCTGCCATAATATCCGGTGCTTCTTTTTCTCCTTGAAACATAGAGGTGATAGCATCAATCAACACTTGTAGACCCACTGCTGCCATAATAAAGGAGGCAACCATTGATGCAATAGTTTCACTTTTCCAATGACCATACCCATGATCTTTATCAGGGGGTCTTTGTGATAACTTGAGTCCGATGAGTACTGCAATTGATGCAATGATATCGGTTGTATTGTTTAGACCATCTGCTTTTAAAGCAGCAGAGTCACTCATATATCCAAAAACTAATTTTATGATAGAAAGACATATGTAAGCAATAATACTAATGATTGCTCCATGTTCACCTAATTTAAGATTTTTATATTTTTGCTCTTCCATTCTACTTGCCCCCCATTAAGCACTTGAATATGATACAACTAAAAATATGGGTGGGTCTAGAGCAATCTTTTTGTATTGTTTTATATAAGTAGGCAATATACAAGTAAGTTGCATAAAGGAAACAGAAATTGATCGAATATTTACATAATCCAATATTTTGAAAACAAAAAAGGCTGTCTATAAAGAACAGCTAAGAATATTATTGTATTTTTTAATAATATTAAAAGGGTATACCCTTTATTATAATATGAGAGATCTAATTTTAAGGGAAAATATATTATGTAGGCTGTTTAAGGGAGAAGTTGTAAAATTTATTTATTTTTCTTCTAATTCATTACAATAATCCTTATACCTTCTATGTACAGTTGCCTTACTAACATCATATCCAAAGCCTCTTAATGTGGCCGCAATCTCATGAAAGGTAAGGTTCCTTTTTCGAAGATTAATAATTTCCTCCACTGGTAACTCCTTTTTTTCCCTGCCTCCCATATGAATATTTGATAAATTTTTATGTGGTTCAAAACCATCATTAATAGCCCTAGACATACCTCTACTTATCTTATATCTTGCGATTTTTCGTTGAAATTCTTCAACAACACTTAATATTTCCAGCACCATAATATCTGCATCTGATAAAGAAATTTCGCCTTGATCCTGAATAGTAAAAACCTTTACATCCATTTTCCTAAGTTCATGAATCAGGGCAATTTTTGAATGTCCTCTTCCTAAACGGGTATCATCTTGTATAAGCAAAACGTCTGCTTTTTTATCTTTAAATAACGCTAAAGCCTCAATGATTCCCTCTCGCTCTAAATCAAATCCACTATGCCTTTCTTCAATAGTTTTTATCACTTCAAATTTATGATTTTTCGCTAAATTTTCAAGTTCTTCCTTTTGTCTTTTTAGTGATGTATCTTGTGTAATTTTTTCTGTACTAACTCTGCAATAAATAATAGCTCTCAAATTTTAGCCTCCACTAATTGAAATGTCTTCCTTTTATCATTTGGTTGATACCGCTAATAAAAATAAGTGCTTACGCACTTAAACAAGGGGTTGTAATTTCTTATCTTGAAAAGAGTTGTATAAAGTAATTGCTTTCATTATAATTCCTTTCTAGTCTCCGAAAGCGCCGGCTAATTCTGTTGTAGATGAAGTTGTGATTTTATTTACTGGAATGATGATTTCTTCACCAGGAAAAATGTGATCGTCGATATTTTTATTATTCCTTTTAACCCAACCTACGAACTCTTCGTTCGATAAAGTGTGCTGCTCGGAATATTGCTTCGAGATTTCCCAAAGCGAATCCCCTTCAGATATCTTAACCTTGAGATAATTTTCCTTGTCATTGGTATGATTTTGAATCGATAGTACGATAGCGAATGAACAGCTTAAAATAATAAGAGTAATGGCATATGAATATTGGTTCCAGATTTTTCTCATGATTACACCTCTTATAGGAATATACGTTCTCTTTATATTGATTTTATTATAATCCGAACATTCGTTTGTTGTCAACAATTAATTCGAACTTATGTTTGTATAAAAATGGCGAACATGCTATAATAAAGTCAACAATAACCAGGCGAGGTGCAATTTATCATGGGAAAAATATCAAAGCGTCAACAGGATATTCTGGATTTCATCAAGTCGGAAGTGAAGAGTAAAGGCTATCCACCTTCCGTAAGAGAAATTGGCGAAGCAGTTGGACTAGCTTCCAGCTCTACTGTTCACGGTCACTTAGCAAGGCTCGAGAGTAAGGGACTCATTAGACGGGATCCTACAAAGCCAAGAGCAATCGAAATATTAGAAGTGGATGAAGCAGCGCATATTCCAAGAAACAAAGTAGTCAATGTTCCAGTAGTTGGGAAAGTTACGGCCGGTTTGCCGATTACAGCCATCGAAAACGTTGAAGAGTACTTCCCGCTGCCAGAAAGCCTGGCACCTGCTGATGAACAAGTCTTTATGCTGGAAATCATGGGAGAGAGTATGATTGAGGCTGGAATCCTCGACGGTGACTATGTTATCGTCAAACAGCAGCAAACAGCGAATAACGGTGATATAGTTGTTGCCATGACCGAAGAAGACGAGGCTACTTGTAAACGATTTTTTAAAGAAAAGGATTATATCCGCCTGCAGCCGGAAAATTCTACGATGGACCCGATTATTTTAAGGAATGTTTCCATCCTCGGAAAAGTCATTGGGGTTTATCGCCATATCCATTAATGCTAAAGAGCTGGCAATGCGCCAGCTCTTTTTTATTGGGAAAAAACTTTATAAATATTATTTCTCCGTTCGATATATTGAAAATTCAGTATATATACCCATGCTGATATTGTTAATCTTTAATATAATTGTACTACACCATGATTTACCTTAGGTCCAAAAAATACAGGCTTAAGGAGTGTGAGGAACGGTGTTAACGCACATTATTCTCTCGTTTGTGATTGGTGGGTCGGTTGGGATTATTGGACATGTTCGAAAGTACGGCAAAATCATTATGCCACGGAAAACAAAAAGGTTCATTTATCTCGGTTTTCTAGAAGAATTGCTTCTAGGCGCAGTTGCTGCTCTTCTCCTTGTATTGTATGCAGCTCCAAATTCAATTGTAGAGATTATCATTTTTTCGATCATTGCCGGATTAGGTGGTGATGCCGTCCAAATTAGGTTTAAACTATTAAAACAAGACAACGATAAATAAGGACATGAAAAAAAATTAACCCTTAGCATAGTGCTAAGGGTTTGTTTATTATTAATACATGCTCATATATTGATCGCGTTCCCATTGGTGTACTACTGTGCGGAACATATCCCATTCAATTTCTTTTGCTTCCACGAAGTGTTCGAAGATATGCTCGCCAAGGCCTGATACGATGGCTTCATCGGCTTTTAACATATCTAACGCCTGCGCTAATGTTGCTGGAAGATCGATGATTCCCGCCTCGATTCTCTCCTCTTTGTTCATCACATAAATATTACGGTCAACAGGTGCTGGCGGGGTTAGTTTATTTTTTATTCCTTCTAAACCTGCTTTTAAAAGCACAGCCATTGCAAGGTATGGGTTTGCTGCCGGGTCGACACTTCGCACTTCTACACGTGTACTTAATCCGCGTGATGCCGGAATACGGACTAATGGAGAACGGTTTTGTGCGGACCATGCGACATAGCATGGTGCCTCATAGCCGGGTACAAGACGCTTATACGAGTTAACAGTAGGATTGGTGACCGCTGTAAAGCTCGGAGCGTGTTTTAAAATACCTGCAATGAAGTGGCGTGCTGTATCACTCAATTGAAGATCGCCAGTCGGTTCGAAAAAGGCATTTTCACCATTTTTAAATAATGACAGGTTCATATGCATCCCGGATCCATTAACACCGAATAATGGTTTTGGCATAAACGTCGCGTGTAAGCCGTGTTTACGGGCGATCGTTTTCACAACAAGCTTAAACGTTTGGATTTGGTCACATGCTGTTAAAGCATCTGCATATTTAAAGTCGATTTCGTGCTGTCCAGGTGCGACCTCATGGTGGGAAGCCTCGATTTCAAAGCCCATTTCCTCCAGCTCGAGAACAATATCACGGCGGCAGTTTTCACCAAGATCATGCGGTGCAAGATCGAAATATCCGCCATGATCATTTAATTCTAATGTTGGCTGCCCTTTATCATCTAATTTGAACAAGAAGAATTCTGGCTCAGGTCCAAGATTAAAATCTGTAAAGCCAAACTCCTGCATTTCTTTTAAAACACGTTTTAAGTTATTCCGTGGATCGCCGCCAAATGGAGTGCGGTCAGAATTGTGAATATCGCAAATTAAGCGGGCGACTTTTCCTTTTTCCGCTGTCCATGGAAACACAACCCATGTGTCTAAATCTGGAAATAAATACATATCAGACTCTTCAATCCGAACAAACCCCTCAATCGAAGATCCGTCGAACATCATTTTGTTATCAAGTGCTTTTTCTAATTGGCTAATTGGAATTTCTACGTTTTTGATGGTTCCAAGAATATCTGTAAACTGCAGGCGAATAAATTTCACATTTTCCTCTGAAGCTAACCTCTTAATATCTTCTTTTGAATACTTTGCCACAATAAAACCTCCAATGTTAGTTAAAGCCTTTTCTTAGTGAAAAAAGCGTGATATATCGCCCTGTCGCAGTGAAGAACGGTTCAATCTACCCGAATGCAATAATTCGTTGCGGAGCAATTTTCTAAGCTGCTCATTTGTTAAATCAGGCTTCGCTTTTTCTGTTTGCTGCTCTGTCACGGTCGATAATTGCTCCTTGACCAAGAACAGCTGTTTAATGCCAGCCATGTTGACACCTTGATCAATTAAATCTTTAATCTCTAAAAGTCTATCAATATCAATTAAACTAAATAAACGCCGGTTTCCATCGGTTCTTGCTGGAGAAATCAATTGGTGTTCTTCATAGTAGCGGATTTGTCTTGCTGTTAAATCTGTTAGCTGCATGACAGTTCCGATGGGAAACAGGGGCATGGAACGGCGAATTTCCTTTCCACTCACCAACTTTCTCCTCCTTCTTGATAAATCATATTGCTATTATATTTGCTGTTAGGTATGATGTCAATCTCATGTTAGGAAATCTAACATGGTTTTTTTTATCATTTGGCTGTATTAAAAGTGAATGTTGATTTCCGTTCCAGGCGCTTCGCTTTCCGCGGGGCGGGCGGTGAGCCTCCTCGGCGCTAAAGCGCCTGCGGGGTCTCACCTGTCCCGCTGCTCCCGCAGGAGTCTCGCGCCTTCCACTCCAATCAACATTGTGCTCAAAATCAACAATGTTCTTTAACAAAGCCTACCATTTAAAAAGGACAACTCCTAAGAAGCTGTCCTTGATGTATTTTTCTCTAATTCAATTCAACTAAGCCTTTTTCTAGCAAATGATCAAGCGCCAGACAAACTGCCATTTTCACATGTGCATAGGTTAAACCACCCTGAACATAGGCAACATATGGCGGTCGGATCGGACCGTCCGCTGTGAGTTCAATGCTTGCGCCTTGAATAAAGGTGCCGGCCGCCATGATGACATCATCCTCATACCCCGGCATATAGCTTGCGTGCGGCGTCACGTAGGAATTTATTGGCGAGGCAAATTGGATCGCCTGGCAAAAGGCAATCATTTTATCACGGTCATCGAACTGAACGGCTTGAATTAAGTCTGTCCGCAAAGCATTCCATTTCGGCGATGAATTCATTCCTAACTTCTCCAACAACGCCGCTGTAAATACGGCGCCTTTTAACGCTTGGCCGACAACATGCGGCGCAAGAAAGAACCCTTGATACATTTCTTGCAGACTATAAAGCGATGCACCCGCCTCTGCCCCAATGCCCGGTGAGGTCATTCGGTAGGAACACGCCTCCACCCATTGTTTCTTACCAACAATGTATCCACCTGTCTTCACAATCCCGCCGCCAGGGTTTTTAATAAGGGAACCTGCCATTAAATCCGCTCCGACATGGCAAGGCTCCAATTCCTCAACAAATTCCCCGTAACAGTTATCAACAAATACGACGACATCTTGCTTGATTTCTTTCACAAACCTGATCATTTCGCCGATTTCAGAAACGGTGAATGACGGCCTGGTGGCATAGCCTTTAGAGCGCTGAATGCCAATCATTTTCGTATTTGGTTTGATTTTCTTTGCAACGGTCTCCCAATCAATACCACCTTCACTAGTCAGCGACGCGCTATCATAGGAAATTCCGAATTCCTTTAATGAGCCAACCCCATTCCCGCGGATACCGACGATTTCTTCCAACGTATCATACGGTTTGCCGGTTATATAAAGGAGTTCATCACCCGGACGGAGAACACCAAATAAGGCAATCGAAATCGCATGTGTGCCGGAAATAATTTGCGGCCGGACAAGGCCTGCTTCACCGCCAAAGACATCTGCATAGACTAATTCCAATGTATCTCGGCCAATATCATCGTATCCATAGCCTGTCGACGGGATAAAGTGGGAATCACTCACCCGCTTGTTTTGAAAACTTTGTAAAACTCGGAATTGATTCGTTTCGATTCTTTCGTCTATTTCTTTATGTACTTCAGCGATTTGTTGTTCGACTTCTTTAACAATCGGCCGAAGCTTTTCCCCATTTTTTAATTGTTGAAACATCTTGTTGCTCCTATCTATTTTTTGAATTGCTGTAATTGCCCTGTTATTTGATGGTCCTGTAGCGTATATCCTTTGCAGCGATATACTTGACCCTCTTCATCAAAGGACAGCTCTCTTAAAATCGTTTCATTTTTCAATTGAGAAAGCAGCTTGCCTTCAGTCGACGGAACCTGTACATCATAAGGGTCCATCATTTCCATCACAAGCTTCTCCATTTTCTCCTTTAAGGCATGGCGGTCGTCTTGATTAAATGCACTAATAAAAGCTGTAGGCGTACCTGCTGTTGGGACGAAATCCGGATGCTGTATATCCTTTTTATTATAAACTGTTAACTGTGGAATCTCTTTAATATCCAGGTCTTCAAGAAGCTTGTTAACGGTTTTTTCATGATGGAAATAATCCGGATTCGACATATCCACAACATGAAGCAGCAGATCCGCTTCCTTGACTTCCTCAAGTGTCGAGCGGAATGCGGCAATTAACGTTGTCGGCAGGTCTTGAATAAAACCAACAGTATCCGTTATTAATGATAAAAACCCGCTTGGTAAAATCAATTTTCGCGTCATTGGATCGAGTGTGGCAAATAATTGATTTTCCTCGTATGAATCAGCCTCGGATAAGCGATTAAACAGTGTTGACTTCCCGGCATTCGTATAGCCGACAATCGCGACTTGAAATGCTTTGTTTTTCTTTCTTCTTTCCCGGTATCGATCCCGGTGCTGAACGATGACCGAAAGCTGGGTTTTAATATCATCGATTCTGCGGCGGATGTGACGGCGGTCCGATTCTAATTTCGTTTCCCCCGGTCCTCTCGTCCCAATCCCTGCACCAAGACGGGATAAGGCGACCCCCTGGCCGGCCAGGCGCGGAAGTATGTATTGCAGCTGTGCAAGCTCGACTTGCAGTTTACCCTCTTTGGAGCGGGCCCTTTGGGCAAAGATATCTAAAATGAGTTGCGTTCGGTCAATAATCCTGGCATTCACCTCGGAAGCAAGATTTCTCTTTTGGCTTGGGGAAAGTTCGTCATTAAAGATGACAATATCTGCCTCAAGTTCCTCTACAAGCGTATTTAATTCTTCCACTTTGCCTTTACCGATATATGTTGCCGGATGGCGCCGTTCCCGTTTTTGCACGACAGAGACCAGCACCTCACCTTGAGCGGTTTCCGTTAATGCCTCTAACTCTTCCATCGAATAGTGAAAACGCAAATCATCATCCCCGCTTGTTTGACAGCCAACAAGGATGGCTTTCTCTTTCGTTTCTTTTTGTTCCACAAGGCATCCTTCCTTCCCTAAAAAACTCTACCACTCATCATAACAAAAAACGCATGTTTTCTCTAATTTCCCCTTATTATTACCTTGTAAAAAAATTTGTTGTAATTTTTCTGAATCGTGATAGAATTTTAATGTTTGTTATCAAACGGATATTACTATTAACATAGTGTTTTTCATAAAAAAGGGGAACAAGGAGAAATCGCATAAGATGACCTGGGAAGTTTTAAGTATGATTGGCACGATAGCCTTTGCTGTCAGCGGAGCGATCGTGGCCATGGAAGAAGAATATGATATTTTTGGGGTTTATATTTTAGGTATTGTCACGGCTTTTGGCGGCGGAGCATTCCGGAACCTGCTAATAGGTGTGCCTGTTTCTGCTATATGGGAGCAGGGATTATTTTTTCAAATTGCCTTATTATCGATTACAGCCGTGTTTTTATTTCCAAAGAATCTGTTAAAGCACTGGCAAAAATGGGGGAACTTGTTCGATGCAATCGGCTTAGCTGCCTTTGCCATCCAAGGCGCGATGTATGCCGCGAAAATGAACCATCCGCTTAGCGCTGTCATTGTTGCAGCCGTGCTAACCGGAAGCGGCGGCGGGATCATCCGTGATTTATTAGCGGGAAGAAAACCGATAGTCTTAAGATCAGAAATTTATGCGGTTTGGGCGATTCTTGCCGGCCTTATCATCGGGCTTAAAATAGCGACGAATCCATGGGAGTTATATACACTTTTTATACTCGTTACCAGTTTGCGTGTGCTTTCCTATACCTTCGATTGGAAGCTGCCAACACGGGGAATTGGAACGCATTAAAAAATCGGCGGATTGCTCAGATCCACCGATTTTTCTCTTTAATCTTCCTCAAAGACGAGATCATTGCTTCTAAGCGTCATCAATTCATGCCTATCATAGCTATTGAGCATTAACAGCCGCATTGCTTGGGCGCGAACGGATTTCTCAATGACATTACGGACATATCTGCCGTTTGAAAAAGTATTTGGATTTAACACCGCCTTCACCCAAATTAAATGATCTCTTAATTTTTTTTCAGCTTCATGACTTAAGGTATACTCTCTCTCTAACAACATTCTTCCGGCAATATCCATCAGCTGGTCAATATTATAATCTGGGAAATCAACCACTAAGGGAAAGCGCGAATGAAGTCCGGGGTTTAAGGTAAGAAAGTATTCCATTTCTCGGGAATATCCCGCAAGAATAAGGATAAATTCATGCTGCTTATCTTCCATATGCTTGACAAGTGTATCGATTGCCTCCTTGCCAAAATCCTTTTCCCCGCCACGGCCTAACGAATAAGCTTCATCGATAAATAGAATCCCGCCTTGGGCTTTCTTAATCAAATCCCTCGTCTTTTGTGCGGTATGGCCGATATATTCACCAACAAGATCAGCACGCTCTGCCTCAATTAAGTGGCCTTTTGTCAGAACGTTCATTTTGTGAAAAAGTTTACCAATCAATCTTGCTACCGTTGTTTTTCCTGTTCCGGGATTCCCTTTAAACATCATATGCAGGGCTTGTTTTCTTGCCTTCAGCCCTATTTCCTCCCGTTTCTTGTTCACATAGATCCAAGCATAAATTTCCTTTATCATGCGTTTCATTTCTTCCATGCCAACCAATGCCCCTAGCTCCTCTTCAATTTCCTTAAGAGCTGTGTGCTCAGGGGGAATCTCCTTTGGAACAACTTGAAAATCAGGCAACTCCTTTGTAACTGTTTTTCTTTTTTGGGAATTGAGCACAACCCTTATTTGGCCGTTACTTTTCATTCGAAATGGTTGATCCAAAGCTTTCACCTCTCAATCTGCATCCAGTTTCCGCAAGGTAGGTTCTAAGCGCTGCTAAGAAAATCTATCCGATTAATTTTGAAATCATCGCACATAGAAAAGCATATTCCTTCATTCTATGTGTATTCACAACTTATAAAATTCATTAAAAAAGATTTTCCCTTTACTTTTTTTAAAAAAATGGCTGTGTTAAAAGTGAATGTTGATTTCCGTTCCAGGCGCTTCGCTTTCCGCGGGGCGGGCGGTGAGCCTCCTCGGCGCTATAGCGCCTGCGGGGTCTCACCTGTCCCGCTGCTCCCGCAGGAGTCTCGCGCCTTCCACTCCAATCAACATTGTGCTCAAAATCAACAATCTGCTTTAACACAGCTTTTTGAAAAATAAAAAGAGCCCGCGGTGAGCAGGCTCAATTTATTTAAAGAAATTATTGGGCATCCAATTCAAGCTGAACATTTCTTTGCGGTGCAAAGGTTGAAATCGCGTGTTTGTATACTAGCTGCTGCTTCCCTTCTGATTCAAACAGAACGGTAAAATTATCAAAGCCCTTAATTTGTCCTCTTAATTGGAATCCGTTCAGAAGGAAAACTGTAACATGGATATTATCTTTACGGCATTGATTTAAAAATTGGTCTTGAATATTGATCGTCGTTTTCATTTGTATATCCTCCTCTTTTATCTCTACTAATATGTATTCGATTTTACTTGAAGCTTTCCTTCAACATAATGTGAAATTTCCATTATTTTTTTTGCAAAATTATTCACATTCGTCATTTCAAACCATTTTACCACCATCTTATTGCGAAACCAAGTCAATTGCCTTTTGGCATAGCGCCGGGAATTTTGTTTTAAGTTCTCAATTGCTTCCTCTAATGTAACATATCCATCCAAATAGTGATAAATTTCTTTGTAGCCAATCGCTTGGATGGATTGGCAATCACGCAAGTCCTGTTGATATAAGCTTTGCACTTCTTCCAAAAGCCCTTCAGCAACCATCAAATCAACCCGGTCATTAATCCGTTCATACAGCTTGTCCCGTTCCATCGTTAAACCAATCAGGGCCGTATTGTAAAGAAGTTCCGGCTGCTGTTTGCTTTGATATTCCTGCATTGTTTTACCAGTGAGCTGAAAAATCTCCAAAGCGCGAATGACCCTTCTTACATTGTTGGGGTGGATATGTGATGCACTTTCGGGATCAACCTCCATTAATTCTTTGTGTAGTGCAACATTACCGATTTCCTTTACTTTTTCTTCAAGGTGCTCGCGGAATGATTCATCCCCTGCAACATCGGAGAATTGATAATCATAAATGACTGACTGAATATACAGCCCTGTCCCGCCGACAATAATCGGAAGCTTTCCCTTTTGGGCAATCTCACTTATTTTTGCCCGAACAAGGAGTTGAAATTCAGCAACAGAAAAATTTTCCGAGGGATTTTTTATATCAATTAAATGGTGTGGAATTCCTTCCATTTCATCCTTGGTTATTTTCGCCGTCCCAATATCCATACCCCGATAAATTTGCATCGAATCTCCGCTGATAATTTCCCCGTTATACCGTTTGGCCATTTCGATACTTAGCTTTGTTTTCCCCACTGCTGTCGGGCCAATAATTACTAATAATTTTTGTTTTTCTACCACTATTTTCTCACTGCCTTATCTCATTTATTGCGTCTATGCTTTCATGTTATCATAATTTTGCTAAGCAGTTGAACATCATATCAGTATATACAAAATAATTCTTATCTATGCTTAGCTTCGAGCAAATTATTTTTATCCACTTTACTTCCAAAGGCGGAAAGTTTTTCATGTAAATTTACAATAGGATAACGGTTCATTTACAAACAGCTTTCCACCCCCATATTCATGATAAGCTTAATCGTAGTCTATCATGTATAAAAATTATAGGAATAAGGTGAAATCAATGCTTTCTACTTTTGATATTGGAATTGATCTAGGAACAGCAAATATATTGGTTTATAGTAAAAACAAAGGAATTGTCCTTAATGAGCCCTCCGTAGTGGTCATCGATACAGTTACAAAATCTATAGTAGCCGTTGGACTAGAAGCAAAAGAAATGATCGGTAAGACACCTGAAAAAATCGTGGCTATCCGCCCTTTACGAGATGGGGTCATTGCGGATTTTGATGTGACAACAGATATGCTAAAACATGTGCTCCGTAAGGCTTCTAAAAAAGCGGGCTTTTCCATTCGTAAGCCAAATGTGGTCGTTTGTATCCCCTCCGGTTCTACGAGTGTGGAGCAAAGAGCGATTCATGATGCCGTGAGAAATGCTGGAGCTAAAAAGATCTCCTTGATTGAGGAGCCAGTTGCAGCCGCCATTGGTGCGGGACTTCCTGTGGATGAACCTGTAGCTAACGTGGTAGTTGATATCGGCGGTGGAAATACCGAAGTTGCCATTATCTCCTTCGGCGGTGTGGTTGCTTGCCATTCAATTAAAATCGGCGGCGATCGCCTTGATGATGATATTATTCAACATGTCCGTAAAGAGTACAATGTGTTGATTGGTGAGAGAACTGCAGAAAGGATTAAAATGGAAATTGGGTATGCACTTGTTGATCACGAGGAGCTTTTCATGGATGTCCGCGGCCGTGACCTTGTCACAGGTTTGCCGAAAACGATTACTCTTTCATCCTATGAAATTCGCAATGCGCTAAAGGAGCCTCTGCTTCATATATTAGAAGCGGTCCGGGCCACGCTTGAAGACTGCCCTGCTGAGCTCAGCGGCGACATCGTTGATCGAGGAGTAATTCTAACCGGTGGCGGATCGTTAATGAATGGGATGGAAGAATGGCTAAGCGAGGAAATATTTGTGCCTGTTCAGCTTGCATCCGAACCACTTGAATCTGTGGCAGTTGGCACGGGTAAGGCTCTTCAATATATTAGTAAACTACAGGCTGGCGTGAAATAGGACAACTCTTCCAGGGGACATCAATATACACCAAAGAGGCTGAAGGATAAATCCTCCAACCTCTTTGTTTATTTATCACTATTTCTTTTTCTCATATTATTGAAGTAAAGGAAAATCGGCAGCGGGATTACAATAAAGCCGAGGCTTTTAATGATTTGATTTTTTGCACCTTCCTTATTACGGTTCTTTTCGTCTGTTACTGCCTGTTCATAATTAGCTCGCAGTTCTTGATCTGATAATGTTTTTTGACTTTCCGCCTTACCTTCCTGACGAGTCTGCATGTAGTCTTCATAGCTTTGATAATAGCTTGGCGGACTAACTAGATCCGCAGCAGCCATAAAAATAGAAATTCCCCCTCCAATCACCATCATAAGCGTTGCAAACAAAACTAAATACGTATAAAGATGACGTATCACCGCTTCATCCCCCATTTCTTTGTTTTTCACAGCATAAACAATGACGAATGTGATAATAACTACTGGTAAAAATGTGGTTAACAGGCCAAAAACAACCAAAGGCCCACCCCTCTCCATTACATAAATGTAAAGCTTATTAAAGTCTTTACATTATTATATTGTCGTTCTAAAATTGCAATTCTTATATTTAAGCAAAAAAAAGAACGTTCCTCTTACCATCTTAGGAACGTTCTTTTACAGTCTTACATCACCCGTTTAAACATCTTCTCCATCTCGTAAATACTGTAATGCACGATAATCGGTCTTCCGTGCGGACAGGTAAAGGGATCAGATGCCTTTCGTAAATCATCTAACAATGCTTGGATTTCATCGTTGCGCAAATGGCGGTTCGCTTTAATCGAAGCTTTGCAACTCATCATAATCGCTGCTTCCTCACGCAATTTCTTAATATCGACCTTTTTCATCGCTAAAAGCTGCTCAATCATGTCTTCGATGATTTGTTTTTCTTCTCCTTTTGGAAGCCATTGCGGATGAGAACGGACAATGAAACTATTTATGCCGAATTCCTCTAGAAAAACGCCGACCTTTTCGAGCTCATGTTGGTATTCCATTATTTTCAAAAACTCATCCGTTGAATACTCAAACGTTAACGGCACAAGCATATCCTGCAGTTCAGACTGAACCTGACCTACTTTTTCACGGAAGTATTCATACTTTAATCGTTCCTGTGCCGCATGCTGATCAATAATATATAAGCCATTTTCATTTTGAGCAAAAATATAGGTTCCGTGCATTTGCCCGATTGGATAGAGACGGGGCACCCGGCTCTCCATTTGGTCATTATCAACACGAGACTCCATTATTTTGTTCTCATTGAGATCGACCTGTTGTTTAGGAGCAAAAGATTCAGTTGGATCGAAAACAGATCTTGGAGACTCCTCAGTTTCTGCAACAACCGCTGTTTCACTTCGAACAGGAAAATCAGCAAATGGCACCGTAGGCATCGTTCGGGTTTCCTGAACGGTTTGCGTTATCGCAGGCGTCGGTTGCACATATTCCTGAACGGTTTGCACCGCACCAGACCATTCCCTATGAATTTCTTGATCATCATTTGTGCCCTCATCAAGCTGGAAAGCAGTTTGTTCAGACTTTGGCGCTTCTTTTTTCACCTGAGTGTAGGCTGTCGGAATTAACACCTTTGATTTAAACGCCTCTTTGATAATCGTTGTGACCAGTTCATTCAGTTCCGCTTCTTTACTAATGCGCACTTCCATTTTCGATGGATGAACATTGACATCCACCAGCATCGGGTCCATTTCAATATTAAGGAGGACAATCGGAAACCTGCCGATGGGCAGCAATGTATGGTACCCTTCCTGAATCGATTTCGCTAACGGATAGTTTTTGATAAAACGACCATTAATCATCGTCGAGATATAATTTCTTGATGCTCTTGTAACCTCCGGCATCGAAGCAAATCCGCTAATTTTATAATCAAGCGAGGTACCGGTTATCGGGACAAGCTGCTTGGCGATGGCCATTCCGTAGATCGATGCCAGCACCTGACGAACATCGCCGTTTCCATTCGTTTGCAGCAGCTTCCGCTCATTATGAATGAGCCGGAATGCTACCTCCGGATGGGACAGAGCAAGCCGATTGACCACATCCGTGATATTTCCAAGCTCAGTGTGGATCGTCTTCATATACTTCAAGCGGGCGGGCGTATTGTAAAATAAATCAGTAATCAAGATATCCGTGCCGCGTCTGCTTGAGGCTTTTTCAAACGTTTCGACTTTCCCGCCTTCAATGACTACTCGGTTTCCGGCACCTTCTCCGGTCGAAGTCTTCATTTCAAGCCTGGAAACGGACGCGATACTCGGCAGGGCTTCGCCTCGGAATCCAAGGGTCCGAATCCTGAACAAATCATTTTCATCCTTAATTTTACTAGTAGCATGGCGTTGAAAAGCGATTAATACATCCTCTTCGTCAATTCCGTACCCATTATCGGTTATTCGAATTTTCGCGAGTCCCGCTTCCTCCACCTCAATTTCAATCACGGTACTGCCGGCATCAATCGCATTTTCAACCAGCTCTTTGACAACAGAGGCGGGGCGTTCGACTACTTCTCCCGCCGCTATTTTGTTCGATAGGGCGTCATCTAATTGAATAATTTTTCTCATTCGCCTTCAACCCCTACTTTAACTTTTTCTGGAGCTCGTACAACATATTAATCGCCTGTAGTGGTGTTACCTCTAATAACTCTATTTCTTTAATTTTCTCTAAAACTCGTTTTTCCTTAGAAGTCAGCTCTTGTTTCTTCGTTTCCTTCGGTTCATCAAAAAAGGATAATTGAGCTGGCTTTTCTTCGATTACCTCCGCTTTCACGGGAACAGCAGCTTGAACGTCGGAATGCTCAAAGGCTGTTAAAATTTCATTTGCCCGGCTGATTAATTCAGCTGGTAGTTCAGCCAGCTGTGCGACATGAATTCCGTAGCTTTTATCGGCCGGTCCTTCTTTAATTTTATGAAGGAAAACAACCTTGCCGTTATGTTCAATCGCGCTGACGTGGATATTTTTTAGCTTCGAAAGCTCTTCATCTAAAACGGTCAGCTCATGATAATGGGTTGAAAATAAAGTTTTCGCCCCAATCCGCTTATGAATATATTCAATGATAGCCTGCGCCAATGCCATTCCGTCGTAGGTTGAGGTGCCGCGGCCGATTTCGTCAAACAAAATCAAACTGTTTTGAGTCGCATTTGTGATCGCATTTTTCGCTTCGAGCATTTCAACCATAAAGGTACTTTGACCAGAGATCAAATCGTCTGCCGCACCGATACGTGTAAACACCTGATCAAAAATCGGCAGCACGGCTTCAGAAGCCGGAACATAACAGCCGATTTGCGCCAAAATAGCCGTCAAGGCAATTTGGCGCATGTACGTACTTTTACCCGACATGTTCGGGCCTGTAATCAATAGAACTTCCCGGTCGCTGTCCATATGACAATCGTTTGGTACATATTCCTGAGCGTTTAATACCTTCTCGACCACTGGATGGCGGCCATCCTTAACGGCTACACGACGCTCAGTAGAAAATTGCGGCTTCACATAGCGGCGTTCTTCACTGACCTGGGCAAAGCATTGCAGAACATCGAGCTCGCTGACCGTTTTCGCCAGCGCCTGGAGACGCGGGATTTGCTCCTTCACAATTTCACGGATTTCGCTAAACAATTCATATTCAAGCTCACCGCATTTTTCTTCCGCTTGTAAAATTAACGCTTCTTTTTCTTTTAAATCCGGGGTAATAAAACGTTCGGCATTCGATAGAGTTTGCTTCCGTTCATACTGTCCTTCTTCTAAAAGATGCAGGTTAGCGCGTGTGATTTCAATATAGTAGCCAAATACGCGGTTATAGCCTACCTTCAACGATTTAATCCCGGTTTTCTCCCGCTCTTCCCGTTCGAGGCAAGCAATCCATGTTTTCCCGTTTCGGCTGGCATCCCGATATTGATCAAGCTGGGCATTGTACCCGTCACGGATGATATTGCCTTCTTTTAAGGAAAGCGGCGGATTTTCAACAATTGCCTGCTCCAATAAATCGGTGACCTCTTCACACGGATCAAGGAGTCCGGCGATTTTTTCCACCTGTTCATTCTGCATCCCCTGCAAAATTTGTTTTAAAAACGGCACCTGCATTAAAGAACGTTTTAGCTGGACTAAATCACGGGCATTCACATTTCCAAAGGCAACACGCCCTGCTAAACGTTCTAAATCGTATACCTCTTTTAATTTTTCGCGAAGCTCTTGGCGTTCAAAGTAATGACTCATTAGGACTTCAACGATCGCTTGACGCTGTTCAATACCAGCCTGATTAATCAGCGGCCGGTCAATCCACGTTTTTAACATTCTTCCGCCCATCGCGGTCATCGTTTCATCAAGAAGCCATAATAACGAGCCCTTTTTTCCTTTTGAGCGAATCGTCTCGGTTAACTCAAGATTACGCTTTGAAAAATAATCTATTTTCATATATTGATGAATTTGATAGGTGGTAACTGGCTGAAGATGGTCAAGGCTTCTCTTTTGCGAGCGATATAAATAGTTAAATAGCCTTGCAGTTGTTTGTTTCAATTTATCTTGATTTAATTCCTCCAGCAGATGGGCATAATTCATCTCTAGCGAACTATTATCTTCGAACGAAATCGCCAGCACATCGCGTTCCCGCATCTTCTTTTGCAGCTCTCCGTCAAAATTACTAGCAACCACTACTTCTTTGGCACTTAAGACCGACAGTTCATTCAATACCTCATCAAAATTACTAGAAAGCAAGGTTACGCTGCTCTCACCTGTTGAAATATCGTTATAAGCAAATCCATAGGTTTGGTCATCAAACGCTGTAATCGAGGCAATATAGTTGTTCTCTTTGTCCGATAAACCTTTGCCATCCATCACCGTACCCGGAGTGATTAACTGAACAACCTCCCGTTTGACCATTCCTTTTGTCTGTTTCGGGTCTTCCGTTTGCTCACAAACCGCTACTTTATAGCCCTTTGAAATAAGCTGTTCAATATAGTTTGCGGCCGCATGGTAGGGGACTCCGCACATCGGAATCCGTTCATCGGTACCGCCTCCGCGGCTTGTTAAGGTTATCTCTAATTCCTGTGATGCTTTTATCGCATCATCGAAAAACATTTCATAAAAATCGCCTAAGCGAAAAAATAAAAAGGCATCTTGATAATCTGCCTTCACGGTTAAATATTGCTGTATCATCGGCGTGTATCCTGCCATAATGACCTCCAGGGTTAAATTCATTTCGAGTATCTTCGACAAACTATTATATCACAAAATGATGGTGTCAGGCACTCGTCGATTTCGCTGACAAATCTTTAAGTTATTTGAAATAATTAATTCTTTAACTCATATAAATGTGTTATGTTCATCTTCTTAGATCCGAAAACAATTCCTTCAATCTAGAAATGGACAGGAACGAATCACTCGTGATTTTCCCAAAAATTCAAATTTCGCTCACCATTTTATGATAAAATACAAAAAAGGATGGTGGAAATTATGGAGTGGTTTAGCGGGAGTTACAAAAATTATGATTTTCAGTTGTTTTCAGCAAGTCACTTTGTTATCCTAACCATCTTAATTCTATGCTCTTTAGCAATATTTTTATTGAGAGATAAGTTAAGTGCTGAAAAATGGAGAGGTACTGAAATCGGTGTCGCTATTTCGCTAATAATAATGGAGACTGCTTATCACTTATGGCTGATTGTAAATGGCAGCTGGCATGTCAGCGACGCCATTCCATTGGAGTTATGCAGCATCAGCCTGATATTAACAGTCCTCTTATTGTTGACAAGGAAAAAAATCATTTACGAGATTTTATTATTTACAGCATTACTTGGCGCATCTCAGGCATTAATCACCCCACTATTAAATTATGACTTTCCGCATTTTCGATTCTTCCACTTCTTTTATACTCATTTAATGATCATTTGGGTGCCGCTCTATTTTACTTGGGCAAAGGGGTACCGACCAACTATCTGGTCGGTATTAAAATTATTTATTTGCCTAAATGCTTTGATGCCGATTATTATCGTCATTAATAAGCTGGTTGACGGCAATTATATGTTCTTAAGTCATAAACCTGACAGCGCCAGTTTATTAGATGTTCTTGGTCCCTATCCATGGTATATCTTATCCATGGAAGGTTTATTAATAACGCTAAGCCTAATTGTTTGGTTGATTTTCCGTGGAAAGGAAGCGAAAAAAACAGCAGTGGAGAGGAACCTGCCGCTTTAATAAAATCAACTTTTTATTGACCTTTTTCGATTAACTGATTATAATAGAAAACGTTCTAATCAATTGGATACTTGTCCCAATAGCTCAGCAGGATAGAGCAACAGTTTCCTAAACTGTAGGTCGGAGGTTCGAATCCTCTTTGGGACGTACGAGAAACCCTTATTTATCAAGGGTTTCTTTTTATTTTAACTTTTAAAAAGATAATTATTTTCTGTAATAGGGTTCGGATTTGGACAGAATTTATTTTTTACCATTAAACAGCAATCCCGAACGTGCCATCTTAATAGTATTTTTTATTTGGAGATTAAACGGGATCGTATCCTTTAAATCACCCGTGATTCCTAACTTTTGATAGGCTGTCCACTCTTTCTCAATATTTTTAGCATACTAATCTGTTACAGCATAAACATATGCATCTTGCCTCAGGAATCACAGTCGATTCCTTTTTCCCTTGAAGTATTCTCAACAAATGGGATAACATTTGAACTAAACTCAAAATAAAGCTTGGCTTTTTCTTCGCCAAAATATTTTATTAAGTGGTCGTAAATTAAGATATGCTGTGCTGTCAGCTTAGCTGTTGTATGTGCTGTTGTGCCGTTAAGGACATTCCGAGCTTCAATGCTTGCAACCTTCAAGCCTTCTTTCGAGAGTAAGTAAGCCGAGGTAATTCCTGCAATTCCTGCCCCGATTATGGCAACATCCACCGATAAATCTTTATTTAGTGTATTAAAAGTGGGCAGCTCTATATCACGCCAATAAGTTGTTGAAAATTAATGGTCATTTGCCGATGCCCCCATATGTAGACCTCCAAAATTAATATTGAACCTGTGGTTAACTTTTCCTAAGAGAAAGAATTAATTCTCTTATTCCAAATAAAAAATAGAAAGAACCGTGAATGCTTTATCTTTAACTTTTTTCAAGGATATATTTTCATAACAACAATCATAACCTATATCAGAATTTCATTTATTATCAGCAAAAGCCGAGAGGAGTGGATTTGATGGGTTTCCCGCCTCAGCAACAAAGTAAACCTGGTATTGAATCATTAATGACACCCAGACCTATATTTGATAACCCCAATTACAAACCAGCCGGTAAACTCATGAATAAGATAGCTCTCATTACTGGTGGTGATAGTGGAATTGGGAGAGCTGTAGCAGTCGCTTTCGCGAAAGAAGGTGCAGACATTGCAATCTCATACCTGATTGAACACAGCGATGCAGAAGAAACGAAGTTCTATGTTAAAAAGTACGGGCGTCGTTGCATTATCATTCCAGGCGATATCGGGTATGAGCAACCTTGCCAACAAGCTGTAATGCAAACCATTCACCAATTTGGCCGTATTGACATTTTGGTGAATAACGCCGGCGTACTTTACATACAAAACAGTCTACTGGATGTTGATTCGAATCAACGAGCAAGTACTTTTCACACAAATATTTTCTCGCAGTTTATTTTGACGAAAGCAGCTCTGCCATTCATGAATTCAGGGAGTTCAATAATAAATACAACATCCATTAGTGCCTATCTAGGAGATCAAGATTCAATTGACTACTCGGCATCAAAAGGAGCCATTGTTTCCTTTACACGTTCGCTATCATTGTCACTGGCATCACAAGGGATTCGAGTCAATGGTGTTTCCCCAGGGCCAATTTGGACTCCATTAATTCCATCTTCCTTACCTCCAGAGCAGATTGCCACATTTGGAGACAATGTTCCTATGAAGCGAGCCGGTCAACCGTTTGAAGTGGCACCTGCTTATGTATTCTTGGCATCCGAAGATGCATCTTACATATCAGGGCAAATTCTGCACGTGAATGGTGGAAAAATTGTAAACGGTTAAATATTTAACAAAAATAATCTTAGTTATTATTATCCAAACAGTCTAATTACCCAACACTTTTGGATGAGTTACTTCTATTAACTTTAAGAAACTATATTTCTAATGAATGTTGAAAATAAAAGAAGAAGATACATATTCGAACCTTAAAAATCATATTTAGTAACGATTGATGGATATTAAATTTTGGAGGCTATAATAATGAATGATAAACATCATAAACAGAGGCAAACTTTATTAGAGGAAAGCCAGGATGAAAATCGAGACCTCTCCAATGAGCCAGCTAAACTTCATTCCCAGACGATTGGCTCTGGGGGACCTGTACTGGAACAAGATGGTGTACTACACGAAACCTTACAAGAATTTATTCATGAAAAGATTTTAGAAAGACCTGTTCATGTAAAAGGATTTGGTGCATTTGGTTATTTTCAAACGATATATTCGATGTCCGAACATACAAAACTGAGCTTTTTACAAAATTCTAATCAGAAAGTTCCTGTTATGGTTCGCTTTTCGTTAGCTGTCGGTACAAAAGGAACACCTGATACATCTAGAAATGTACGTGGTTTAGCTACAAAATTTTATACAGAAGAGGGTGTTTTTGACCTTTTATGTAATCATATTCCTGTCTTTTCTGTACGTGATGCGATACGATTTCCGGAGTTTATTAAAGCATTCTTACCTTCACTAAAAAATAATTTAATTGATCCTGATAAGTCTTGGAGCTTTGTAGCAAGAGCGCCTGAATCGATTCATTTTATTGTACGTTTATACTCTGATGCTGGTACGGTAAAAAGTCTTCGCCACATTCCAGGACATAGTGTAAATACATATATTTGGAGAAATGCTCAAGGTATTAGAAAGTACGTTAAATACCATTGGTACCCATTTGAAGGTGTACAATACATTGGACGCGAAGAAGCAAATAGACTAGCCGCTGAAAATCCTGATTACTCTGGTAAAGATTTATACGATGCGATTGCGGGTGGTAAACCGGTGGAATATGGCTTATATGTCCAGCTCATGGACCCAAAGGATGAAGCAAATCTTTCTTATGATCCTTTAGACAATACAAAAGTATGGGATGAAAAAGAATATCCCCTAATACCAGTAGGCAAAATGGTATTAAATAAAAATCCTGCTAATTACATGGAACAAGTAGAAAAAGTCGCCTTCTCCCCTTCTAATTTACTAGACGGCGCAGAATTATCTGATGATAAAATACTGCAGGGCCGTGCAAATATTTATAGTGATTCTCAAAGAAGAAGAATTGGAGCTGAATTTCGTAAATTACCGGTAAACCAACAGCAAAATTGGACACCAGCTAATCAAATTACAAGTGGTGATGGAAGATATGTTGAAGGCAAACTAGAAAGAACTTCTATAACAAAGCAAGACGATTTTGGGCAGGCTGGTGAATTCTATACGAGGTTAACTCAAATAGAAAAAGAACATCTTGTCGAAAATTTAGCTAGTGATTTGAAAGTCATATCTGATGATATTAGAAAGAAAGTTATGGAGTATTTCAATAAAGTATCATCTGACTTAGCAAAGAGAATTGAGATTGAAATGAAAAAGTGATAAGAAGATTAAAAAACGTCATTATTACGATTATACTTACAGCCTTTAGCCCTATAACGGGGAATATCCGAGCCTACTAAAAGCTAATGCCATTTGATAGTATCCCCTACTATTAGGATGAACTCCTCCTGATGATAATAAAACTTTTTCATTCCCCTTAAATACACTATAGATATCAGCTATTTTAACATTCAATTCCCGACCAAAACGGTTAATCAATGAATTAAACGCTCTAATCGCCTCATCTGCGATAGGAATATTGATAAATGGATTGTATAAATTCATTATGCGTAAAATATATTTATCTTGTTTGTCTAGATGGTGAATTTTTTCTACTATTTTTGAGATGTTATTCCCTGATTGTTTAATAGCCTGGGATATACTTTCTTCGTTTTTATTAATTAAATAACCTTTAGCAGCGTTTATTAAATCATCCCCTCCAGCTGTTATCGTGATGATATTTGCACAATTTACAGCTTCCGTAACCAACGGGGCATTGAGCATAAATAATACATCCTTTGTCGTTGCTCCTGACCATGCATATTTTTGCAAATAAATACGCTTTTTTAAAATTTTCTGGCTTAGATATCTGTAATTTTCAACAAATCCAGGGTCCAAAACCGGAATACCGATACCCACAGTAAGGGAATCGCCTATCGCAAGATACCGTAAATGATTGAAATCCATATTTCACCTCAACTAATTAGTTATATTCTTATACTATTCAGTAAAAGATGAATGGCGAAGCATTAAAAAAGAATGGGCAAACGATGCCAAGACAAAGATAGCAATTGTCGTCACAAAGAATTAATAATAAAAATTATACCCTTTAGCACAAAAAGAAAAAGCCACCATTATGGCTGGATCTTCGACTCTTGCGCCCGAATGGTTAAGTTCAGATCCATTTTCAGGAAAACTCTTGTTATTCGGGACTATTTCTGTCTGCGCTGCATTTCCTGTTTCTCCATATAACTGCGCATCCGTCGCATATATTCGGGTGCGTCCATCGGATTCCCGGCGATCATTTCAATGATACAGAGTCTTTCGGCACGTTCCTTTTCAGCTTGGGTTATAGCCTGATCAAGCTCTCCAAAGGTCCGAACCGTAACGGTAAACGCGTTGCCACCATAGGCTTCTGCCAGCTTGGTGTAAGACCATCGAGGGATTTGGTTGTACTTTTGATCCTCTGTTTTGACATTCAAATATTTCTCGATCGTATAACCATCGTTGTTCAAGACGAAGATTATGGGCTTGCAGCCGTAATAAAGTATGGAACTGATCTCTTGGGCTGTCAGCTGAAGTGAGCCGTCACCCGTAAACAGTAGCACCCGGCGTTCCGGCGCGGCGATACTGGCACCGAAGGCCGATGGTGTGGCGTAACCGATGGATTCCCAGCCTCCTTGCCCAATATATGTTACATTGCTCGGCAGTCTCACCTCCGCCATTCCATTGTAGAAAGTCCCGGTCTCGACGATCACAATATCGCTCTCTTTCAGCATACGCTGAAAACGGGGATAATAGCCTGCCGCCATTAGAGGTTCGTCGGCACTAGCTTTGACTTGATCGTAAGGAAATGACAATTTCCCTGCCAACCCTTTACCCTTGTAACCCACTTTCTGCACTGCTTGAAGCATGTCGGTTGCCAGAACATTCGGATACTCCGCCTCAGCGACCTTGACCATATCCGGTTGAATATTGACAGTCACCAGTGGGTTCAGCTTTGCGGTAAAATTTGCAGTGTTGGTGTCCGCCCATACCATGCCGATCGCAATGATACAGTCTGCATTTTCTACCGTGCTTTGGACTTCGGAACTTCCGAAAGAGCCTAGGTACATTCCGATATAATTCTGATGGGCTTCGTCGAATGCTCCCTTCCCAAACATCATCGTCACAACAGGCACGTTCATGGCGTCGGCCAGCTGCCGAACTGCTGTCTGAAGGCCGAAACGCATCGTTTTGACGTCCACCAAAATGACCGGCCGGTGGGCACGCTCCAACAGCTTTCGGACATGATCTGCCGCTGCCTGAAGGGTTTTCAAGTTGGACATTGGACGCGGCGGCATCGGCTCTTCACGGGCAGTGATCGGCTTGGTCACTAAATCATCGGCAACAACAAGGTATACCGGCTTTTTCTTTTCCTTCGAAATTCGAATCGCATTCGGAATTTCAATCTTGGCGTTTTCCGGCGTAAGCACCGCAGTATAAGCCGCAATATGCTCATACACTTTGCGGAAGACATCAAAATTTCCATCCATTAGGGTGTGGTGCATCAGCTTGTGTTCCTTTTGATCCTTATCAGGAGGCGCACCCACAATGTGAATTATTGGCACATGCTCGCTGTTGGCTCCCGCTATTGCATTGCAGGCGCTGAGCTCCCCGACCCCGAAGGTCGTAATAAGAGCGGAGATGCCTTTAATTCTTGTGTAGCCATCCGCGGCATAACCCGAATTTAGTTCATTCCGTCCACTTATAAACCGGATGCCGTTATACCGCTCCAAAGTATCAAGCAATGTAAAATTATAGTCCCCTGCGACGCCGAAAATTTCGGTAATGCCCTCCAGCTTCAGGCAATCGAACAAATACTGGCCAACCGTTTTTTGAGGCGTTCCGGTTTGCGTGCCAGAGTTGTCCACAGGCATCATGTTATTCATCTCTATCTCTCTCCTTATCCATTTTTTAGACTTGTTCTCTTTTACAGTACCCTTATTAATAGTACCCCTTCATTGAACAGGTTATCCCGCGTTCGGAGCGAATGCCGCGATGAGCGATACTTTTCCAATGCAGTTTCTACAGCCTTTTTTGTTTCTATACGGTTAATGGTAGGTAGATAAAAATAAGTAAGGACACCGATTTAAACAGCACTATAGTGCCATTCAATCAGTGTCCTCTCATTCTCGGACTAATGTAAATTTCTTTTTGTCTTTATAGAACTTTTATCAAAATTATTAAATCCCAAATTGCTTCCCCAGATAATATCAACCCAATCTTCTTCATGATCATAAAACATAAAAAAGTTTATACTTTCGTAATAATCCGGATTGCTTGGATCACTGATTTGAGTAAAGTAATCCTTAATATTTTGAGATGTCTTTGGAGCTCCTATTGTTGAAGAAACTGCAGAAAGAAAATCAATGTACTTACCATATCCACCAACATAATCATGTACTACAACTCCAACGAATTCGTCACCATCATAGATTAAGTTCAATCCGTAATTATCAGTCTCGATTGTAAAACCAAATTGAGATGCTACTGAACTTATTTTGTTAATTAATTCAGTATCATAAAATTCTGCTTTACCATCTGGACCTATCTTTACTCCATCAATAAAAGTATTAAGAGCCATTATTCCGTTTGGATAGAAATAATAAGAATCCTTACCTAACTGTAGCCAACCAGTTTTCATTGCACCATCAGGGGTTAAGTAGTACCAATTAGAACCGTCCTTCAGCCACCCTGTTTTCATAGCACCCGAAGTTTCAAAATAAAACCACTGACCGGAAACGCGTTCCCAACCTATTGACATATCCCCGGTGTTTTTAAGGTAATAAAACTTGTTTCCGTCATTTAGCCATCCAGTTTTCATAGCACCTGTTGGTTGTAGGTAATACCACTTGTTTCCGTCTTTTAACCATCCAGTTCTCATAGCACCAGTTGATTGTAGGTAATACCACTTGTTTCCGTCTTTTAACCAGCCAGTTTTCATAGCACCAGTTGATTGTAGGTAATACCACGTACCACCAATTTTAACCCACCCTTTTGCCATAGCACCTGAAGAAGTTAGATAGTACCATTTACTACCTAAATAGACCCAACCAGTTTTCATTACTCCATTTCCGTCTAAATAGTACCAGTTGTTACCATAAGCTAGCCAGCCCTTATGTAATTTACCTGATGAATAGTAATACCATTTACCACCACTATTCTGCCAACCATTCTTTACAGTACTTTTTCCACTATTTCCGCCATTATGATAATGGTATTCTCCATTTTTCAGCCCATACTGTGAACAGTTAGTCCAACAATTATGACCACCATTCGAATCAACTTTTCCTGGTGAAGCAAAGGCCGAAATCGGTAGTGATGTTAAAACAAAAAAACAAATAAAAGCAACCAGTGATTTTTTCATCTTCTCCCCCTAATTTAATTGATTATTTCTATTTTTCCAATACATTTACAGTATAGTGGAATAGTAGAAATATGGAAATAGTAAATGAAGAAATATATTAAATATGCCTTCATATTTGAGAAATACCTTTTTTATTCGCTTTAAATTCATGATAAACGGAATTATTTCAGAATTGCACCACACTTTTTACACTGATTTTGGTCTGGTTTATCTAAGTCAATTTTTCTCCTCAGCATAACTACAAAAAATTTTCACTATCTCACCTTTCAATATGAGGTAATTTCTCGTATACTTTTTGGGATTATTTTTATTATCAGTAATGAACCTAACTTTTGATCATATATTAATATGAGGTGAATGAAATGGATAAACATCTTAAACAAACATTTGATGTGAATTTTTTGAAAATCGGCATAATTGCCAATGCTGGAGTATTACAAATTGGTTGTGGGGCTGGTATAACTCAACGTGTCTCTTCTGTTGCTGGATATACTACAATCGGAACTGCATTAGTTCATCTAACAGCTCCTGCTGTCCCACTAGCAGCACCAGTAGGTATAGCAGCACCAGTAGGTCGAAATTAAAAAATTTGTCCCTTCTTTAGTATTAATTACCCTCTTTAAGTAAAAGGCCACTCCTAAAGGAGCTTATAAGTGCCATCTTGATAAACCTTGTAGTAACCTAAAGTTCCAGTTTTGCCAGATACACGTGTAGATATGGAAACAAGTTGTATCGTATAATATGTTCCGTTGTCATCCGTTCGAAGTGTTTCATCTACACCAAACGAAACATCATCGTCCGTTCCCTCTTTTAGGTGTTGCTTTAAGTATTGAACAGCTTCTTCTCCACTTGAAATATATGTATCATTGTCACCAATAGTTGACTCTCCTTTGCTATTTGCACCGTTATTATAAGTTTTCGCTGTATTATCAGGTTTTGACTGATTTTTGGTTGATGTATCAACATCAGGTTTATTAGAATTCTGCGATAGTTTCTCTTCATCTTTTTTATAGCTTACATTTGAGTTACTATTTTTAGATGTACTATCCGAATCATTATTACTGCTATTATCAGATTTCGCTGTGCTGTCGGTAGATGAATCATTTGATTGAGAAGAATGATCTGTCTTTTGTGATATGTTATCAGGTATTGACTGGTTCTTGGTTGATGTAACATCAGATGAAGAATTGCTACAAGCAGACATTCCGACTAATAAAAAAACACATAAAATTGCCACGATAAAAATTTTACTTTTCTTCAATTTTACAGCTCCAATCTCTTTTTTTAAATGCACAGCTTAAATCATTTTAACATAACCAAAAATATCCTTCTAAATTTTTGTTTTAAAATTGTAATTAATTGGAAAATTTCTAATTAAACTTTCAAACAGTATAGTGGAAGAAAAATAACAACTATAACGCTTCAATTTTTTTAAAAAAAGGCTTAGAGATAAAATATTAAAGGGTTCCGTTTTCGGGTGCTTTCTTATTAAAAGACACAAGAATTGACGTATGAATTGGCATCCGTCATTTTCTTTATTTATCAAGGTTTCTGCGAATTCGACATAGTAATTGACATCATTATTTATGATGGACAATAAGTATTGTACAATTAAAAAAAGGGCCAAAACTTCTGTCATTTGCAGTGCCGTTTTGAGTACCAATTTTATTGATCTTTATAAGCTGGGCGATAAAAAGCTGCTGATTCTCGCATCTAGAATCAAGAGGGTCCACACTTATCGGTTGGGGGAATCAGGTTAAGCACCCGATCTGATAAATAGACGGAAAACTTCCGCTTAATTAGGAATTGCTGTTAAAAAAGGCTTAAATAGACGGAAAGATTCCGCCTATTGACTTGAAAAATTCGAAAAAGAGGGGATTTTGCTTGGCATAATCGGAAAATCTCCCCTTATTTACCCCAAAACGAGCTCCAATCTGCAACTAACCGGAAAATCTCCGCTTATTTTACTTTTGCTGGTACTAGATTAAGTACAAGACATCTGATTTAGAAGAGTTTTAGCTCAAAAATGCAAAAGCACCCCATTTTGATGTGTTACGGTGAACCGTTTCACAAGTAAGTGTGATTTTTTATATACCAATAACGGTGACAATACGCCTATCATTTCGGGACGTATTTTAAGAAAAGCACCTCAAAACGGAACCCTATAATAAAATATTTCTAAGCCTTTTAATTGTGATTTATAATGTTAATTGTTTTGCGAAAGACCAATCAAGAATACTGTGACTTTGGCTGCTATTTAGTAGTTTGCACCTCAAAGTAAACCCGTTACTTATTTATATAATTTTTCTTTTTTCAAGCACTTTACCAAACATAAGGTTCGTTACAAAAAATATAAGAATCGGTCTTAATTTCTCCCAAAAAGGTTTGCTTGCCCAAGGAGATAGTCTATCATAAAGAAGATGTGATTTTACTTTAAACAAGGGGGAAGCCGAATGAAAGCTATTCAAATGTCGTCCTTTGGGGAACCTGATGTGTTAAAACTTTAGACGTGAAAGAACCGGTTCCGGCGGAAAACGAAGTGCGGGTAAGGCTTTATTATGCCGGTGTCAATCCAGCTGAAGCATATATACGTGCGGGAGGTTATGCCTTTTTCAATCCGGACATGCCCTATATCCCTGGATTTGATGGTGCCGGTGTGGTGGATGAGGTTGGACCGGGTGTCACTAGGCTCAAGACCGGCGATCGGGTATTTGTCGCATCCACTATGGCAAAAAGAAAGACGGGAACATATGCGGAAAAAGTAGTTTGTGATGTGGAAGCTGTACATAAATTGCCCGAATCAGTAAGCTTTGAGCAGGGAGCAGCACTTGGCATTCCTGTCACCGCTGCATACCGCGCCCTTTTTCACCGGGCACATTTAAAACCGGGCGAAACGGTATTAGTTCATGGAGCTTCCGGCGGTGTAGGTACTTTAGCTGTACAGCTGGCTAAATATGCAGGAGCTCAAGTAATCGGAACTGCCGGCACAGAAGAAAGCATGGATATCGTAAGAAAATCTGGTGCTGACGCCGTCCTTAACCACAATCAGACTGGTTATTTGGAAGCAATCCCTTCCATTACAAACGGTGCTGGGGTAGATGTTGTCATTGAAATGCTGGCCAATGTCAATCTAGAAGAGGATTTACAGCTGGTGAACAAGTTCGGCCGGGTGGTCGTAGTAGGCAATCGCGGATCATTGGATTTCAATCCCCGGTTGATAATGGCCAAAGAAGCCGATGTCCTTGGAATGGCCGTTTGGAATGCACCATTAGATGAATTTAATGAAAGCTTGATTGCAGTTGAAGCTGCACTGAAAAACGGTGGACTTCAGCCATTCGTAGGAACAATCCTGCCGCTTGAAGAAGCAGCCAATGCACATATCCAGATTTTAAGCAGCAACGCCAAGGGTAAAATGGTATTGGAAATCGGAAAAAACTAACGGAAAAGTTGATAGCCGGTTTGGCCGAAATTCGATCATTCAACGGGTTGGCTTAGGAATTAGACCAAGTGAAGGTTCCTAATACTTTTTAACTAAAAAGCCGCTATTATTTTAAAAGCGGTCTTTTTTTATTATTCTGAGGTTACCACCTGCAACAATTCTTCCCTGTCAATAAAACTCCCAGTGAATTCATGTGTTAACTTTCCATCCTCATTAAAAATAAACGTTTTGTTATCATGCAAAACTTCTGTATCCTTTTTTTCAAAATGAACACCAAGAGTATTCGTTAATTTTTGTATTTCGCTCATATTGCCTGTCAGCATTTTAAGGTAGGACATATCGAAATTCATCTTCTGCGCATGGAGCTTCAGCGCTTCCGGGGTATCCTTTTCAGGATCTAGCGAAACTGACACAAGTAAAAGTTGATCCGGATTTAGCGCGTTCGTTTTAATATCCTGCTGCAGGCTGCTGAAATTCCCCAATAAAATTGGGCAGGCATTTGGATCGATGCAGTTTAAATACGTGAACGTCATGACGACTTTTTTACCTAAGAGATTTTCTTTCGACACTGTTCCCCCAATTTCGTCTAGTAATGTAAAGTCCGGTAACGCAATCTGGTTTGTGACTTTATGGGCGTTCTCTGCTGTCTTTACCTCGATTGTAAACTGCTTTTCAACCTCGATTTTTGCCCCATTATGCTCCACGCTAATAGTTGCCACCCAGTCACCTTGCATCGGCAAATTGACTGAACCGATATACTTGCCATCGCCAATTTCTTCTGCATGAATCGGGAGTGTTCCGTGGTCCATATTTTTCATATTCAAATCAGCATTTACATTGGCACCATTTACGGGTTTTCCTTGTTTATCGACAACCTTAAACTGCATTGCCATCGTTTTTCCCGGGGTAAATGTTTTTGGTGTCGAAAGCTTCACACTATAGGGATTTGAATTACTGCACCCAGCCATTAGGATTAGAAATACGCTTATTATAAAAATAGACATTCTTTTCATTTTGCTCGACCTTTCAGAAAAATGATTGATTATTTTTCATCTGCTTGTTTATTATAGTACCTCAGCATTTTTTTAACTGTGAAGTACTTCACTTATCAACCTGCCATCATCGAAAAATATAAAAAAATTCATCGCATTCTTCAGCGTTCACTTTAGCCCTATTTATTTTTAGACGCGAAAATAAAGAACAAATTGGTACCTTTTCCAATAAAATAAAACTAGCTAATTATTCTACTAAGAAATGACCCATTGCATTTAAGGAGTGGCCATATGGGAATCATCAACGGGAAAGAGTTCATAGAGCGGATAAATCGACTTAATTCTGATATTTGGTTGGACGGAGAAAAGATTGGAGAAAAACTATCTGAGCATCCTGCCTTCAAAGGACTCATTCGGAGCAAAGCATCGCTTTATGATTTGCAGAGCAAACCAAACTTAAAGTCCAAGTTGACAAATCATGATCCGGATACAGGAGAAACAATCGGAATGTCCTATCTGCAGCCAAAAACCAAAAAAGATTTGAAGAAAAGAAGGACGATGATTGAAATTTGGGCAAAACATACAAATGGGATGATGGGGAGAAGTCCTGATTATATGAACACGACTGTTATGGCCTTTGCCTCCTCCACAGCCCTCCTCGAGGGGAAGGAAAATTGCTTTCCAGAAAATATCCAATCATTATATGAAAGGGCTAAAAAAAAGGACCTTTCATTTACTCATACCTTTATCACACCGCAGGTAAACCGTTCACAATACCATTTTGAATCCTCGAAGGAGCCGATTGCCGCCAAAGTGATTGGTCAAAATGAAAAAGGCATCATTATTAAAGGTGCACGTTTGCTGGCTACACAAGGAGGTTTAACCGATGAAGTGCTCGTGTACTCTGCAGGGGGAGTTTTTAGTGAAGAAGAGGCATACGCTTTTTCAATCCCAACTGATACGGAAGGTTTAAAATTTATTTGCCGTGAATCTTTTGTCGGCGGGGAATCTTCTTTTAATTATCCGTTAAGTTCACGGTACGAAGAAATGGATACGATTCTTGTCTTTGACAATGTGTTAGTTCCATGGGAATGTGTGTTTTTTTACAAAAATATTGAAGTGGCTAACGAGTTCATACTCCAAAGTTCCTTTTATTCTTTCGCTTTCCACCAGGTAATAACCAGACAAATTGTAAAAACAGAATTTCTTTTAGGTGTTGCTGAGCTTCTTGTCGAGACGATTAATATTAGTGAATATCAGCATGTCCAGGAAAAGCTTTCGGAAATCATGATTGGTCTTGAAACGATGAAGGCCCTTTTAGCTAAATCCGAAGCAGAAGCAAAATTAGATGAGTTTGGCAACATAAGACCTTATTTAATCCCGCTTCAGACAGCTAGTAATATTTTCCCAAAAATTTATCCGAGATTCAGTGAAATTATTCAAATTATCGGGGCGAGCGGTTTGGTATCCTTACCGACTGAAAAAGACTTTGATTCGGAATTAAGAACAGATTTGGACCAGTATCTTCAGGGAGCCAACGCATCCGCACTGGACCGTGTAAAACTATTTCGCTTAGCATGGGATTTAACGATGAGTTCATTTGGCACAAGACAAACCCAATATGAAAGATACTTCTTTGGAGATCCAATCCGGCTATCAAGCCAATTCTATAAAAGTTATTCAAAAGATGAGTATGTAAAGCGGATAGTCGATTTCTTGAATCATAAGGGGAATCGATCAGAATTTAAAGATAAAGGCTAATCCATCGATATCAATGGATTAGCCTTTTATTTTCTCCTTTCAAAAAGGTAAACTATTGTGTAAAATTAAAAATAAATTGAATTTTAAAAAAAACAGAAGAAAGGAGAAAATGATTGTGCAGCATTTTTACTTATTTGTTCTTTTGTGTATTTTTCTGATTATTTTACCTGGGCCGGATACCGCAATGGCAACAAAGAATACTCTGACGATTGGAAAATCGGGAGGCTTTAAAACATTGTTCGGGACTTGTTGTGCGCTTTTAATTCATACATTGGCGGCGGTGATTGGTCTTTCTGCGATTATCGTAAAATCAGCTGCGCTGTTCTCAATTATTAAATATATCGGAGCCGTTTATTTAGGTTACCTCGGGTTTAAAACGTTATGGGCATTAAGGAAAACGAAAGCGGCCATATCTTCGGAATCAGATAGTACACCTAAATATGCGCAAACAAATTGTTTTCGCCAAGGCTTTTTAACGAATCTGCTTAACCCAAAGGTTGCTGTCTTTTTTCTAACCTTTTTGCCACAGTTTGTCGATCCCGGACAAAAACCGCTTCTTCCCTTTCTCTTAATGGGTGTAACGTACACATTATTAACGGCAATCTGGTTTATCCCATACATTTATTTAATCAACAAAATCAGTTCATTTATGAATAAACCATCCACACAAAAGGTTGTACAAGGGATAACTGGTGCGGCACTGTTAGGATTTGGACTGAAACTAGCTTTTGAAAAATCTAATCCATAATATCGCCACTAATAAAGGACCTCGGAAAATCGAGGCCCTTTTTCCTTTGTAATTTCTTTTAACATATTGTAATTTTGACAAAGTTGCAATAAATAAAGAAACCCATTTCTCTAGGGCTTCTTCAACTTGCATTTTGACAATGTACTTTGGATAGTATTTTTAAACAAGCACTTTTTTTAGTTTTTCCGTTAAGGCTGGGATCACTGTCTTGTAATCAGCAATCACGCCAATGTTAGCACGCTTAAAAATTGGTGCCTCTGCATCAGTGTTAATTGCCACAACGGTCTTTGCACTTGTGATGCCTGCCAGATGCTGACTTGCCCCGGAAATACCAACAGCAATATAGAGGTCTGGAGCGACAACGGCTCCAGTTTGCCCTACCTGCAGGTTAGAGGGAACCCATCCGGCGTCACAGGCAGCACGTGATGCACCTACAGTACCTCCAAGCAAGCTGGCAAGGGTTTGCAGTTCACCAAATCCCTCAGGACCGCCAATGCCGCGTCCGCCGGAAACGATAATCCGGGCATCCTCAAGCCGGATATCTGACAGGGCTGCCTGGATTTTCACAACGAGCTTGGTCACAATTTCCTCTTCTGATGCTGTATATTCGAAAGGAATGATTTCCCCGATGTGATTATCAGTTAGTTCAGGTATATCTTGACTTTTTTGACGAATGCCCACTACCGCTTTATCCCGGGTTGTTTCGTATTCACCAAAGGCTTTCTCACCATAAATCGGGCGAATCCATGTCAGTTTTTCGTCAACATTTTTGAAGTCGACTACCTCTGTAATGGCCGATGCGTTTAGTCGGGCGGCCAGGCGGCCAACCAAATCCTTCCCCATCCTGTCAAACGAAACAACCATCATCTCGGCATTCGTTTGTTGGAATACATTGTAAAGACAATTCACGTATAATTCTACATCGTATTCAGCGAGCAGCGGATTTTGCACATTGTATGCAATACTCGCCCCACAAGCAATGGCCTCTTTGGCACTTTGTTCAGAAGTGGTACCTAATAAGACAGCACGGACCTCTCCACCTATGGAACTAGCTACGCGGGAGCCAAATCCCAGTGCCTCTCTGCCGCCCGGTGTTAAGGAATCACCCTGTTGATGTGCAAAAACAAGAATATTGGCCATGTCGGCACCCCCTATAAAATCTTCAGTGCAACGAGTTTGTCAGCCAGCCTGCCTGCAAGTTCATCACCATCATTGCCAGGCAATACCTCACAGTTCACTTCTGTTTTCAGCACGTAGGCTTTAACCAGTCTGGCTCCTGGTTGACTTCGTTCACTATCTAAATCAAGATCTTCACTTTCTAAAACTGTAATCGGCTTACTTCTAGCAATTCTAATATCCTTGACCTTCGGTAGTCGCGGGACATTTGATTCAGCGCTGATAATAGTAAAGACAGCCGGGGAAGGAACGCTTACCACGGTATACCCGCCTTCCGCCTCACATGAAGCCTTTACACGATCCCCATCTAATTCAAGCTCGGAGACAAGAGTTACACAGGGGTTCTCTAGCTCTTCCGCCATTATTGGACCAACTAAGCCCTCCTCGATATCACTTGCTTGATATCCGGTCAAAACTAGCTCAGCTCCGCCAAGTTTCTTGATCGTTCGAGCCAGGATATGACCAACTGCCTGACCATCGAGATCTTCCCATTCTTCTTCCCAAACTCGAACAGCAGCATTGGCTGTAAACGCAAGAGCCCGGCGCAGTATTTCCTCTGAGTCCTCATTTCCCAGACAAAGAGCTGTAACCGTGGCGCCCGGTGTTTTATCCCGCAGTTGAATGGCAAGCTCAAGCGCATTTTCAGCGAAGGAATCCAGCACCATATCGGAATCGCTGGCATCAGGTCGATTTGTCACGGGATTTATCTTAAAATTACGTGGCGTGATTTCCGGGTCAAGAACATGTTTTAGACATACAACGATATGCATTTCTGGTTCACCTCGTTCCCAAGTTTATCTTAATCTATAAAGTTAAGAATCTAAGAATTATATTTCCAGAGCTCTGGCAGACAGCCCTCGATCATTTTTGGGATCTGGATTCGGCTCTAGTCCATACATTTCTCTTAGTCTCGCAACTGCGTCAGCTGGCGGTTTTGCATTGAAATAGCCGCGTCTGGTCATATACACCCCGGACACTCTCCGCAAATCTGCCAGCGACTCGCACATTTTAATTCCCGCGCCAAAAGAATCGACAATCGGCACATCCCCAATTCTTGAAACTCCATGTGTAGCGAGGAAGACGTTCATTGGGCCTTCTCCAGGTACAATTACATCAGCCCCTTCGGAGATTGCCTTTTCGGCAGCCTTTTTAAATGAGGCAATGACAGGCTCTGGATTATTAAATCCGGCTAATACTGCATCAAACCCGGCTTCGGTTTGAACAATAGGTCCTAGTTTGCCGCCAAGACCATACCGCGCAGCATTTTGCCGGAGTTCATCTGCAAGCGGCGCCAGAAAATTCACGACGCCTATACAATCGCCAAGCATCGAAGCCATATGGAAAGATGCTTGCCCATACCCTACTACAGGGATATCCACCAGTGTTCGTGCCTCTAAGAGACCTACATCAGGAATTGTTGCGATGAACATCGCATCATAGCCTGCCGCTTCAGCCGTAAGAGCAGCCCTGACAAACTGTTCGCGGTGCAGGTTTTGCAAGTAGGCATGGGTGATAAAGATTCCAGGATAATGGGTAGGATACGTTTCTTCTGTCATCCCATGTAAAACAACCTCTACGTCAGGACGAGCAATCCGGTTTACATGGTTCATAATCGCATCACGATATTGCGGCACCCGATCAATCGTGGTAAGACTTTGATGCCAGATTTTCATCTCATGTACCCTCCTTTTAGTATTTTTACTAGGTCAGTTAAATAGTTACCTCGACTAAAGCAGATTGAACGGCAAGTCGCCCAAAGACAGCAGCTTTCCCAAGCGAGCTACCAGTCATATACCCGGCACCATGGAATCCGCCGGTTATTTCACCAGCCGCATACAAACCAGGGATTGTCTCGCCATATGGATTGATAACCTGCCCCGCAGCATTTACAGCTATTCCGGCGTAGGTCGCCAGCATGGCAACTGTCGATTCAAATGCATAAAAAGGTGCTTTTTCAATCGGAGTCGGCTTCCCATAATTATGTGTTAATGTCTTCCGGCCAAAGTCTGGTTCCTCTCCGTTTTGAATCCCTTGGTTGTATCTTGAAATGGTATCTTCTAGAACTTCCAGAGGAACATCTATGCAATCTGCCAATTCTTCTAATGTATCAACCACATATAAAAGGCGGCGGCGGCGCAGTAATTCAAAATCATAAAGCGGGTCGTCAAACACACTCTTGTCCATTACCGTTTGGTCCCAAACTTGATAGCTGATTTGCTCCGGCTGCTCGAATGCCGCTTTACCCAATAACTTATAAGAAATCGATTCGTTGACAAAGCGTTTTCCAAGCTGATTCACGATAATTCCACCCTTGTAAAAAGCAAGCCCCTGGGATTTAACCGCACCTGTTGCCGTTGGATGGAAACCGTATGTACCATTCAAGTATGGCAGGTCTTGCATCCAGGCACCATGCTCCCAAGCCATCATTAGACCTTCCCCTTGGTTGCCACCACCGGCAATCCGAAGTGCTCCTTTCAACTGGGGGGCAAATTGATGCAGCAGATCCTCATTTTTTGCAAAACCGCCAGAAGCTAGAATTACTCCTTTTGAGGCTAGAACAGTCTGCTCTACACCATTAAAATCATAAATAATCTGATTGATTCTTCCATCATTGTTCTTCAATAAACGTTTGGCCGGTGCACAAAAACGAATAGCTACGTTTGGAAGATTCTTCACCCTTCGATATAGTGACTGAATGGCTTGGTGCGGATCAATGATGTGCCCCCTTGGAACACTGTGGCCGCTTACTGCCTCCAGTGCACGGAATTCAATGCCATGTTCCACAAGCCATGAATAGGTCTCAAGCTGGTAACGTCCATAGGTATTGACCAATGAAAGATCATTCACGCCTCCTCCTACTTCAATCATGTCATCCAAAAGGGATTCAGGGGAATCAATGATCCCTGCCGCTTCCTGCATATCCGTTCCAGCTAGTGCCATATATCCTGAACTAAGCACCGTGCTGCCGCCAAGTTCATCCTGTTTCTCAAGCAGAAGAACATGTGCACCTAGCTCACCAGCCTCAACTGCCGCACACATCCCTGCTAATCCTCCGCCTAAAATTACTAAATCATAGGTTTCCATCGGTAATCACACCTCTTACTCTAATGTCTTTAGCACTTCTAAGGCCGCCTCGCATACCTGCATATCATGAGTATAGTGTCCTCCGCTTACTCCTACACCGCCAATGAGTTCGTTATCGATTTTAATTGGGTAACCACCACCAAAAATAACTAATCTAGGTGTGTGGACAATACCATGTAATAATGGCGGATCATCTTTGAGTCTGTCGTACCATTCATGTGTCGCTCTATTATAGGTAGCTGCTGAAAATGCTTTGTTTTGAGCAATCTCTAAACTTAGCACGGGTGCACCATCCATTGCAGCAAATGCTTTAATATTGCCCACCCGGTCGACAATGGCAATGCTGAATGGCATTCCTAGTTCTTCTCCCTTAACCAAGGCTGCTTCCAACATTTTTTGCGCTAATGAAAGACTAATATTTTTAGATTCAATTGCTGCTTTTAACTTTTCCATTTTTATATCCCCTTTTCATTTTGTTATAGATTCACTGGACGTCCATTTCCAAATGCTTCAATTGCTGTGCCCGTGACGGCTTTCAACTTCGGCAGACATAAATCAACAATTACATTCGCAAGGTCAATTGGCTGCAGCCAATTTTCTTTATTCACATCCGGTGCAAGCTCCTCCATCATTTTCGTATCAACTGGACCTGGGCAAACTGCATTTACTCGAATTTTGTCGGGTTTCAATTCTTCACCTAAGGCTTTTGAAAATCCAATGACTGCATATTTTGAAGCAATATAAGCGCTTCTGTCAGGGCCGCCTTTTGTTCCCCAGATGGATGAAAGATTGATAATCACTCCATCTCTTTTTTCTCGCATTTGCGGGACTACTGCCCGGGCACATAAATACACCCCGCGAATATTAACATCTTGAACAAAATCCCATTCTTCCACAGTTGTTTCATGGAACGATTTCAGAAGCATCACACCGGCATTATTAATTAAGATATCGATCGAACCCAATTCTTCTTGTGTTTCTTGGACTGCCTTATTTACATCGTCTTCTTTGCGAACATCTCCAACGAGAGAGATGGCTTCCCCACCAAGTTCTGTGGAAATATAGCTGGCTGTTTCTTCACTTTCAGATTGTTTATTAGAAAAAACAGCGACTTTAGCGCCTTGTTTTGCCAATAGAATACAGGTTTCCCTGCCAATTCCTCTACCGCCTCCCGAAACAAAGGCTACCTTATCTTTTAATTCCAAATAGAACACCCCTTTCCTTGAAAGCAATGCTTGCCGTTTAAACCTCAAGCTTCGCTGAATCCGTTACATATGATACGGCATGTGTGCCGGCACGACGACCAAATACCAACCCTCTAAGCACAGACGTTCCGCCAGGATATTTTCCGTAATAGAGACCAGCTGTTTCCCCGATTGCATATAATCCTGGGATAGCATCATCGTCTTGTGACAAGACCCGCCCGTTTGTATCAGTAGCTAATCCGCCATTTGTGAATACATTGGAACAGACAATCGGATAGGAAATATATGGAGCCTTGTCAATTGGAATCGCCCAGTTTGATTTCGGCGGCGTAATACCAACAGCCTGTTTACCGTCCTTTTTATCCCACTTGAATTCTCCAGGCTGAACAGCAGCATTGTACTCCTTAACAGTCGCAGTCAGCCGCTCCGCTGGAACCCCAATCTTTTCTGCCAGTTCTTCAAGCGTATCTGCAACAATAGCAGGTTTATCTGTCTCTACTGCCCGTTCATAATTTGGTATTTCATACATTTTTTGATCGCCGATCATATAGGCCACATGACCAGGAAGATCGTAGAAAATCTTTCGAGCAACCTCTTCATATTGCTCATCAATCGTCGTTTTCCCCTCATCCACGAAGCGCCTGCCATTTTGATCGACCAAAATAAAATAAGGGAATGTCATAACAGCAGCCTCTTCCCGTTTACTTCTTGGATCAACCGGTTCAGCATGGAAGGAATCAAACTGGCCAGCCGTTTTGGCACCAATCTCCATTGCCATCCGAATCGCTTCACCCTTGTTGTATAAGCCACCCTCCGCAACGGTCCGGATTTTATGAGCATCTCTGCCAATATATTGTGCCATCATTTCCTGGTTTCCTTGGAAGCCACCAGCAGCAAGCACAACAGCACCTACTTTTAATTGAAGAGACGTTCCACCTTTTACACGTACATTTAGCCCATTAACTGCCCCTTCTTCGTCAAGCAGCAATTTCCATGCCGTAGCTTGGTAAATTATCTCTACACCAAGTCCGCTTGCCCGGCGGGATAAAGTGTCAACAATCGCACGCCCCCCGCCTACTGGCAGTAAACGCGGCCGTGATGCCGTTAAAAACATCGTTGGCAGGTAGTCGAATTCAACACCTTTTTCCTCTACCCACCTTAAGGTGCTGCCGGCGTCCTTGGCGAGAGTTTCTATGTACTCTCTATCAGAATAGTTGTCTGAGAAAACCAGCATGTCTTCGACAAAGTTGTCAGCAACCTCATCGAGATTTTTCATCCGCATATAGGAGGCCGTCCATCTTGAATTTCCGCCTCTATGGTCATAATCAGCCCGTTCTAAGATGGCGATTTTAACGCTTTTATTTGCTTTTTTGGCTGATTCCGCCGCAGATAGTGCAGCTGAGGTTCCAGCTACCCCACAGCCAATTACTACAATGTCATAATCTACTTCTCTACCCATATCAGTATCCTCCTCTAAAGTTATTTACCTATTTGGCAGCGCTTGATTTTCTGAGTACTTTTCCTCCCATTCTTTGATCTGATTGAGTTTAAAGAGTGATTGTCTTTCTTCCCACGTACAGATCAAATTGTAGACATTTTCTTGTGAACCCTCTGCCTTTAAAATTTTTAATGATTCCGTGATTCCTTTGATTGCTGAACGAAGAACGGTATTCGCACAAAGCATGATTTTAAAACCGATTTCTTCAGCTTCGTTTAAAGAAATGAGCGGGGTTTTGCCGCCTTCTACAAGGTTAATAACTTGAGGAATCCCTTTTAAAGAACTAGTAAGTTGTTTTAATTGTTCAATTGTTGTAGGCGCTTCCACAAAGATAATATCTGCTCCAGCCTCTTTATAGGCATGTGCACGGTCTAAAGCATCTTCCATGCCATTAACGGCTAACGCATCTGTGCGAGCAATGATGGCTAGATTTTCATCATGTCTCGTGTCCACCGCAGCTTTGATTTTCCCCACCATTTCACCTTTAGAAATCACATCTTTTCCATTGAAATGACCACATTTCTTTGGTGAAACTTGGTCTTCCATTTGAATCGCTGCCACTCCAGCACGTTCAAATTCACGGACGGTACGCATTACATTTATGGCATTGCCAAATCCAGTATCACCATCCACTACAATCGGAATGGTCGTGACATCTGTCATCCGGGCAACGATATCGGCCACTTCTTTTAAGGTAGTTAAACCTACATCAGCCCACCCTAATTGGGCATTAGATATTCCAGCACCCGTGGCGTAAATCGCATTAAAGCCTATTTCTTCTATTAATCTAGCAGACATGGCATCATAAGCCCCAGGCAAGATAAAGGAACCTGGTTCTTTTATTAGCTTTTGAAACTCATTTGACTTATTCACAACTTACAGTCCCCTTTTATAAAAAAATTAATTTATCATTCTATTATTTTCAACCGCTCCAAACGAAACTGAATTTCGAAGAGTGGATCCATTTATTTTCATTGATTGAAGATTTCACCTCTTCCAAGATCCGTTGGTTCCAAGTAATGGAGACATCTGCATCACTTTTTGTGACTATATCCGGAATACTTAGAAGCGGAATCAGTTCTTTTTCCCCCGTCACAATCACTTCCATTTCCTGTGATTGATATCCTTCATTTAACGTAACAGCATATCTCCCGGGGGCAGGTAATGTATAGTAAGGCTTAACCTTTAAAGCGCTGCCATCCCATGTGCAGCTAATCCCATAGGGTCGGCCCAAAAAGGCAGGTAAATCTTCAACTTTCCCATTTGACAATTTTTCACGGATGCAGGTTGAGCTAATTTTCCCCTCGCGACATTCAACTTTATTAACTTTCGTTACTTCGAGGATTCCTCCTGAATCACTTTTCAATCTTTCCATATTCCCCTCACCGCGAAAGCCATAAGTATAATCAAAACCTGCAACTGCATGGACGACACCGAGATCCAGTAAATATTTAGCAACAAACTTTTCTGGCAGCAGCGACGCGAACTCCCGATCGAATTCAACAATATAAAAGATATCAACACCAAGTTCAAAAAAGAGTTTCTCTTTATCAGGAAGCGGCATTAGATAATCTACCTTTGTTTTTCCATTCGATAACACTGTTTTGGGATGTGGAAAGAAACTCATAACAGTTAAGGGTAAATTTTTTTCTTTGGCTATCTGAAGAGCTGTCCGAATTACTTCACGGTGTCCGTTATGAATGCCGTCGAAAAATCCAAGCGCCATGACACTCTGTTTTGCCTTTTGCTGCCAGTACGGCAGATTTCCGGGATTCAAATAAATCGTTTCCATACAGCTGTCTCCTTTAATACATTTATGCCTCAATCGTAATATTATTTTCCTGCTGGTTCCTCATTACCCATTAATTGATACATCAAAGCCAAATTGTGTCTTTCCAAATGCTTCAACCGAGTCTTCGTAAAGATTGGATCGATGTGTGCATACTACTAAAATATCGCGTACGAGCATTTCAATTGGATCTCCTTTAAACACGGAAAATCCGCCAAGTGTCAATAAAACTTTCACCGCGATGTCCGATACATGCTTCGTGATTTTTGCCCTTATTGCGGCGAATTCACCACGTTTATCTTCTTTTCCCATTTCATAGTTTTCCAATAAAGAAATATATTTGTCTAACAAACCTTCCGCTTCATAATATTTAATCGTTAATTCAGCTAATACCCCTTGATGTCGGGACTCCTTAGCGGATTTTCCTCCTAATCGAACCCGCTTTTCCGTTCGGTTCTTAAATTCTTCCAGTAAACGCTCCGCACCACCCAGCGCTACCATAGGGAATCCGATACAAAAAGATGAGAAAAATGGAACATCATAAAGAGGATAGTCTTTATCATAGCCTTCGGGAGGTCTGCCTGTACGATCTGCAACAGTAAGCCGTATTAAATGGTGCTTTGGCACATAGACATGATCGACAAATACTTCGTTGCTTCCAGTACCTCTAAGTCCTAACGTATCCCAATTTTCAATTATTTGTGCATCAGATATCGGTAATGTCAACATGCATAGTTCTGGTTCCTCACTGTCGTCCAACTTTATTTTCACCGCAAGAGCCACCCAGTCACTATATAAGATACCGCTTACAAAACTATACTTGCCGGTTATCCGATAACCTTCGCCATCTTTTTCTACTTTTCCTATTGGAGCAAAAATATCTGCTATTAATCCTCCCTGATTAATAACTTCTTCTGCTCCTTCTTTCGTCATATAAGCTACTAAACTATTATGAATGGAATAAAGAAAGGTTAACCAAGCAGCAGAAATATTATATTTTCCAACCGTGCGGATAATCTTTGAATAATCCCTTAAATCTACTTGTGGCTCGCCATATTTTTTTGGCAGTAATAACTTGGATAATCGAGCCTCTTTAATCGCATCAATGACATTTTTTGAAACCGTTTTGTTTTTATCTGCTTCTAGTGCTTCCGATTCTGCAATTTTTCCTACCCTTTCTGCTCCTTTTAGTAATAGGCTCAAATCGGCCTTGTTTTCATCCACTACATTGTTTACCATATTTTGCACCCCTTTTTCATTTTATCTACAGGTTTATTTTAATGAATCACCTAACTTATACCTTCAAACCATCTCTTCTTTTTCTTTTACTTGGTGAATATAACGTGAAGCATTTTCACCGGCAATTTTTCCAAATACAGCTCCGGCCATTAAGCCCGCGCCGCCAGGATAATTAAAGTAAAATAACCCGCCCACAAGTTCACCTGCTGCGTACAATCCGGGAATTGACTGATACAATACATCTTGCACTTCGGCATTTGCATTTGTTTTTAAGCCACCAAATGTAAAGGTAATCCCACACGTAACGGCATATGCTTCGAATGGGCCTTCATCCAAGGTATTGGCCCAGTTAGATTTCTTGACCGCTAATCCTTCTGTACACCGTCCATCTTTTTCATTCGGGTTGAAGGTGATATTTTTAGTGACAGCCTCATTGTATTCCTTAACCGTCCGTAAAAATTCTTCTTTATCAACACCTTCAAGTTTCTCTGCCAATTCATCTAATGTATTCGCTTTTACTCTTGTAACTTGTTTGCCTCGATATTCTTCACGCAGAAGTCCAGACACCTTTTGATCAAATATCTGCCAGGCAAATTGGCCGGGCTGTTCAAGAATCAGCTTTCCATATTTTGCGTACGTATAATTGCGAAAGTCTGCACCTTCATCGACAAAGCGTTTTCCTTCTGCATTAACCATGATTCCAAATGGATAGCTTAGCTTTTGAAAGCCTTCAGTGAATTCCGGTAAATAGCGATCCCCGCCTACAGCATGGCATCCTGACCAATTTCCACAGGCAATCGCACCAATATTTAATGCCATTTGAATCCCCTCGCCCGTGTTATAACGGCTGCCTCTTGCATGAGCTAAATCCCATTTCGGACCTAAATAACGCGTTCGCATTTCTGGATTGGCATGAAAGCCCCCAGAAGCTAAGATCACTGCTTTGGCACGGACTTCTGTCGTTCTCCCTTTATGTTTGAAAATAACTCCATGAACCCCATCGTCATCATGAATCAGTTCGGTCGCCATGGCATCGAATAATACCTGCACACCTAGTCTTGCTGCTTCCTCGTGCAATGCCCCAACTAAGCCTGGACCTCCGCCGGCCGACTCAGCAATCATTCCGCCCCAAAATTTGAATTTCCCGTCCACTTTAAAGGCTTGACGGCCATAAATCGGCAAAAATCTTACCTTATGGGAGACAAGCCATTTCATCGTTTCAAAACTATTACCGGTTAGGAGTGAAGCGAGCTCTGGGTCGGTGCGGTATTCTGTCATACGGCACATATCATGAAAGAATTCCTCTTCCGTGTAGGATCCGAAGTCTGTGATTGCAAAATCTTCCGCTGTTAGGTCAGGCATGATTTGTTTTAAATCTTCATTGCCATCATAGGCAAACCGGATCGAACCATGTGTGTATGTGCTATTTCCACCTTTTTCCGCTTCTGGTGCCTTTTCTAATACCATGACCGATGCACCATTTTCACGTGCCGAAATAGCAGCACAAATCGCAGCATTTCCTGCTCCAACGACCACTATGTCTGTTTCATACTTTCTAATTTCAGTCACAGACCTCTTCCTTTCTTTTTAAAAAAGCTGACTCAATTTGGTGTTGAGTCAGCACTTTATTTAAGCTTCAATGGTTGGTTTATTCATTTCTTTATCCATCACGGAATCACCCCAATAGGTGTTGCCAATCGAGTGCTCCTCTTCTGTCCATTCAACAGGTTCCCAATCCGGTTCAAAGATTAAGTAGGATCCGCTGAACAATTCAACACGGCAGCCGCTTCCCGGATCGATTACATAAAGATAAAAGGCTTGAGAAACACCATGCTTTCCAGGTCCGATAAAGTTGATGCCGTTTTCTTTTAAAATATCAGCAGCCCTTAATATATCCTGGGCATTATCATGCCAATAAGAAATATGATGAAGTTGATTTGGCGTTTCTGCCTGGGGTCTAGAAATGACCGCAATATCATGAACTAATGGAGTGACACTCATCCAACCAGCGACAACCGTTTTTTGATGATACTTTACATATTCACGAAGCTTAAACCCTAATTGGCTGCCCAAATATTCTAGAATTTCACCGACATCCATGGAGGTCGCAATATTGACATGGTCAAACCTTCGAGGTGAACAGCCGCGGGCCCATGCCTTATACGTTTGGTTTTTCAAAACAGATCTTCTTTTTTCATCCGCTTTTGGTTTTTCCACATCATAGTAGATTTCAAAGGAATGCTGGCTAGGCAGTTTAAAACGGATCGCCCTGCCTTGTCCCGTCTCAACACCTGCTTCAATCCACCTCACTTCAGTCCCAGCTTTTTCAAGCAGCTGGGCAAATCCTTCAACATCCTCGGGCCGCTTTGTTCTCCAGGCGATATGATCAACATAACCTCGTTCACCGGCTGTTAAGGACAGTGAGTGATGCTCAAAGTCTCCCCAAGCCCGTAAATAGAAAGTTCCATTTTTTTCTTCTGTTACTTCCAATCCAATCACATCCCTGAAAAACCAAAGTGATTTTTCAAGATCTGGTGTGACAAGTGCCACGTGTCCTAGCTTCGCAATCTCTGGTAAAGACATAGTTCCTACCTCCATTAGAGTTTACTAGAGAAATAATTTTGAATTAAAAAATTAAAGCTATCCCGTTGTTCAATTTGTGTCCAGTGGCCGGTTTGCCCGTAAATATGCAGCTGCACATTCGGCAAATAGGATAATAGATAATAACTGGACTCGACTGAGCAAACCATGTCATCACGGCCATGTACAAGCAAAACTGGATTTTTGATTCGCTTAAGAGCCGTTACTGGGACAGGAACTGTAGCTGTTGCAAATATAGATTCGTTGGAAATGTGGATTTCAGATCGCATGGCTGTTTCATATCGAGTATGTGCGAGAGCGTCAATTTCCGGTGCCAGTCTTTCATCATCATAGACAAACCAGCTCATAATTTGACGCATTTTCTTTTCGGATGGATTGTCGTAAAAACCTTTAGCACGGGCAAGCTCCGTACTAAGCTTTGTATTAGGAGTCCCACCTGGTCCCATTAGAACCACTTTCCCGAAACGTTCAGGATACTCCAGGAGCAGTTCGAGTGCAACGGAGCAGCCTAATGAGTTCCCGACAACATGGGCTTTTTGAATACCAAGCACATCTAACATTTCAATCAACTGATTGAGCCAATGATCCATCCATCCCTGTCTATTCTTTGGAATTGGATTCGGATGACTGCTATTTCCGAAGCCCAGCAAATCCGGTGCCAGGCAGTCATACTGTTCACTGCATGCATTCAAAGCATATCGCCAATTAGCCCAGGCGAATACACCAGGTCCGGAACCGTGTAAAAATAAAATAACTTCAGAATTGCCTTCACCTGATCGATTTAAATACGTTTCATAGTTATTCGTTTTAATTAATTTTTGCGTAATATTTGACATCCTAGATTTGTTCCTCCTTATTCCCGAAAATTGAAAGCCTTTCCAATTACTTTCGAATAAAACTCTAACTTACTTTAATTTTAGAAAATTCACTATTCTGTTTCTAGAGATAAAACTATTTGATTCCCACTACTTTTTCGGTAATTTTTATTGGTTTTTACCTAAAAATAAATAAAACCGGGTTATTTAGACCCGGTAACATCAACTGGAAATAGTAGGAGGGATATTAATTTGGAATCTCCAAGGTTCCTGCATCTATTGTATCTTTCTGATCATTTTTTACTAATTTTATGCTAAAGAGCGTAATCAAACTAACTAGCAAGAAGGCTGCAATGATGTACATTGCTTGTGTAAAATTGAATAGCCCCATGATCATTGGTCCAACAAAACCGCCTAAAGAGGATAGAGTGCTTACTAATGCAATTCCGGTAGGTGCAGTTGATTCCGAAAAGAAGAAGGTTATATAAGCATAGAAGGTACCAGAAATGCCATATAAACCTGCAGAAGTAATCGAAAGCATTAAGACCATGAACGGTACGGTAGTTGCAAATGAACAACCAATGAATCCAATCATTGCAACTGATACGCAAATGCCTAAGTGGAGTTTATGTGAATTTGTTCGATCGGCATTCCAGCCTGCAAAAAGGATAGAAGGAATAGCAATAATTGAAGGAATCATCGCAAGCCAGCCGATTTGCAGGTTAGTAGTTGAAGAAGAAGATAAAGATTTAATAATCGTTGGCATCCAATAGGACAGGGCATTCACAGCGATAAAACCAGCAATATTAAATAGGGATAATTTCCATAGTTTTGAATCCTTTAACATACCAGTATGGGAAGTTTTGTTTACTTTCGCACTTACCTGTCGCTCCTTTTCTAATTCACCCTCAAGCCAGGTTTTTTCAGCTGCCGTTAACCATTTGGCGTTGGCAGGTTTGTTCGACAAGTAGAATAAAACGACAATCCCTAAAATGACGGCCGGAATCCCTTCCATAATAAACATCCATCGCCAGCCAGCTAAACCGTTCCATGAGATATTATCCATGATCCAAGTTGACAATGGTGCACCAATTAAACCACTTACTGGCAAGGCTACAAAAAATAGGGCCGTTGCTTTTCCTCTCTCTCTAGCACGGAACCAATAGGTTAAGTAAAGAATAATCCCAGGGACAAAACCAGCCTCAGCTGCACCGAGTAAAAAGCGCAAAATATATAAATGTGTCACGGATTGGATAAACCCAGTCGAAATAACCACAATTCCCCATGTAATCATAATCCTGGCGATCCACAGGCGGGCACCTACTTTGTGCAAAATTAAGTTACTTGGAACTTCAAAGAGAAAATAACTGATAAAGAATAAACCAGACAATAAACCAAATGTTTCTGCTGTTAGGGCCAAATCTGCATTCATCTGTAACGCGGCAAAACCCAAATTAATCCTGTCCAAGAAGGCAACAACATAAAGAAGTAAAATAAATGGCAGGATTCTTTTCATTGTTTTCTTAACCGTACTTTTTTCAAGAGCATGAATGGATGGAGCTTGTTTCAAATAAATTCCCCCTTAAAATAATTTGAAAGCCCTTACATTAATAAATTTTAGAAAATTCACTATTTTTATTCTAGAGGAAAACCTATTTAAGTTTTCACTATATTTAAGCGGTTTATATTGGTTTCTGTTTTTCGTAACTTTTTATTGGTTTTTGCTCCGGAACAATGCAAAAAAAAACAATCCAAGGCTAGGACTGCTTTTTTTCTATATCTCAAGCTCTCCCAAAGCCAGCAGAGAATCAAGAATGAGTAAAAGCTGATAACTTTGTGAAGAATCTCGTAAATTTTTATTGATTAACGTTTCAATTTTATTAATCCGATACATAAGTCCACTCATTGACAAAGAAAGGTCATCCATGGTTTGCTGGAGTTTTCCACCATTCGCCAAAAAAACATATAGTGTTTTGATTAATTCTTTTTGTTTTGCGTCTTTCTGCTGATAGAGCGGTCCTAATTCTTGTTTGGCAATTTTTTTGATACCGCTGACATTTTTTGAATTAATTAGTACCCCAACAATTCCTAAATCCTTAAAACTGATTATTTTCTTTTCAGTCGCCATCCTCAATGCTATTAATGATTCTTCTAAGTAATCTACTATACACTCAATTTCTTCTGATTTATCACTAATGCCGATTTTATATCGGTAGGTAGGATAAGTAGTTTCTACATGTTTTAAAATTTTCTCCATTTTTAGAAGTAGATTTTTCATTTCAGGAATCAGCATAATTATTTGACCCTCATACAGGCCAATTAACACTTTATCTCCTTGGATATCAAGATATTTTGCGATGGTCTCTAAAACCTGATCATAGTGATCAATATGATTTTTAGCTGCCTTTCCTCTCTCTTGATAGTTAATTGCAGCAATATAAAATGGTTTTACCAATTCAAATCCCATATATCGTCCGCGGTTGATGATTTCCTCTTTAGAAGAATATTGTCCTTTTATAATTTGTTCTAAAAAATACCCTTTCATTTTTTCCAATGCCTCAAAACTGGTTTTTTCATTTAAAAGGTATAAGGAAGCGGCATTGGCAAACCGCTCGATAAACATAATATTATTCTCCATGTTTTTCACTGTATTCTTTTTATAAAGGAAGCTGCAATAGCCAATTACCTTTCTTTGAACAATGATTGGTGTTATAAGACGTTCTTGATTTTCTGTTCTCAATTTAGTGGTTTCATTAAATAGTGGCAGGATGTTGTTATTTCTCCTGTTTTTGCGAATTAGGCTCTGTTTCAATTCATGATTAAGCCGACAATACTCTTCTTCGTCCATCCCTGAGAAAACTATTTTTTGAAAACTCAAGTCCTCTATCGAAATTGGAATTCTAAATAATTTAAAGGTGGTATCAGCAATATCCTGCAAATTGCTCCCATTCGATACACTTTCCGTTAATTTCTTATGAAATTTTGAAACCTTTTCGATATAATTCCGCTGCTCTAACAATTGCTCGTACGTATACTCTAACTCTTCAATAATATTTGATTCATTGTAGAATTTTAACTCCTCCTGAATTTCACTTCCCCAGTCCTCCTGGAGCTTTGCTTCGAAACAGCATTCAGCATCCCCTTTAGCAATGCAGCTAATTTCCTTAACAATGACGCTCTTCTTACAAACTGATGTCATATAACCACTTGCATAGCCTGTCAACGTATGGCAAACCGGAATGGCAGATGTACCATGATGCTTAAGGTGCTCATTTGCTTCAAACGAGTCAATCCATTTTCCTTTTCCAAGTATCGATTTAATCGTTTCCGAATCACTCATTTCAATGATTCTTTCGGACTTTATGTCTTTAATTTGACCTGACCTTAAATGAAGGATGGATGCCTGATTAAGGAGATCTTCTATTGAGGAAATGGTTTTCATCGCTTCATCCGCATCGGTAACACCTAAGCTCCAACCATAGCGGAGAAGAAATCCTTTTGCTCGCTTCGTTCCTAAATTTTCGATGATTCCTTTTCGCAAAATTCCAAAAGCACTAGTAGTCGTTATAATTTTTTTATTACCATCATCTGGGCTGCTTGTTTCCAATATATTAGCTAGATTACTATTCATAATCTCACCCATTTCTTAAATTTCCAGTGTGAATATAGGGTCTACTTGGAATCAATCAGACTTTTTTCTTTATTCATGACTACTTTGTTCATTTGTTCTCCCAAATTGATTACACCATCCGCACTTTTAATTTGACAGCGAATGATATCGCCATCTTTTAAGTATTTTCCACTTTTTAATTGATTTTCCACCAATAATTCTAGTTTCTGTTGATAAGGAATCGACAGGTTTGCTATGATTGAATTTACCTCTAGAGTAAGATTTAACGCTACCCCTCCTGCAGTTCCAGTTAAAAGCAGGTCCCCTGGCGATAAATCTATCACTTCTGAAAGGTCTGTTAACGTTTCGGCCGGTTTATAAAGAAGCTGGTTGGAGTTAGCGGATTGCCTTAGTTCATCATTCACCCATAGATTAAGCTCTAGGTCATTTATGAATGGCAGTTCTTCCTTATCGAGCAGGTAAAGATAAGGACCTGTTGGACAAAAAGTCCGATAGCTCTTTCCCTTTAACCATTGACCTTGAGGAAGTTGAACATCCCGTGCAGAAACATCATTTACAATTACTAAACCGGCTATATACTGATGAAGATTTTCATTAGTTACATCTACAGCTTCCGAAATATCTGCTCCAATCACAAGTCCGAGTTCTAATTCATAATCCAGTAATTTTACATGAGGAGGTCTCTTGATTTCACTGTATGCCCCAGATAGTGAACTATCAGCTTTGCTAAATATCATGTTATATGGAGGTCTGGATGCTTCCATTCCTGTCTCGGAACGATGCGTGGAATAGTTAACCCCCTGACAAATAATTCGTGCCGGCTTTGTTACCGGACTTAATATAGTCACTTCATTAAACGGAATGGTTTCAACATTTATCTTTGCTTGAATCGATTTTGCTTCCTCTTTCCCTTTTTCCAAAAATTCAGCTAAACTCGCATATGTATTTTCAAGAATAAGTATTTCCTCTCCCGATAGAACACCCCATTGTTCTTGGTTTTCTTTTTCAAATCTAACAACTTTGATTCCCATTTTGGCACCTCCAGATTTTTTTTACACTAAAGACTCCTAACCGTAAGAAAAGGAGTCTTTCCTATTATTAAATTACAAATGATATTACTTAAATAGTAACTGCCGTTTCTTCGGCAAGTGCCCGGTATCGTCCACTGTAAAAAATCAGAGGTTCTGCATCTTCTAGGTGAATATCGGTAACTTTGCCGATAAAAAGCGTATGGTCGCCTTCTACATGTTCCGCTGAAACTTCACAGGCAATTTGTGCAACAGCACCAGCCAAAACTGGCTTTCCATCAAGACGATCAAATGCCACTTCACGAGGTTCTTTTATCTGTCCCGCAAAAATCATCGACAGTTCTTGTTGGTGCGCAGCAAGAATATTTACTGAAAATGTGTTACTTTGTTTTATTTTTTCAAGAATGCGAGCATTTTCACCTATAGAAATGACAACTAGCTTTGGACTAAGTGAAACAGACATGAAGGCATTAGCTGTCATTCCATGCACATCACCTTCCACATCTGTAACAATAACGGTTACACCTGTTGCAAATTTCCCCATCGCTGTGCGAAATTGACGATCATCCATTTTCTTGTTCCCCTTTCTGTTTTTATAATATGTCAAAATTCTACTATTCTATTAAATCTATTATGCCTCAATTGTTGGATTGTTTTCTGGAAGCGTATCCATTTGATCCCCCCAGAAGGTGAAACCGATATCCATTTCATCTACGGTCCACTCGATTGGTTCCCAATCAGGTTCAAAGATTAAATATCCATTTGTGAATAATTCCACGCGCAGTCCGCTTCCAGGATCAATCGCATAAATATACATTGCTTGAGAAATACCGTGTTTACCAGGTCCTTTGAAGAAAATATCATGTTCTTTTAGAATATCTGCAGCTCGTAGAAGGTCTTGGGCATTATCTAGCCAGTAAGATATGTGATGAATTTGATGTGTAGTTGGCGCGAATGGGTCATGGCTGACGGCGATATCGTGTACTAAAGGTGTAACACTTAACCAGGCGCCAACTAAAGAATCATCAGGTGCTTTTACGTACTCACGCATTTTAAATCCTAATTTTTCTTGAAGATAATCTGAAATGACATTTGCTTTCAATGATGTTAAGAGGTTGACATGATCAATTCTTCTTGGTGAAACACCGCGTGCCCAGGATTTATAGGTTTGATTTTTTAATACGGAACGTCTAGATGGATCAGCTAATGTTTTTTCCATGTCATAATAAATTTCAAAGCGATGCTCACTAGGCAATTGAAAACGAATGGCTCTTCCCTGCCCTGCTTCCTCCCCAGCTTCAACCCATGTTACTTCGGTACCGGCTTCCTGCAAGAGGTTAGCAAAACCTTCTACGTCTTCAGGACGTTTTGCCCGCCAAGCAATATGATCAAGCTGTGGTTTTTCGCCAGCTTTTACGGAAAGGGTATGGTGTTCGAAATCTCCCCAAGCGCGTAAATAATGGGTACCGTCTACTACTTCTGTTTCCTCTAAACCAATCACTTCTTTATAAAACCAAAGTGACTTTTCAAGATCTGTCGTAATTAATGCAACATGTCCTAACTTTGCGATTTCAGGTAAACTCATCCAAATTGCCTCCCTTTATTTTTGAATAATTTGAAAACTATTGACAAGCTTAGTTCATTTTAATCAATTAAACAAAATAAGTATTCGGTTCCTGTCCACAAAGGACTCTTCCATACGTTTCAATCAAACTTGAAGGTGTGATGAAACCGTGTAAATGCATTGTTAGGAAATCTCGATAGACTATTTGAAGTGAGTTTGTATCATAGGTAAACATCGAGCCGACACCAGCTACTAAGAGATCAATTGCTTCTTTACATAATTGATTAACATAGCCAAAATCAGCTTTCACTTTAATAATTTCGGCCGTATCCATTACCTCTCCTCGTTCAGCATATGCGTCGATTTTGTCGACAGCTCGATATAGATGAAGCTCAGCGGAGTCAATTTTAAGTTGTGCTTGTGCTACCTGGTGGTGTGTTACAGCTGCTTCGCTTTGTTTTCTATAGAAGGTATTTCCGATACCTGCCTTTGGGAGTCTTTCCATATATAAATCCATTGCCGCCTGAGCGAGTCCTAATGCAGGTGCAACAATTGACAATGTAAGCGACGGTACAAAGGAAGAACGATACAATGCAACATCTTTTAACGGCTCAATTAAATAGTGGCCTTTGCTTGCTAAGCGGTCCAAAGATACATGGTGATCAGGGACAAAGACATTTTTGATTTTGCAGCTATTACTGCCTGAACCTTTTAACCCCATTACATACCAGTCGTCAAAAACTTCTAATTCGTCACGTGGAATTACCATAATCGCCATTTCTACGCCGCCGTTATCATCTACGATTGGAAAACCAAAGTAACACCAATCAGCATGCGGGCTTCCTGATACAAACGGCCACTGTGCTTCCTCTATATAATATCCGCCGTCAACTTTCTTGATATCACACTTAATAGGTTTAAAGTTCCCAGCTAAAACGACATCTTCTCCCGGTTTATAAATTTCATTTAATGCTTTCTCTCCAAAGGTATACGAAATCATATAATCTCTAATATTACTTAGTGCAACAAACCAGCCTGCAGACCCATTGCCTCGGGCAATTTCGGTTACAACCTCTGTATAAGTGCGCATATTTGTCTGAAAACCGCCAAAAAGATAGGGACGTAAAACTTTTAATGTACCTTCTTTTTGCAAATCCTCAATAATGGTCTTAGGTAATGTATTTGTTTTTTCAATTTCTTCACTATATTCCCGTAATTTCGGGATTAAAGACCGGGCCTTATCCACCAATTCTCTTTTAGTTTCCAGCACACCCTGTTCCATAAAAAATTACCTCCCGCAAATTGGATTTTTTCCTTTTCTTCTCCATAATCATGACTAGTTAAACACTCTCTGTTTTATTTCTATGTTCTGATATTTTTCCCCTACTATCTGAGACACCCGGCGCATATGCTTTTCCATCAATCTTTTTGCCATCTTACTATCTTTTTCTCTCAGACTATAGTAAATAATCCAATGCTCTGTTTGGGATTGTTTTCTGCGTCCATCAGTAAATAAGTCTTCCGGATTCCCAACAAAATTCAAGTAATCCCAAAGCTGATTGGCTAAATTAAACGTGTAGGTTAACTTGGAAGCTCGATAAATTGTCCGGTGAAAATCAATATTCAGGCTGGAATAATCATCGGCTGACAGCTTTGGATTATCCATTTTCTTTAAGGTTGCTTCCATATAATGAAAGTCTTCATCAGTCAAATGTAAGGCTGCTTGCTCCGTCATCAATGCATCAAGATTTGCACAAACCAATAAGCGCTCGATAACTTCATTTGGATCTGGTCTTTTAACATACACCCCTACTTGAGGAATAATAGTAAGAAACCCTTCTTGCTCAAGCTTCGACAATGCCTTGTGGATTGGCGTTCTGCTAATATTTAATATTTCAGACAGTTCATTCACATTGATAGCTGCTTCCGGTTCCCAATTGCCCTCAATAATTTGTCTTTTAATATAACGATAAGCCTTATCTATTTTCATGTTCATACACCTTCGATTCTCAAGTATTCTTGTTTTATCCCTATATTATGGCATTTCATTAGTAGAAGTCTACCAACTATACAATATGCCGCCATATTTATAGGGAATCAACGGTGTATTTAGCAAGTACTTTAATGCTTCATTTTCATAGTCTTTCTATAGTTCACCGTTGAAAAAATCCGATGTTAGTTTGATAAATCTTTCTTTTTGCTCTACTTGTGCCCAATGTCCACAACGCTTAAAGATGTGAAGTTGGGCATTTGGCAAATGATCCATTACAAATAGACTGCTTTGAAGCGGTACAAATCGATCTCCATGGCCATGAATTAGTAAAATAGAATGATCCATTTGTTTTAGTGCGGATGGTGGAACAAGCATATCGGTTAAATGTGATTTCGAAAAATTTTCTTCATAGGATCTGCGGACTTCTGGCTTCAAAAATAACTCCAATCGCTCCGCAACAATTGCCTCAAGCTCATCTTCTAGAACGCTTTGATCATATAAAAACCAGCTTAATAGATTTTTAAATGCAATTGGATTTGGATCCTTATGGAAGTTTGCTAATTTTGCAAGTTCTGGAGTTGGTTCTGTCAAGCCTCCGCCTGCCCCCATTAATACAACACGGTCAAACCGCTCCGGAGCATACATGAGAAGATGCAGGGCAATGACCCCTCCTAGAGAGTTACCGACTAAATGTGCTTTTTCAACCCCTAATTCGTCCATTAATGCTAGAACTTGTTTGATCCTTTCATTCATCCATTCTGCCCCATTTTTCGGGTAGGTTTCAGGATGGTCAGTGTTGGCAAATCCGAATATGTCTGGCGCCACAACATGAAAATTCTCTTTGAAATGTGGTAATATGTGCTGCCAATTTGACTTTGCACTTACTCCAGGGCCGCTGCCATGTAGAAAAATAATCGTTTCCGCGGATGGCACACCGCCTTCATGGAAAAATGTTTGATAGTCTCCTGTTTGAGCTTTTCTAGATAAAATTTCCACCATTCTTTTATAACCCCACTTTTCAAAAATAATTTAAAAACTCCTAGGTCACCCTAACTAAAATTTTAGTTAGGTGTTTATAATGTGAAAATAGTGGTAAATAACCAAAGTAAAGCGCTTTCTTACCTTGACTATAATTTTACATCTGAATATTTCACTTTGTCAATAAATTATAAATATTTTTAATTTATGCTGTGTTAAAGCACAATGTTGATTAGAGTGGAAGGCGCGAGACTCCTGCGGGAGCAGCGGGACAGGTGAGACCCCGCAGGCGCTTTAGCGCCGAGGAGGCTCACCGCCCGCCCCGCGAACCGCTCGCGCCTGGAACGGAAATCAACATTCACTTTTAACAGAGCCTTAATTTAAAGAAGCTAAAATGACAAAAATTCATTTCATCATTTTAGCTCTATTTTACAAATTTATTGACCTACTTTAACTTCCAAATCCCTTTTTGTAACCCGCACTGACATCGACCAAATCAATGCCAACACTATTAATCCAATCGCACTTACAGCTAACGGAAATCTACCAATATCCTGTTTAAATAAGGTTTGGATAAGCTGAAATCCAAAAGGGCCCAAGATTCCACCGAGACCTTGACCTACAACGACTAATCCCACGGCTGATGCACCAACAGGGGAAAGTTCAGAAACTTTAGTAAAAACACCTGGGAGACCGATTCCCATTGCAAAGCCTCCTACAAGACTTCCAACAAAAATCATCGTTAAATTTGGGGAAAAATAACAGACGGCCATGCCTATTCCCGTTACTAAAACAGCGACCGGTAAGTAATAGTTTGTAAGTCTGTGTTTTATTTTTCCAAATAAGAACCCCGCAAGCAGTGTTCCAAATGTAAAAACTGAGATTGCCAGACCAGCCTCGGTTGCATTACCCAATTTATCGGCTTGAATGACAACGGAAATATTCGTGACATAGCCAAAAATCAAACCGGAATATAATACCTGTCCTAAGCATACCCAATAGATTGCTTTCGGTAATTTAACCTTTTGGCTAGGCGCTGATCCTTCTGTTTTAGTATGCTGTTTCTTTTCAGGCTCTGGAAGATAAAGGATTGTAACAGCTAGTATCCAGATTGGGAATAGATAGGTTAAGAAACCATAGTGCCAGCCAAAAGAATCTGCTAAAATTCCACCAACTAATTGAAAGAAGATCGCTCCAATACATGCGATAGTTGAAGTTCCAAAGCCGATTAAGAAATCCCTTTCTCTGCCATCAAAGAAATCGGTAATCACATCTACCGATAATGGCATAGTGATTCCAACACCAAGCCCTAAAATACCTCTCATTACAATAATCAATGGTAAACTATCAATAAATGTAGGGAGTACTCCACCGATAATAAATAGGCTTAAGCCGATAAACAAAAGTGTCCGCTTCTTGAAAATTTTGGTGAGTTTGCCGTAAAAGAGTGCCGGAAATATTTGAATTAATCCAGGAAAGGTCGCAACTAGCATAACGATGGTCGGGTCATATTGTGGAAATGCCTCAATAATGTCCGCCATTATTGATCCGGCTACCCCTGCAGCTACATCCTGGAATGCAAGAATGACAACCAAAAACTTGAGGAAATTTCTGCTGATTGTTTTTACTGCCAATGAATAAACCTCCCTTTATTCAATAAAATCAAAACGGTGAATGTGGAAAATAACAAATGAATCCGCTTTCATAAAAATCAAATGTCTGAACCGGGTCTATCGCTTTTGTTGGCCATCAAAAACAATAGACTAAAATTCCAGTTGAAATCCTAGTAAAATTTTAACATAATAAATTTTACAATTTTGAATCCGTTTTCGGTAAAAAAGGCGCCTTTCTTTACTAACTGTAATTCTACATAGGTAAATATTACTTGTCAACGTATTCTGAATATTTTTTATTTTTAAAAATTAAGTATTATTTTACGAAAACACAGAAAAATGCGCTGAAAAATTCAGCGCATTTTTTTGTAATCCTAATTCAAGTAAAATTTTACTACTAATCTTAAAAAAATGGATAGCTTTTGTAAAATCGCAATTAAAAAACCATAAAAAACTATCTAACTGTCTTGATTCTTCGATTAATCCCCTGCCAACCGTCGATATTTTCCACGATAATAAATAAGTGGTTCAGAATCTTCAACCCGAATGTCCCTAACCTTGCCAATAAACAACGTGTGGTCCCCTTCAACATGTGCAGCCGAGACTTCACAGGAAATTTGCGCCATTGAATTTGGCAACACCGGAACTCCGTTTAGATGTTCGAACACCACTTCTTGGTGATTTTTTACCTGCCCGGCAAAAATCATTGATAGCTCTTGCTGGTCAGCAGCAAGGATATTAACGGAGAATGTCCCGCTCTGCATTATTTTTCCCAGCATATGTGCCTTTTCCGCAATCGAGACCACGACAAGTTTCGGATTGAGTGAAACGGACATGAAGGCATTGGCGGTCATACCATGAATATTTCCGTCAACCTCTGTCGCCACGACTGTTACCCCTGTCGCAAATTTGCCCATCGCATCTCGAAATTGACGATCATCCAACATGATAACCTCCTTTTCATCCACCCAGATTTGTGATTAAGATTCCAAAGCAGGCGGTAAATAACAATATATTTAACCCGAGACCAATTAATGCCCCTTGCCCTAACCGGTTCCTTTTCTTCGCGAAGCTTATGATAGGAATCAGAATTAAACCAATGATTGCAATACACAAATAAGCAAAAAAGATAGATGCAAACATAAATAATATTAATATACCTAATAAGTAAATTCCAAGAGAGATTCCAATCCCAAGCCAAAGGTCTTTTAATGATCCATCTTTCCCCTTATTCTGATCCAATAAATATCCCTCCTATCCGAATAAATACTATTCCACTTGCATGAAAGTTCGCCCTTCAAGCTCTGCCTGAATTTTCTTAAGCTCCTGTTCTTTTTCATCGCGATAAAATAAATTGTACGTATCAAACGGAATGATGCGGCCATCTGGATGGGCAATATGAACACATGATTTCTTCACAGAGCGGACATCGAAATTGTAGGCGTCTAAAAACTGCATGATAATTACACGGAATACATTGTCATAGCCAATTTGGCTAGGCATAGCGACTTTCGGCAGACAGCATAATAAATCCTGCAATGATAATGCCGACGAATCTGGTGAGTGATTTAGCGAAAACAGTTTGAAGATCATATTTTTAATATTGTCATCCTGCTCAAATACAATCGTATTCCGTTCCCCTTCTAAAAGTATTTTCGGATCAATTAAACCTGTTAACGGTGTGACGTCACCATCTTGTTTTAAGGCGTATCCCATCGCCAGGCAATCTGGGTGGCAGGGAACAGGGATGATATCCTTTGGTCCAAATACATTCGATTGGTCAATAATCATCTGCCGCACTTCACTCAGTGTTAAGCGATTCGTCGATGGGTCGTATTCTTCCAATCTCCCGGCCGCTTGGATGGGCTGGAAGGTTACTCCTCGCACACATTTCTGCTGCAGGCCATACTGAATGATCTTTCCAACTTCATGATCGTTTAATCCTTTTTTCAGTGTCACCACCAGGGTAGTGGAAATATTATACTCATTTAAGTTCTCGATCGCTTTTTGGCGGATGTCTCGTAAATCTACACCTCTTAATTCTTCAAGGGCTACCTTTTCAAAGCTATCGAATTGCAGGTAAATTTCAAAGCCCGGAGAGTAATTGGCAAGCCGTTTCACAAATTCCTTATCATTGGCAATTCGAAGTCCATTCGTATTCACCATTATATGCCGGATCGGTCTTGATTTTGCCATATCGAGAATGTCAAAAAACTGCGGGTGAATCGTTGGCTCGCCGCCGCTGATTTGAACGATATCTGCATGCCGTTCATTTTTTATAATATTATCGAGCATAAATTCAATTTTTTCCAGACTGCGGAAGCTCCCTTTTTGCGGGGAGGATTCTGCATAGCAAATCGGGCATTTTAAATTGCATCTCTCGGTTATCTCTAAAAGCGTCAAGCAGCTATGCTGTTCATGGTCGGGACATAGTCCACAATCATATGGGCAGCCATACTTAATCGGTGTATTCCAGCGATAAGGCATTTCCGAAGGCTTAATAAACTCGCGGCACCATTTATAATAATCAACATCAGTCGAAATCAACACTTTCTCCCGCCCGTGCTGCATACAATTCTTTACCAAATAGACTTTTTCATTTTCGATAATGACCTTTGCTTCGACTTTACGCAAGCAGGTTGAACAAATACTGTTCGTTAATTCATAAAATAAATAAGGACGGTTAGGCATGGACTTCTCTCCTTCTTTCTGTTTGTTTTTTATTAATCAACCAGAGGTAATACGTGATACCCAGCAAACTTGCAAGCTGTATGTTATTAAGTATCCAGTAAGGGTGCGGCGTTGGCTTTATAAAGTCAATCATCAAGCGAAACGATAAATAACTTAGCATGAATAACTGGAATAATAGCCCTTCCCATCCAACTTGTTTTCTTTTCATTTGATAGAGGACAATAATGAGAACAAGCAAGAAGAAGTTTTCGTATAACTGGGTGGGATGCCGTTTAATTCCATCGCCGAAGTCAACACCTGTAAACCAAGTAGTAGCCACACCGTATGTATGATCATCTAACCCCGTTAAAAAACAGCCGATTCTCCCAATCATCATCCCCACTGCTAAGGGCAGAACAAAATCATCTCCGGTCGAACGTGTCCAGCCAATTAGTTTTTTGGCTGTTTCTACACCAATTAGTCCACCTAATAACCCGCCGACAATCGTTTTGCCTTCTAGAAGGTAGATAAAGTTATTCCAATTTTCTATTGTCTTTCCGGGGTCCTCGAACCAATAAAGAATCTTCGAACCAAAGGCTGCGCCTAATGTGGCTCCAACCACCACCCAAAGTGCTTTATCCATCGGGATTCGTTCCTTATTTCTCGTAAATAAATACACTCGGAAGCCGATAAAGTAAGCTAGTGCTTCTAATAACAGATGCGGATGGATTCCAAATATATAGAAAGGGAAATTCATCTTTGTCTCTCCTTTCTAAAATCGAGCTATGTTTCTATATTATCAGAATATTAGAAAGAAAACTTCTATTTAATTAACTTTTTTTACCTTTCATAGAAACGAAATACAGCTGATAAACACATTAATGATAATTTGCTATTGACTTAGATTCCTTTCTATGAGGAAAATAAAGTTAATACCAACCATTATGATTAAAAGTGAGCTGATACCGTGAATTTTCCTGTTTTAGAAACAAAAAGACTAAAATTAATTGAATTAACAGATCAACATGCTAATAGCCTTTACGAGATTTTCTCTTTAGAAGAGGTGACGCGGTTTTATGGCACCGATCGGTTCACTTTACATGTTGAAGCATCCAGATTAATTGACATGTTTCACAAGAACTTCCTTGAAAAGCGAGGAATCCGCTGGGGAATCAAGTTAAAAGAAAATCAAAGAATCATTGGAACGATTGGTCTGAATGGCTTGCAGCTAAAAAATAAACGCGCCGAGATTGGCTATGAACTCCATCCTTCTTTTTGGAGGAGGGGGTATACCTCAGAGGCAATAAAAGAAGTGCTCCGCTTTAGCTTTCATCAATTGGAATTGTATCGAATCGGGGCCGTGGTTTACCCGGAAAATCAGGCCTCCATCAATTTGCTTATGAAGCTGGGGTTCACAAACGAAGGTTTACTGCGCGGTTATATCCAGCAAAATGAACAATTTCATGATACCCATGTGTTGTCTTTATTGCGGCCAGAATGGGAACAAAGCCAGGAAGAATGATATCCTGGCTTTTTACTGTTCAAAATATGCTTTAAACTCTTTTGGATCTTGCGGTTCTTTTTCATGATAGTAGGGGTTATTTTCTACAGCATCCTTTGGGTCAAGATTCGTTTTAATGACTAACATGGGGGAAGTCGGACTTTCTGCAATCATTCGATCATTTAATTTATCAAAATCAGGCATCTTTCTACTTCCAGGCTGTCTTGGTTCCAATGTTAAACACCTCCTAAAGTTAAGGTGCTTGTTTTCCGTAAAAAAATTCGCTGAATAAAAGAAAAAAACTAGGAAGTAAAAACCTCCTAGTTCATGTTATTCCTCTTCTGAGCCGACTAAGAAATCGGGATTTAGTTCTTCGAATTCTTCGTCGTCTACATCCATTCCCCATTCATCGTCATCGTCTTTGAGTCCTTCAGGATTGACGCGAACGCAAATCTTTGTCTCACCGATTACTTCAACAAGAAATTCTCTTTCGACATGGACGATGATTCGATTACCATTTGGGGAGATGACTGCTTCGCAACAATTTGGCTGTTGCAGAACCCGCGCAACAATTTCATTGTCATCGATACAGTCTGGATCACGATACTTTAACTTAATGACATCTGTATATTGAACACGTTCAGTTACCACTTCTGTTTTGGTATTATCATTAAATGAGTACCAAACGTTGATGTCATACGAGCCATGTATCTCTACAGTCTTGCCGACTTTTTTCGCGTTATATTTATGGTTGATGATCCAACAGCCAAGAATACTTGTCGGACTATGTGCCGGGCTTATCGTATGATTGGACTGGGTGAATTTCTGTCCTTTCGCTACTACCGCCTTTGCTAATATCTCTCTATATTCTCCCATTACGCGCGAACCCTCCTCATTCAGTTTCATTTCATCCTATGCTAATTTGTAGACTAGTGTGAAAAATATTTTTGTGAATACTGGTTAAATGTTTAGTCATAGTTCATTTTATGCGGGATTTAATGGTGTGTGCCTTGTATGCCTGTACTTAAAACGGAGGGAACCATGATTAGAAGTACTCTTTAGGGATTTGCTTAGAAAGGTTTAATTAATAAAAGGCTGTGTTAAAGAACATGCTTGATTTTGAGCACAATGTTGATTGGAGTGGAAGGCGCGAGACTCCTGCGGGAGCAGCGGGACAGGTGAGACCCCGCAGGCGCTTTAGCGCCGAGGAGGCTCACCGCACGCCCCGCGGAAAGCGAAGCGCCTGGAACGGAAATCAACATTCACTTTTAACACAGCCTAATAAAAAGAAAAACCAGGCTTCGTTAAAAGCCTGGCTCAAGATTTTAATGTTCGTGATCGCAATCGTCGTGGCCATCGCATGCCCCGCCGCCATTCTTCATGCTAGAACCTGTTTCACCCATTAATACGTCTCCACCCGTTGAAACAATAATTTCATCGGTAACCGTATTAGAAATGGTTGAAGCAATCAACTGCAGCAGTTCATTTACTTCTAATTGAGATTGCTTGAAATCCTGAACAACAGGAATTTCATCTAACTCCTGCTCAATGGAAGCGATTTTGTCTTCTACCTTTTTTAATGCTTCCGGTTTTCCGTAGTGCTGCAGATTTACCGCTTGTTTTTGTAATCCTTTAATATCAGCAATTAACGTCTTCACCTTTTGATTATCATGAATATGAGCTTCAGCCCGTTTGAAGAAGTCCACTTCCTCAGTTTCTGCAATCATCCGTGCTAAATCCGCAGCACGAGCGACGATATCGTCTTTTGTATACTTCGCCACTTTATTTCACCTCTACCGGTTGTAATTCTTCGACCATTTCTCCGTTTAATGACCATGTTTTTGCTTGGGTAATTTTCACTTTGACAATTTTGCCAATTGCTGACTTTGGAGCAGCAAAGTTTACCAGCTTGCTTCTACTGGTATACCCAGCAAGGACTTCAGGGTTGTTTTTGCTTTCCCCTTCAACAAGAACGTCAACGATTTGACCTTCATGCTTTTTCATAGCCTCTAAAGAAAGTTCATTTACAAGCGCATTTAAACGCTGTAAGCGTGCTTTCTTTACTTCCATTGGGACATTATCCTCCATTTTTGCAGCTGGAGTACCTTCCCGCGGTGAGTAAATGAAGGTATACGCCAATTCATAACCAACCTCACGATAGAGGGACATCGTTTCTTCAAACTGTTCATCCGTTTCGTTTGGATAGCCAACGATAATATCTGTTGTTAAGGCAACATTCGGAATCGCAGCTTTAATTTTTCTCACAAGCTCTAAATATTGTTCTCTTGTATATTTACGAGCCATAATTTTTAACACATCTGTTGACCCTGATTGAACTGGTAAATGGATATGATCCATTAAATTGCCGCCTTTAGCAAGGACTTCAATTAATCGGTCATCAAAGTCTCGTGGATGGCTAGTGGTGAAACGAATCCGCGGGATATCGATTTTACGTAAATCATCCATCAACTCACCGAGACCATAGTTTTCAATTTCTAGGTCTTTACCATACGCATTAACATTTTGCCCAAGGAGAGTGACTTCCTGGTAGCCTTGTGCTGCTAATTGACGTACTTCATGGATAATTTCTTCAGGACGACGGCTTCGTTCCTTCCCACGTGTGAAAGGGACGATACAGTACGTACAAAATTTATCACAGCCATACATGATATTAACCCAGGCTTTAATCTTGCCACGGCGTACTTTTGGAAGGTTTTCAATGACATCGCCTTCCTTTGACCACACTTCAACAACCATTTCTTTTGACATATATGCCTCATTCAAAATGTTTGGTAAGCGGTGTATATTGTGGGTACCGAAAATCATGTCCACCTGCTGGTACGTTTTTAAAATCTTGTTGACAACAGATTCTTCTTGTGACATACAGCCGCAAACACCTATAAGTAAATCAGGCTTTTCCAGTTTTAATGACTTTAAGTGGCCAAGCTCACCAAAAACTTTGTTTTCGGCATTTTCACGAATCGCACAAGTATTTAAGAGAATAACATTCGCATCCTCCGTGCTGTCTGTCGGCTCATAGCCTAGAGCTAAAAAGATCCCCGCTATCACTTCCGTATCATGTTCGTTCATTTGGCAGCCATAGGTACGAATATAAAACTTTCGACCTTCACCCATTCCACGGAATTCTTCAGGAATCGCAAAATCATTATGATATTTTACTTCTTCTTTACCACGTTTTTTCGCTTCTTTTAAAGAAGGTGCAGTTATAACCTGCTCAAAGTATTTGCTGTAATCCTTGGCGGATTTTTTGTCCGAAGAATTGGCAGCTTCAACTAGGTTACTATCTAAACGTTGTTTTTCATTCATTGGGATAAATCTCCTTTCAACCGAATTAACGTAAGCTTCTATTAAAATAAATAATGTAATTTATTACCTTTACTATAAAAGTAAAGGAGTATGTGCCCTATCTGCACATTATAATAGTATAAAGGTTTCAGCGGGTGAAAACAATAGAAAATCCCGGGGAATTGATCCCCGGGATGTTTAGCTTTTTATGATTACATAAATTCAGCAACTAATTTATCAAAGTGTGCTTGATCAAGGTTTAATTCTGAATCTACCAACGGTTCTTCGGAGTATCCAGTCAATAATTCTTGATAAGAAGGACGCTCATTGTTTTGGTAAATAAGTCCAGTAACTAAGCCGTTATGCTTCATTAATGTCTGCATCGCCATTTCACGGTTTGACGAGTCATATCCTTCTACATCACCAAGCTTTGTTAGATTTTCCTTAAACCAATCATATGTGTTGACCTTATTATAGGTTACACATGGGCTGAACACATTGATTAAAGCGAAACCTTTGTGGTTGATACCCGCTTCAATTAATGCTGTTAGGTCTTTTAAATCGGTCGAGAAACTTTGTGCAACAAAGGTTGCTCCTACTGTTAAAGCCATTTCCATTGGGGAAATCGATTGTTCGATTGATCCCATTGGCGTGGACTTTGTTTTAAATCCTACCGCGGAACGAGGAGATGTTTGCCCCTTTGTTAACCCGTAGATTTGGTTATCCATGACAATGTAAGTGATGTCAATATTACGACGAATCGCATGAATGGTATGCCCCATCCCAATTGCATAACCGTCACCGTCACCGCCTGAAGCAATAACTGTCAAATCACGGTTGGCCATTTTAACCCCTTGGGCGATTGGAAGTGAGCGACCATGAATGCCATGGAAGCCATATGAATTAATATAACCAGAGATACGGCCTGAACAGCCAATTCCGGAAACTACTGCTAAATTTTGTGGTTCTAAACCAACATTTGCTGCCGCACGCTGCATTGCCGCTTGTACGGAGAAGTCGCCACAGCCAGGGCACCAGTTCGGTTTCACATCGTTACGAAAGTCTTTAAAAGTGGCCATTTAGAACAACTCCTTACATTTTGAATGAACTTCGTGTGGTAGAAATGGATTTCCATCATATTTAAGGTATTTAGTGATTTTTTCAGCATGTCCAACATTCATTTTCATAATATTTGCCAACTGACCTGTTGCATTGTTTTCCACGACAATTACTTTTTTCGCAGAACGAACAAGTGGAAGCACCTCGTCGGTTGGGAATGGATGAATTAAGCGAATTTGTGCATGATTTACTTTCAAGCCGTCTTTTTCTAAGCGAATCATTGCTTCTTCAATCGCCCCACGAGTCGAGTTAAAACCAACGATTAACAAATCGGCCTCTTCGTGTGGTGCATTCTTATATACAGGTGTATTAAAACGAATACTTTCAACTTTACGGAAACGTTTATCCATTTGGGCAATCCGATTTGCTGCCGATTCAGATGGTTTACCCGTTTCAGCGTGCTCAACACCAGTAACATGGTGAATACCATTTTTCATCCCTGGGATCGTCCGTGGTGAAATACCATCTTCCGTTACTTCATAACGTTTGAAATAACCTTTGTTATCAATCTCTGGAAGTTCTTCAGTTACGAGCTTACCGCGTCTAATTTCCACTTTAGAAGCATCAAGCGGCTCAACTGTTTGTTTTCCTAGAGATAATTGAAGGTCGGATAATACAATAACTGGACACTGATATTCTTCAGCTAGGTTGAACGCTTCAGCCGTATCATAGAAAGCTTCTTGTACAGTACTTGGAGCCATAACAATCTTCGGAATTTCTCCATGTGTACCATAAATCATTGCCATTAAATCTGACTGTTCTTGTTTTGTAGGTAGCCCTGTTGAAGGACCGCCACGCTGTGTATCAACAATAACAAGCGGAGTTTCCGTAATACCAGCCAAGCCGATTGCTTCCATTTTTAAAGATAAGCCAGGACCTGAAGAAGCTGTAATCGCACGAACGCCGCCATAGCTAGCTCCAATTGTCATGGTACACGCTGCAATTTCATCTTCTGTTTGGATAACAGTCCCGCCAAGTGCAGGTAACTTCTTAATCAAATATTCCATAATATCAGAAGCAGGTGTGATTGGATATGCAGCCATGAAACGGCAGCCGCCAGCTAGCGCGCCCAGTGCAATGGCATCATTACCAATCATATACATACGGCGCTTGCCATCGGCTTTTTCAAGAACCATTGTTGGCACATTTGCCTCCATTTGCTCTTTCATATAATCATAGCCAGCTTGAATGGCTTCCATATTTTTCGCAACAACTTTGTCGCCCTTTTTGCCAAAAATCTCGCGGACTACTACTTCAAATACCTGAATATCTAGGTCTAATACTGCAGAAGTTGCACCGATTGCTACCATGTTCTTCATTAAAGAAGTTCCTAGTTGAGTGGCAATTTCCGTAAATGGAACCGCATACAACGATGCCAAAGTATCTTCTGGTTTTTTTGGATTGAATTTTGAATCAGCTAGGATTACTCCTTTGCTATGAAGCTCTTGGTAATTTACATCGATGGTTTCTTGGTCAAACGCAACAAGTATATCCAGATCATCAGAAATCGAACGAATCTCTGTTGTACTTACTCTGATCTTATTGTTTGTATGACCGCCTTTAATTCGAGACGAAAAGTGCCGATAACCATACAAGTAATATCCCATTCGATTCAGTGCGATTGCAAAGATTTCCCCCGTACTTTCAATACCTTCCCCTTGTTGTCCGCCAACTTTCCACGAAAGTTGATTGATCATGACTTACACCCCTTTGGATATGTAAAAAATAAGTAGTTTGAATCTTCTTATAGTGTAGCACTTTTCCGAGTACATCGCTATTTTTTACGCTTTAAAGACTAAAAGCAATTCCTCAGATATGTACTAAACGCTTACAATTCTAGACCTATGCTCTTAAAATTGCAACCCTTTGGAGCGAAATATTGTCTAAAATATGAATATTTTTTTATTATTTGAAATCAGCTTTTTTTCAATTCGAAAAAGTAAGGCAGCATAGGGGTTTGAACATACGGTCTAATGCTATTTAACCTTATTAGCCGGCAATGAATTTTCCTTTTTCGCAATTTTTCATTATATATCAGAATAGTATATTTATAATTAAATAACGAGAAAAAACCCGCTTGTAGATACACAACAAGCAGGAGATTAAGAAATCGTTTTAAATGACTTATCAATAGTCTATCTCTTTCACCGCGGCTCTACGATAAGCTTAATGGCTGTGCGTTCCTCCCCATCAATTAAAATATCGGTAAACGCAGGGATACAGATTAAATCAACTCCGCTAGGTGCTACAAATCCTCGTGCAATTGCTACTGCCTTTACGGCTTGATTCAATGCACCCGCACCAATTGCCTGTATTTCTGCTGCACCTCTTTCACGCAGAACTCCGGCAAGTGCACCAGCTACAGAATTAGGATTAGATTTTGCTGAAACTTTTAATATTTCCATTCCTAGCTCCCCCTTAGAAAATCCCGATCCCGCATGAGCAGTTTCATGAACACAAATCAGGTTATAACATTCCACTGCTACTATATTCAGTTGTCAAGTGACATATTCCGGCTTGGACAAAAAAAAGCAAAAGAAACCTTCCATTGGAAGGTTTCTCTTAACTATATAATGGATGATCGTCGTTGATTAAAATGCGCTCCATTTTCTTACACTGTCCACTTTTTCTATCAAGTTCGATATAAACTGCACTTAGCTGATTACGGCCCGATTTTGCGACCTCAAAGCGTACAGGAAGGCTAGTAAGAAACTTGGTCAATACTGCCTCTCTTTCTACTCCAAGAATGCCATCGTAAGGCCCCGTCATCCCTACATCAGTTAAATAGCCTGTTCCCCCAGGCAAGATCCGGCTATCGGCTGTTTGTACATGTGTGTGTGTCCCGACAACAGCAGATACTCTGCCATCAAGATACCAACCCATTGCCTGCTTTTCGCTCGTCACTTCCGCATGAAAATCGACAAAAATGAATGGTGTTCTTTCTTTAGCTATTTCAACTAATTCGTCAGCCTTTCTAAACGGGCAATCCAAAGGAGCCATAAATGTTCGCCCCTGCAGATTAATAACCGCCACTTCCAGCTCATTTACTTTAAAAAATGCCAATCCTTTACCAGGAGTTCCTTCTGGAAAATTCGCCGGTCTGACCATATTTTTCGCCGAATTGATAAATTCAAAAATCTCGCGATTATCCCAGGCATGGTTTCCAAGGGTTACAGCTTGTGCTCCATACCCTAAAAATTCCCGGTAAATTTTCTCCGTAATTCCTTTGCCTCCAGCTGCGTTTTCCCCATTAATAATTGTAAAATGCGGCCGGTATTTCTCTTTTAATTTTGGCAGATATTCCTTCACCATGTCACGGCCTGGTGAGCCGACGACATCGCCGATAAAAAGTAGATTCATTTGATTTCCTTTCGTCAAAAAAATATTTATTTGTTTAAATTGTATCACAAATCCCCGGTCTTTAACCGAATCAGAGCCCAACAAATAAAGCGGTGCTTTCGCACCGCTTTATTTCGCGTATTCAACAGCCCGTGTCTCGCGGATGACTGTTACTTTAATATGTCCAGGATAATCAAGCTCTTCTTCGATTCGCTTACGGATATCGCGTGCTAATCGATGTGCGGCAAGATCATCTACCGTATCTGGTCTTACAATAATACGCACTTCACGTCCAGCTTGAATTGCAAAGGATTTCTCAACGCCTTCATAGGATTCAGAAATCTCTTCCAGCTTCTCAAGTCGGCGAATATAGTTCTCAAGAGTCTCGCTTCGTGCACCTGGTCTTGCAGCTGATAAGGCATCTGCTGCAGCAACAAGAACGGCGATAATCGATGTTGGTTCTGTATCTCCATGATGGGAGGCGATACTATTGATTACCACTGGGTGTTCCTTGTATTTCGTTGCAAGTTCAACCCCGATTTCTACATGGCTTCCTTCCACTTCATGGTCAATTGCTTTCCCAATATCGTGTAGTAAGCCTGCGCGACGAGCTAACGTTTCGTCTTGACCAAGTTCAGCGGCTAGCAAGCCCGAAAGCTGTGCCACTTCCATTGAATGCTTTAAGACGTTTTGTCCGTAGCTAGTACGGAATTTCAAGCGGCCAAGAATTTTAATCAGATCTGGATGAAGTCCATGTACCCCCACTTCAAAGGTGGTTTGCTCACCCACTTCACGGATGTACTCATCCACTTCGCGTCGTGATTTTTCTACCATTTCCTCGATTCGTGCAGGATGGATGCGCCCATCTTGGACCAATTTCTCAAGTGCTAAGCGGGCAGTTTCGCGACGAATAGGGTCAAAGCCTGATAGAATAACAGCTTCAGGAGTATCATCAATAATCAAATCAATTCCCGTTAACGTTTCAAGTGTACGGATATTACGTCCTTCACGGCCAATGATCCGGCCTTTCATTTCGTCATTCGGAAGGTTGACGACAGAAACAGTCGTTTCCGCTACATGGTCAGCAGCGCAACGCTGGATTGCCAGCGAAAGAATTTCCTTTGCTTTCTTGTCGGCTTCTTCTTTTGCACGATTTTCGCTTTCCTTAATCATTATCGCCGTGTCGTGAGTAAGTTCCTGCTCCATCTTGTCAATAATGATTGTTTTCGCTTCCTCGCGCGTTAGGCTCGATATTCGTTCGAGTTCAGTTTGTTGCCTTCTTACCAACTCGTCCACTTTGCTTTCCATCTCTTCAATATGCTGTTGTCTTTGGTTTAGAGAATCATCCTTCTTTTCTAAAAGATTTTCACGCTTATTAAGCATTTCTTCTTTTCGATCTAAATTCTCTTCTCTTTGCAGTAAACGGTTTTCTTGTTTTTGCAGTTCATTTCTTCGTTCTCGAACCTCACGTTCAGCTTCTGTTCGAAGCTTGTGAATTTCATCCTTTGCCTCTAACAGGGCTTCCTTTTTTAATGCATCAGCATCACGTTTCGCATCTTCTAGAATCTGCTCTGCAGCATTCTTTGCTCCTGCTATCTTTGCTTCAGCAATGGATTTACGAATAAAATAGCCAACAACGGCACCGACGAATAGGCCAAGCAAAATGGAGATGATAATAGTAATTGTGTCCATCGTTACACCTCCTCTTGCTATGAACTTGTGTTACATTTTTTAAGTGTCGGCATGTACATTGTTTAGACTCAACATACAGCAAGCACCAAGGCTTTTTCGAATTGTAATATTTCCAAAAATGTAAAATATACATGTTTAATTGTAAAGGTGGGAATATTCATTGTCAAGGCTTTGTCCAATTGGCTTTTTCAAATATTTAGAAATCCCTTTATAAATTCGTTGGTTCAATTACCTTTTTGTGAATAATTATTAATTATAGCTTATAAATATTCTTTTTATTAAAAAAGCAAAACCCAATTTCGGGCTTTGCTTAAATTAATGGCTCTGTTAAAAGTGAATGTTGATTTCCGTTCCAGGCGCTTCGCTTTCCGCGGGGCGGGCGGTGAGCCTCCTCGGCGCTAAAGCGCCTGCGGGG
>NZ_JBHVSI010000020.1:82038-127880 GCF_042885335.1 Neobacillus sp. NPDC058068 | reverse complement strand
TGCATGTATTAGGCACGCCGCCAGCGTTCGTCCTGAGCCAGGATCAAACTCTCCAAGAAAGTTGATTAGCTCATTTGTTACGTTGGCTTAGTTTCGTAAAAGAAACTAAAAAATATTGTTTGTTGACGTTTTTGTTTGTTTAGTTTTCAAAGAACAATTTTCAAAACAGCTGTAATACTGTTTCAATAATTTATCGCTTGTTTCAGCGACAAGTAATATCATAACAGATACATTTTTTCATTGCAACACTTTTTTTAAAAAAGTTTTTGTTATTTCTATTAATCTATTAGTGACAGTTTCAAATATTACTCATTTTATTCCCCAAAGTCAATACTATTTGTAGCATCCATTTAAATTAGCTGCAGAAATCCATCTATAAATCTTGAATTATCCCAAATATATTGTGCTGCCTTGCTCTTTAGAGGCAACTTCTAGAATCTCACACGAGTAACTGATAATTTCTGCGCACGTATGACACATTGTCACTTTTTCTATTGACTTATGACAACGTGTCATATACAATCAATTCATTATCAATTGTGACACATTGTCACATGTTTAGATTGGAGGAATATAATTATGCCAAAACAAACATTTTTTCACTTGCCTATAGATAAACAAGACACTTTAATTCAAGCTGCTAAAAAGGAATTTTCTCGGGTTCCATTACATGAAGCATCCATTGCCAATATTATCAAAGATGCGGCAATCCCCAGAGGAAGTTTTTACCAATATTTCGAAGGAAAAGAAGATCTATATTATTATCTGTTAAACCAGCTTTCACAGAAAAATAATGACCGATTTATTGCGACCTTAAAGGAGAAAAACGGAGATATATTTGAAACTTTTATTGATTCGTTTCAATTTATGACTCAGAGTCACAGAAATCAAGAACACAAAAACTTTTTTAAAAATGCTTTTTTAAATATGAATTATAAAATGGAAAATACATTAGCTAATAATATTTATGAAGAGAGTCAAAAAAATCAGTATTTAACTATGATTAGCTTAATGAATACCAACAATTTGAACATAAGAGATGAACGAGAACTTCATCATATTTTAAAAATTATTATGGCTGTAACTTTTCAAAACCTTGTTCAAATGTTTGTAAGGAATTTAACGGATGAAGAGGCTTTAAAAAGTTATGTTGAGCAAATGGAGATGCTAAAAAGAGGAATTTATAAGGGAGAGCACTAATGAGTTCCCTTAAAGCAGTGAACAAAAAGAGTAGCCATTTGGAGAGTATTGTGAAAAAACTTCAAGAACAAGGTATTGATGCACAAATATACAAACGGTCTAACATGATTAATGAAATGTTAAAAAAGGAGAAAACAAATATATGGATTCAACATTACAAGAAAAAAAACCACCCTATTTAATGCTTGCGATTCTTTTTATCGGAGCATTTGTTTCTTTTTTAAATAACTCGCTATTAAATGTAGCATTGCCATCCATCATGGTCGATTTAAACATTAAAGATTACTCCACGATCCAGTGGCTTTCTACTGGCTACATGCTTGTCAGTGGTATATTAATTCCGGCATCAGCATTTTTATTAACACGCTTCTCAAATAGAAGTTTATTTATTACATCCATGGCAATTTTCACTTTAGGTACTGCCATAGCAGCCGTTGCACCGAATTTTGGTTTATTACTTACAGGAAGGATGGTCCAAGCAGCAGGTTCTTCGGTAATGGGACCTTTATTAATGAATATTATGCTTGTAAGCTTCCCTCGAGAAAAACGCGGAACAGCAATGGGGATTTTTGGATTAGTTATGATTACTGCCCCAGCAATCGGGCCAACCTTATCAGGTTATATTGTAGAATATTATGACTGGCGTTTACTTTTTGAAATGATTTTACCGTTAGCTCTCATTAGTTTACTTTTGGGGATTTGGAAATCCAAGAATGTAATGGTGCAAAACAAAGAGGCTACACTTGATTATTTTTCAGTACTATTATCATCTATCGGTTTTGGCGGTTTGCTGTATGGGTTCAGCTCTGCAAGCTCTGATGGCTGGACAGATAAAGTCGTCTTAACAACTTTAATCGTTGGCGCTATTGCCCTAATCGCTTTCATTGTACGTCAATTCAAAATGGATGAACCATTATTGGATTTACGTGTTTACAAGTACCCAATGTTTGCACTTGGGTCTGTCATTGCGATTGTAAACGCAGTAGCGATGTTTTCCGGCATGATTTTAACACCGGCATATGTACAAAACGTAAGAGGTATTTCACCACTTGATTCAGGTTTAATGATGCTGCCTGGTGCGATAATAATGGGGATTATGTCACCAATTACAGGTAAATTATTCGATAAATATGGACCACGGATTCTTGGCGTAATAGGGCTTGCCATTACAGCCGTTTCAACTTACATGTTGGCAAACCTGCAAATCGACTCTAGTCACACATATATTATCCTTGTTTACACTCTGCGCATGTTTGGGATGGCAATGGTGATGATGCCAATTATGACAAACGGCCTTAATCAATTACCAACACGCCTAAATCCACACGGTACAGCTGTTAACAATACGGCTCAGCAAGTATCCGGTTCGATTGGTACGGCTATTCTTATTACGATAATGAATTCTGTGACAAAGACAAAAGCTGAAAGTTTAATTAGTGGTGTTGATCCAACAACCTTTACAGCTGCTACTAAAGCTTTATTAACACAGAAAGCATTATTAGCCGGAATCCAATATTCATTCTATATAGCTCTTGGCATTAATATTGTCGCACTACTATTAGTTTTCTTCGTTAAACGTGTAAATATAAGTAAAGAAGTTGAAGGGACGATAAATAAGCAGGGGAAAATAAAAACAAAACCCGTGGTAGATTAACTTAAATAATTATTATAACTTATGGAGCCAACTATCATTATGATAGTTGGCTCCATTTTTTCTTTCCGCTTATAATAATAAAATATCCCAAATTAGGTTTAAAACTGCCCCAAATTCCATAGTTCAATATTCATTAGCCAGCAAATATAACGGGGTTTCATCTTCTTCAAGCTCCGAGAATCTTTCGTATATTCCCAAAAACCTATTGTCTGAAAAATCATCATTCACCATTGAAACTTCTCCAAGCAATACCTTGCCTGTACCTTTTTCTCCCCAAAATTTATGGTACATGCCTACCGGTAAGGTTATGCTCTCACCAGGTGTTAACCTTAAAATAGTTCCGGGTTCAACAGTTAAGGCTTTACCATCCATAGATACTTGTACAGGAGTACTAGCAAATCCTCCATCTTTTGTCGAATTATATACCTTTACCAGAAGATTGCCGCCTCCACGATTAATAATATCCTCCATTTTATTCCAATGAAAATGGAACGGAGTAACTTGTTCTTCCTCAACAATCAGAATTTTTTCAGCATAAGACTTTTTATATTTATTATTTTTTAGATTACCATTACGGATTGTAAATAATAGTAAGCCTTCATTTCTAAAATTACCGCTTCCAAAATCCGTAATATCCCATCCGAGTAGATTATCTCTTATTTCATCATACTCGCTGCCTTTAGTTTCCCAGTCATTAAAACTCCAAAATGCAAAGGGAGGTAGTTTAAAATGCATCTTTTCAATAAATTCAACAGCTTCTTTCATCAGCTTATTTACTTCCGAACGCTTCACAAAAAACATCTCCTTAATTTGGACACCTGTCTAGTAAAGTCAACTAAATATATATGAGCCTTTTTTTTCAGTGGTCTCCGCCTGTCCTCATTCTCCCGCTAATTAGACTCGATAATGGCAATCCCCATCGAGGTAAGTTGCTTTTAATTCCAGTTCAGGAGACAGCACAATAAAGTCAGCCGCATAACCCGGGGCAATTTTTCCACATTCGTCATCCATTTGAACACTCTTCGCCGGAGCCGTACTTGCCATGTAGATTGCCTCTTCCGGTGTAGCAATCCCCCATTTAACAACGTTTTTCACCGCATCCTTCAGTTGCAAAATGCTCCCCGCAAGACTTCCAGTTTTTAACCGAGCAGTGCCATTCTCCACCACCACAGGAAATTCTCCCAGCTGGTAATCCCCTTCCGGCATGCCCCCAGCCATCATACAGTCGGTCACCATCACAGTTTCTTTTCGACCGCGAACATTCATTAAGATGTTGGCAGCCGCGGGATGAACATGGTGTCCGTCGCAAATGATTTCCGCAAAGACATCCTTAAGATTCATGGCAGCGCCGACCATCCCTGGTTCGCGATGATGCAGCGGGCTCATTCCGTTGTATGTATGGGTAAAGATGGATGCCCCCTTTTCTACGATTCGCTTGGTTTCCTCATATGTGGCATCACTATGGGCCAATGCAACCGTAATGCCTTCCTTCACGCAATATTCAACAAACTCTGCTGTATCCTTTCTTTCCGGTGCAATCGCAATTTTTTTGATCATGTGGTGGGATAATTCCTGCCACTTTTTCAATTTGTCTATAGAGGGATCTTCAAAGTACGTAACATTTTGCGCTCCCTTATGCTTTTCGGTAAAAAATGGCCCTTCCAAAAAGATGCCTTTAATCTTTGCCCCTTGAACCCTTGTATAAATGGCGCCAATCATTTCAACCACTTGATTTAACGATTCGGTTGATGAAGTTAAAGTGGTGGGCAGAAATGAAGTCACCCCGCAAGATAATAAGGCTTTAGAGATGTTATTTAAACCTTCAAAGTCATTGTCCATCACATCATGACTTTTAAATCCATGGATGTGTGTGTCAACTAAACCGGGGGCAATCCACAGGTCTCGATAATCAATGACTTCTGCAGATCCGCCTGGTTCCTGCTCAGAAAAGCTACCAAACCGTCCGTCATTGATTTCCAAAAAGCCAGGGCCTGCAACCATATCTTCTAGAAAGAACTTTTCCGCAAAAATAAACTTTGCCATTTTTTCCACCTTCGTTTCTAATAAGGGGGGAAATCCCCCCATTATTCGTATCCGTGAATGGTTACACCTTTTACAACCCGGTTAACAGTTCCCTTCGGTGATGGGGTATCAGGTCTATTCCCTACTTTAATAGAAGCTAACAAGGCAACCGTTTGACCAATCATCACAAAAGGCAGGGTGAGATAGGCATCCGGCAGTATCTGGGAAACGCTATCGAATGAAAATGTGTAGCCTTCATAATTTGTTTCTCCGTCCACTTCAATGGCACAAATATAATTGGCGATATCGTCCTGCTTTAATTCCGCTAATAAATCCAAATCGTATTGACGTGTATAGTTCTGATTGGATACAAAGACAAACACCAGCGACATCTCATTGACAAATGATTTTGGACCGTGCCTAAAGCCAAGTGGTGAATCAAAGGCTGTTGTAATTTTACCTGCAGTTAACTCTAGTAATTTTAATTGCGCTTCTCTTGCCAGGCCCTCCAAACTTCCTGAGCCTAAATAAACCACCCGATTAAATTCAAGATCGATGATTTTTTGGATATCCTCTCCCCTTTTAAGGACACTTTTGCCCATAAGGCGAATCGTTTCGACAAACGCTGATTTTTCTGCCACTGTTAAGGGATCAAAGATGAGTAAGGCAGCAAGCGTCATACAAGTGTAACTTCCCGTCATCGCAAAGCCTTGGTCATTTGATCTTTCAGGCATTAAGACTAATAGATTATTATCATCACCCTTTGCCCGCTTGGCCAGTTCACCGTCTTTGGCACAGGTGATCGTTAACTGATAAAAATCCGTGACGATTTGTTTCGCCAGTTCTACCGCAGCGACGCTTTCAGGACTGTTACCGCTTCTAGCAAATGAGACCAATAATGTTGGGATATCTGCCTTTAAAAATTGATAAGGATTCGACACCAGCGTGGTGGTTGGAACACTTTGCAATTCCCACTTCTTTTCATCCGTTTTTTCTTTTAAATAAGGTGTTACTGTTTCACCAACATAAGCAGAGGTTCCAGCACCTGTAAAAAGAATGCGAATCCGATTATGTTTCTCTGATAATAAGCGGAGGAATTCCTGAATTTCCTTGTTTTTATCGACATACACCGAAAAGGTTTCGCCCCATAAATCTGGCTGCTGTCTTATTTCTGCCGTTGTTATGGACGCTCCTAATCGCAGTAATTTCTCTTCCTCTAATAAAAACATATCCAACACTCCTAACGATTTAAGTTTTCAAATACACTTAAGCCTGCCCCAATGATGCCATTATCCTGCTTCAGTGTACTAATGCACATCGACTCTAAAACATGTTGTTGTTCAGGCAATTGATAGTTTCTTAGTTTTTCCTTGATTAACTCAAGTAGGAATGGATTGTTCACAATCACACTGCCGCCGAAAACGATTTTATGCGGGTCCAGTAAGCAGGAAATAGAATAAAGACCTTGGGCAAGATTATCTGTGACTTCTTCAATAATGGACTGATATTTAAGGGCTCCGTTTTTATAACCCTGAAAGACATCTTTGGTAGTAATATGCTCTGCCCCCAATTTCCCCCTAGCTAAATTTTCGATAGCCGGGCCGGCCGAAACTATTTCTAACCGCTCATTTTTCATCCCGGCTGTTTTGGAAAGCACGGGGATCAACCCAAGTTCTCCGGCAAAACCCGCTCCCCGAAAAAAGGAGCCGTGATGAATGATTGAGCAGGAAATACCTGTACTAATGGTTACGTAAATAAAGGTCTCTGGTACTTGAACCCGGGCAGTCTTCCATTCAGCAAATGCCGCCATATACACATCGTTATCGATGGTGATGGAATCAACCTGAAACTGATCCCGCAAGCGCGTTTTAATAGGAAACTGATCCCAGGGCAAATTATTTTGAAAAATGGCGATGCCTTGCTCACGGTCTACCTTCCCTGGCACACCCACGCCAATACCTGATATCTCTTCCATGGAAAAAGGCGTTCGATTGATAATCAATTCTACTGCATCGACAACTTTCCCAAACATTCTCTCACGATCTGTAGGGTCACTTTTCACTTCCGAACGTACCAGCAATTCACCCGATTCCGATACGATACCGGCAGCAATCTTTGTCCCCCCGATATCAATTCCGATTGCCTTTTTCATACCATCGGCACCTCTTTTATTTATTTGAATAATTAGAAATTAGAGAATAAATCCCTTACCGTTCATGTCATCATTACCAGTAGAACTAAAATAGACACTCAAAGTATCTATTTTAGTTCTACTGTGTACGTGAATTTATCGCCCCTCGCACTGGAAATGGTATATTCAATCACCGCAGATTGGTCATATGCGACACGTTCCAACATCAGACACGGTGAACCCTCTATGATATTTAACATATCTGCTTCCACTTTGTTTGCGCTAACTGCTTTAAAGCTTTCCGATGCACTGGAAATATTCACGTTATACTTGGAACGAAATATTTCATACATTGGAGTCTGCTCCAATTCTTCACGTGTAAGGTTTGGAAAGTATTTCACTGGAATATAAGAGGTTTCGTATAACATTGGATCATCGTCTGCAAGCCTAACACGAATAATTTTATATAATTCATCTTCTATATCTAGATACATGACTTTGGCAATCTTTTTATCACAATGAATTTTTTCAAAAGAAACAACCTGTGTAGTCGGTTGTTTACCCGCTTTCTTCATTTCCTCTGAAAAGCTATAGAATTTCAACAGGCTTTGACGATGCGTTCTTGGTGAAACATAGGTCCCCTTACCATGAAGTTTATAAATATACCCTTCCTTTTCCAACTCCTGCATTGTTTGCCTTACTGTTGTCCGGCTCACCTGATAGGAGTCACATAATTCTCGTTCTGAAGGAAGCTGATCATCTTCCTTAAACTCACCTGAAATGATTTTTTCTATTAATGTATCCATCAATTGATAGTACAAGGGAATCCGTGAATCACTCTTAAACATGGTTTACTCCTTTTGCGGTATCTTTGTCATTACCAGTAATATATTATATATATTATATATTTTTTTAAAAAAGTTACCACTTAATTAAAACAACTTTTCTTTTTTATTATTCTGTATTGCTATTTTGAAAGTGATAAACCTCTTCCAAAGAAGGAACATAACTCGCCCCGCCGATTCTTAAGGTTGCTAATGCACCACATGCATTTGCAAACTTAAGAAGCTCTTTACCGCGTTTGTTTTGTAAAAAGCCTGAAATTAATCCCGCATTAAATGAGTCACCGGCCCCGGTGGTATCTATTGGGTTTACTTTAAACCCATCAACACTTATGAAATGGGCATCATTATCAAATAGGACCGAACCATTTTCCCCTCTTTTTATAGCTAACATCCCATGCTTTTCGGGTAGACATGCCGGTATATCTGTTAGATTATTTATACTTAAAATACTAAATAATTCTTCTTCACTCGGAATAAATAAATCTGTAAACTCAAGTAATTCCAATAAATCATTTTGATACCATTGATTGTTGGGATCCCAACCAGTGTCAAAGGATGTACTGATATGATGTTTGTTAGCCTCCGTAAAAATTTCCCTCCATTGCAGTCTGGCATCTTGCTGTAGATAATAAGAACCAAAATGAAGATGATCGGCCATTTCAAATAAATTTTCCGGCAAATATTTTTTCGTCAATTTTGAAATAGCACCCATGAACGTTAACAACGCTCGGTCCTTTGTGGTAGTTAATGATAGTGTTACTCCGGTTTTTAATTCAGGGTCAACAGTTATATAGTCGGTTTTAACCCCTTTAGCCCTGAGCTGTTCGATGCAAAAATGTCCGAATGGGTCATCCCCTACCACGCCAACAAAATAAACCTGGTGACCAAGCCCCGCTAAGACACATGCCGTTATTGCCGAGGATGAACCCAATACCTGTTCAAAATGATTGACTAACTTTTCCCTATTCCATTCCGGAGTGATATTTTCCCCGGAGAAAATTAAATCTACATTCAATTCTCCTAAAACAAAAACGTTTTTCTCCACAAGCTTATCCTCCTAGTATTTTTTATAAAGGATGGACAATTTTCCTTTTCTTCAATACTACACTTCCTGTCTTATTTCATCCCAGTCATGGTCATACCTTTAATGAATTGGCGCTGGAACACTAAAAATACAATGACAACTGGAATCATGATTAACACACCGGCAGACATGACCACGTTATAATTCACAAGATGTTGTCCGTTAAAGAAAACCAATGCCAGTGGTACGGTCATTTTATCCAGATCATTCAGGACAATTAATGGCCATAAGTAATCATTCCATGCAGCCATAAAAGTAAAGATGCCGACAGCGGATAAGGCAGGTTTTATTTGCGGTACAATCAGGCTCCAAAAGGTCCGGAATTCCCCAGCCCCGTCAATCCTCGCCGCTTCAATTAAATCATTGGGAATTGATTCAATAAATTGTTTTGCTAAGAAAATACCAAATCCACTTATCAAATTTGGAATAATTAGGGCGAATAGGTTATTAATTAACCCTAAATCAGAAACAATTAAATATCTGGGAATCATAATGACCTGGAATGGAACCATCATAGTTGCTAAAATTAATATAAAGGAAAGCTTTTGCCCTCTGAATTTGAATTTTGCAAAGATATAGCCTGCTAATGCACTTGTAAAAAGTGTAGCCAGTGTAATAAGTGTGGAAGATATTAAACTATTAATCAGCCATCTTATGAAAGGTGCATCATTTAAAACTGTCTTGTATCCTTCCAGCGTTATTTTTTGGGGGAAAATATTAGTCGCTCCTGAAAGAATTTCATGATTTCCTTTCAAGGAAGACAATACCATCCATAGGTATGGTATAAACATGATAACGGCACCCATAGAAACAATCAAAAACAAAATGATATATGGAATATCTAGTTTCTTTTTCATAATTCCCCCCTAATATTCCCACTGGGATTTTCCCAATTTTAACTGAATAATCGTGATAATCAGGATGATGACAAACAGTACTGATGCAATAGCTGATGCGTACCCCATATTCATATAAGTAAAAGCGTGATCATATATGCTTAAGGCAAGGACGCGCGTTTCATTCTGAGGTTCACCATTTGTTAAGATCTGGAACTGAGGGAACATTTGAAAGTAGGCAAGGCAAGTCATAATAGTAACAAAAAGAGTTGTTCTGCTTAAAAGCGGAACCGTAATATTCCAAAATCTTTTCCAGGGATTTGCACCATCCAATTCTGCTGCTTCATAAAACATTTTTGGAATGGAATCTAATCCAGCCATAAATAGGACAATATTAAAGCCCATATCCGCCCAAAGTGTCATGGCAATAACAGAGTACATGGCTAAAGACGGGTCCGTGAGCCAATCAACGCCAGGCATATGTAAAAAATTCAACAGGACATTGAAAAGACCTGTATCCTTATTAAACATCGTCGTCCATACTACTGCCGATCCCGCCAAGGGGGCGATACATGGCAAAAAGTAAATAGTCCTAAATAGATTGCGGAACATGTTATTTCTGATTCGATTGACACCAATTGCAATCAATAAGGTTATAGCGATATTGGCGGGAACAGCAATAATGACAAATTTAAAGGTATTCCAAAATGATTTAATAAAGACATCGTCTTTTAAAAGATCCATATAATTCCGTAAACCGATAAAAGGAGAATGCTCTTGCAGTGGATTATATTGATAAAAGGACAAAACCAACCCCCAAACAATTGGGATTGCTGAGAAAACGATGAAAACAATCATGATTGGTGTCAAAGAAAAGAAAATAAATCGGTTCTGAACCTTAATTTGGGTTTGTGTTCTCTTTTTCCCTCCCTTAATCTCTATAGCAGATTTGGTTCCTGTTGATTCAGGAATCGACGACATGGCTATCCCCCCTTGCTGACTTTAATCGTCAACTTTTTCAAACTAACAAATGACATAGTTCAGTAAAATGGGGGGATGTCCCCCCATTTTGACCGAGGTTGGGTAACCTCAACAATTTGACTAGTTTCCTTTCTAGATAACTTTTATTTATTTAGCATTTGATTTATGGTCGTTTCAATTTTCTTTAAACCATCTTCAACGGAAACTTTATCAACAGCAATCAATTGGAAGTTATCATTAATTGTCTTCTTTAAGAAATCCGTATCAATGATCCCAATGAACATTCCATAAGGCAGGACATCAATGGAAGCTTTCATTTTCGGTAAGGCCTTCAAAAATTCTGGATCCTGAGCAGCATCTTTGTTCGCTGGAACCGTAAACGTTGTAATATTAAAATACTTTGCATTTTCTTTTTCTGTCATATACTTAATGAATTTCCATGCTTCTTCTTGATGTTTACTACTTTTTGCAACGATTTCCCCCCAGCCGGATTCTGCTGCAAAATACGCTGGATTTTCTGTAAAGGAAGGCATCGGAATATAATCCAGCTTCTCAGTCTGATAATTTTCCTTCCCTTCCGCAATAGACCAAGGTCCTCTAATGACCATTGCTGCCTTATTCTTGAAAAATAGATCTGAAGTATCCAATTTCCCTCCAAAATCTCGTAAGTCTGTTACCTTATAATCAGTTACGAATTTTTTAAGTTCGTTCATAGCTTTCACCGCTTCTGGTGTTGAAAAATTAACTTGATTATCTTTCGTCCAATATTCCCCCTTTTGTTGAAGAATGAGGGACAAAAACGTAAATGTGATATTGTCATAGTTAACAAAGTCAAAACCTTTTACTTGGATTTTTTCGTTTTGGGTTACTGTAAGTTTTTGAGCATCAGTTATTAGCTCATCCCAAGTTTTTGGATAATCCAGCCCAGCATTTTTAAACATCTCGGGATTTGCTAATACACCGCCATTTTCGATATTATACTCCTGTGGAATTCCATAAGGGACCTCATCATGAGTATATGCACCTAAAGCAGGCTCATAAAAACCTGACTTTACCCAATCTTTCATCTCATCGGGTACAGGAGAAAGCAAATCATTCTTCGTATATTCCGGCACCCAGCTGCCAAATACTTGAGCCATATCAGGTGGATTCTTTGATGCATAAGCTGCTTTTAATTTTTGAACAAAAGCATCATATGGGTAGATTTGCAGATTTATTTTTACATTTGGATTTGCTGCTTCGTAATCCTTTATAAATTTTTTATTTGCCTTTACAAAAGTTGGACCATCATGGCTCCACCATGTCAAGTTTACTTTACCGTCACTGGATCCGCTTATTGATTCGCTGTTACTGCATGCAGATAATGTAAGTAAAAGCATTAAGAATACAACCCAAATTACTTTCAAGTTTTTCACTGAATTCCCCTCTTTCCTGTTTTTAATAGATTTTGCATTCCCACCGATTGATTCTTTACCTTAAATCACCAATAAACTCACGTTCTGCTTCAAATAATTCTTCAAACATTTCCTTGATTTCTGCCAACGAACAAACTGCAGATGTAAGAGGGTCAATTGTCAGGGCATAAAGGGCCTTTTCCTTGTCATTTTCCAGTACGGCCTGCACGGCTAATTCAAAAAATGCCATATTACTCCGGCACAGTGCAGCCAGATGTTCAGGGAGTTTTCCAAAGTGACAAGGCTGTATGCCATTTCGATCAACTAGACATGCGACTTCAACAACTCCATAAGACGGCAGGTTTTCAATAAGCCCTTTATTCTGGACATTCCCATAGATTACCTGCGGGGTATTTTTTATCATCCCTTCAATTATCGTCGCCGCATATTCATGACTGGATTCCAGTTTGATAGCGCTCTCTCCTGACAATATCTTTAAAATATCCTCATCACTTTCTTTTCTCCATGTCGGCCAGTTATTGGCATAAAACCCTGTCGCACCGTTATATCCTGTACTGCAATGTTTATCTATTAAATCCTGACGTTTTCGATAATAAGGAATATATTCGGAAAAATGTCCACTGGATTCCGATACAAAGCTACCCAGATATTTCATAGCATCCAGCCTCACTGGATCTTTTGCTAAAAGTACAGGATTATTGGCTATCCTTTCTTTTAGGACTGGATACATATCTTCACCCTTGTAATTTAGCTCCAGAAACCATGACATATGGTTGATGCCAGCTGCTGTCCATTTTAATTCCTCATATGGGACTTCCAAATAACTTGCAAGTTGCCTTGAAGTATTTTGTATCGAATGGCAAAGACCCACTACCGGGATATCTGTCATTCGGGTTGTCGCTAGGGTTACGGCAGACATTGGGTTCGTGTAATTTAAGATTGTCGTTTCCGGACATAATTCGTTGATATCAGCGACGATATCTCTCCATGCCGGCAAAGTCCGCAGGGTTTTAAAAAGTCCGCCAGGCCCCATTGTATCGCCAATACATTGATTTACCCCATATTTAAGCGGTATTTCATACTCATGTTTAACTGTCGATAATCCGGCAACCTCAATTTGATTTATAACGAAGTTGGATCCTGGCAAAACTTCTCTCCTATTGATTGAAGAAGTGACGCTCCAGTCTTTTCCGGTAAGTGCTATAACCTTTTCTACCAGACGATGAGCAATTTCCAGACGTTTTTCATCAATATCTACTAAACCTATTACACCCTTATCCAAGCCTTCAATATTTAAAATATCAATCACAATATTGTGGGTAAAAAAGCTGCCAGCTCCAATTATAGTTACTTTTGTCATTGTGTATCATCCTCTCCATTTTCTTCTTATGTCACGATAAAGATTCATATTTTTTGGTAATGATGTTATAACTTGTTGGATGTAAGGGCTTACAAATAAATAATTTCTTATTCCTTTGTTTTAAGAATTACTAATGTGATTTCCCATCCTCTAGAATTGATTCATCTATAGTAGTGATGTCATTACCAGTTAATACAAGTATATCATCGTTTTATTTGAGTTTTCAAAATTTTCATTCGACATTTTTCTACATTAATAGTATTATTCATCCTTACTAAAAGGCTGTGTTAAAAGTGAATGTTGATTTCCGTTCCAGGCGCTTCGCTTTCCGCGGGGCGGGCGGTGAGCCTCCTCGGCGCTAAAGCGCCTGCGGGGTCTCACCTGTCCCGCTGATCCCGCAGGAGTCTCGCGCCTTCCACTCCAATCAACATTGTGCTCAAAATAAACAATGTGCTTTAACACAGCCTACTAAAAAAATGGGGACAAGAATGTCCCCTCGTCCCCTTCTACTTTATTTAACTTTATCAAACCAAGAGCTTGCTGATTCTTTCAATACTCCGTTCAGTTCTTCAATATTCTTTTTACCAGTATCTTGTAACCAGGTACGTCCTGCTTGCTCGCCATCTGTAGCAAATGGTGCCACACCGTCTTTCCATGTTGCCCGGCCGCATAACACACCATTAAAGGTTGAACCAGATTCCTTGGCAAACTTCAAGGTTTCTTGGAATAATGCTGCACTTACTCCAGCACTCAAGAAGATAAATGGAAGCTCTGTTACTTCACTTTGCTCTTTAAAATAAGCAGCAGCTTCTTCCTTACTATAGGCTGTTTCACCCTCTGTGTAACCTTCGACAAAGTTCATATCTACCGGAACTTCTACTTTCAATACATCCACATTGTACTGGGGCTTAGAGAATTCTCTCATTGCCTCAATTACTTTATGCGGTTTCACTTTGGCATATGCTTTACTTTTGACATCATCATTTTCAGCATCGTATGACACAATTTCTAAGAAAAACGGAATGTCTTCTGCCACACACTCAGATCCAACCCGTTCCATATAGACGTGTTTATAGTCATTAATCTTTTTATCTTCATCCACATCATAATACAGTAAGAATTTAACGGCATCTGCGCCGGCTTCCTTCAACCGTTTAACAGACCACTCCGGCAATAAATCAGGCAAACGCCCCACAGCTGTTGCATCATAGCCGGTTTTTTCATAAGCCACCAATAATCCCGCATCTTTGCTGCGGACTTTTGCAGCCGGCAGACCATATTCTGGATCTAATAGAATAGCAGTCGCAAATGGTGTTAACTCTTCCGAAACCAATTCTTTAAAGCGGATAATGCCTTCATCTCCGACATGACTCGCACTTCCTGCCGCAATCATTTTCTTTAATGAGCCGCGCTGATCAATTGCTAATGCTCCAATTACTCCATTTTCATCGGATAAACGTTTTAAAGCTGCTAGTTTATTTTTGGTTAGTTCTATCACTGACAAACACCCCTATTAATCTATTTTTGTAACCTTTACCAAATTAAAGAATTGGCTGAATTTTGCTAAATCTATATAACCTGTTCCAGCCTCCATAGTATTGAGCATTCCCGTTGTCATGGCTGTTTTCAGTACTGTTTCAACTGACTGATTTCGACTGAGAGCAACGGCTAATCCAGCAACAGTAGCATCACCTGAACCGACAGGGTTAATCACGTCGATTTTAGGGATGGTAATCCGGAAATAATCCTCACCATGCCTTACAAAGGCACCGTCCTTCCCCATCGAGACGACAATCCATTCAATCCCATTAAATAACTCATTGTTTAACACATGTTTCAAACTGCCTATTGTTTGTTTCACTTCCATTCTAAGAAGCTGAGACAATTCCGTTATATTCGGCTTGATGGCAAATGGTTTTTCCTTATGTAACAAAACCTGTCTTAATGATTCCCCTGATGAATCAACTATTACAGGAATCCCCTTTTCATGGCTTATTTCTAACATTTGCTGATAAAAATTCATTTGCAGGCCTTTTGGTAAACTGCCTGATATCGTCACAAGTGAAACTTCCGATAGCAGACTTTCATATTTCTCTAAAAAGGCCGCCCCTTCATCTGCAGTTAATGTCGGGCCAGATTCTAAAATCTCCGTTTGTTTGCCATCATGAAGAATGGCGATACAATTTCTTGATTCTTGATTGATTCTTAAAAAGTCATTTTCAATATCGCTTTTAGTTAATTCCTGAACAATGTATTCGCCAATGGTTCCACCAAGCACACCTGTGGCCAAGACTTTTTCTTCCATTTGCGAGATAATCCGGGCAACATTTAGCCCTTTTCCACCGGCAGTTTTACGAACAGTTTCCACACGGTTAACATCATCTAGTTTGAATTCATGAATCGGATAGGAAATATCTACGGATGGATTCATCGTGACAGCTAAAATCATCGCACTCCCTCTTTCTGAATGAAGTTTTAAACCTGATAACGACAAACGCCATCAAAACACAGAAAAGGTAGTGATTCCTTTCCTCTGTTTACTTGTATTCGTGGATAGTTACGCCTTTTACGATCCGATTGACCGTTCCACTTGGTGAAGGAGTATCCGGTGTATTTCCAACTTTAATGGAAGCTAACAGGGAAATCGTTTGTCCAACCATGACAAACGGCAATGCCAAGTAGGCATCCGGTATGGCTTGGTTTTCGCTGTTGAATAAGAACGTATCACCATCATAATTCTTTTCCCCGTCCACTTCGATTGCACAAATGTAGTTGGCGATGTTATCCAGTTGTAATTCTTTTAATATATCTAAATCGTATTGACGAGTATAAGGGTGATTGGAAACAAAAACAAAAACCAATGCCTTTTCATTGACAAATGATTTAGGACCGTGTCTGAAACCCAACGATGAATCAAAGGCAGTGACAACTTTACCTGCAGTTAACTCCAATACCTTTAATTGTGCTTCTCTCGTCAAGCCTTCTAAACTTCCTGAGCCAAGATAAATGATGCGCTCAAAATCAAGATCAATAATGTTTTGAATCGCATCTTCTCTACTAATGACACTTTCACCCATTCGGCGTATCGTTTTGACAATCGTCGATTTTTCTTTAACGGACAACGGATCAAAAACGAGTAAGGCCGTTAGCGTCATGCATGTATAGCTTCCGGTCATCGCAAACCCTTGATCATTTGCCTTTTCAGGCATCAACAACAAGAGATTATTTTCATCCCCTTTGGCTCGCTTGGCTAATTCACCATCTTTTGCACAGGTAATCGTTAGCTGATAAAAGTCGGTAACCATTTGTTCAGCGATTTCTACGGCCGCGACACTTTCGGGGCTATTTCCACTTCGAGCAAATGAAACCAACAATGTCGGGAAATCTACTTTTAAATATTGATAAGAGTTCGACACCAACGTGGTGGTTGGAACACTGTTCAATTCCCATTGGCTTTCATCGACTTTTTCTTTTAGATACGGTGTGACCGTTTCGCCGACATAGGCAGACGTCCCAGCACCTGTAAAAATGACACGAACTCGATCATGTTTCTCGGATAATTTTTGCAAAAATGCTTGAATCTCTCCACTTTTCTCCATATACAGGGAATTAGTTTCATCCCATAAATCTGGTTGTTGCTTTATTTCCTCTGTTGTAATAGCTGCACCTAAAGACACAAGTTTTTCTTGATTAAATGTAAACATATCTATCGCCCTTCTCGTTTAGATTCTCTCTAATACGCGTAATCCAGCCCCAACAATACCGTAATCACACCAATCTATAGTAAACCTAACATTTTTAACCCATAGAATATTCCATCTTCGTCAACTGATTTTGTGATAAATTTGGCTGCCTTTTTTGTCAAGGGGTGTGCATTCCCCATGGCGACGCTATTTGGAACAAATGAAAGCATTTCAATGTCATTTAACCCATCACCAAAAGCATACATCTGATCCATCGAATAACCTAAATGCACCATGACTTTTTCGATTCCCTTTGCCTTTGATCCTCCAGCTGGATCGACATCAACGGATAAAGGATGCCAGCGGACAAATTTAAAATCTTTAAATGCCTGCTCGTATTGCACCTCTTCCTGGTCTTGAATGAATAACATTGATTGGAAAATATCTCTTTCTTTATGAAAGTCAGGATCAGGGCTTGCTTCGAGCGTTAAAGCCAAAGAATTCAGGCCTTCTGTGATAAATTCATGGTGTAAAACATTCGCTTTCATATCATATTGGTCCATATAAATAATCGGGTGGTTATTCTTTTCAGCCATATGTGTAAGCAACTGCAAGGCTTCCCTATTTAATGGATTCGTATAGACAACCTCATCTTTTACAACTACATACTGGCCATTAAAACTGACATATGTATGAATATCCAGCTCGTTTCGCAGTTCTTCAAACATGTAAGGGGCACGGCCTGTTGCAATGGCCACTTCATGCCCATTTTCTTTTAACTGAAAAATGGCTTCTTTCGTCGTTTTTGGAAGATCTTGTTTATCGTCTTTTAGCGTCCCATCAATATCAAAAAAAAGCAGGCTATTTTTCATTTCAATCACCTCATTGTTACGTATCTTATGCCAGTAAATGTAAAAGTAAAACCATATGTCATTCCATATGGTTGTGTTGTCATAACCAGTAAAAGTAAAAACTATATTAAATCCACAAGGATTTAATATAGTTGATTATTTAGTTCAGCCGTATAGAAGAATTGATCTCCCCTAGCTACACTTTCCGTATACTCGACATAGTTACCTTGATAAATTCCATAACGCTTAATCTTCATGCAAGCTGTAGCAGGTTTGATTTTCGCCTAAATACCATTTTCGAATGAATCTGTGTTATGAACTGGCTGAGCTTCTCTTATTTTTTCAAATTTCACTGTATACTTTTTACTCGAATCTACTAATGAATTGGCAAGATCAACCAAGGACATCGTTTCCTTTTGAAAGACTGCTTCTAATATAGACCCGAGGTTACAACCTGCGACTACCTCGATACGGGCATTTTCATTCGCTAATGTTGCAGCATTTTTATAGGGTGTTCCGCCTAAAATATCGCAAATAAATAACAATTCATCATTACTGAATGATTGGATTGTTTCTTCCATTTGCACCTTTAAACCAGCCTCCGTCATTTCAGCAGGAAAATCAATGAACAGGAAATCCTGATTCGGGCCTGCCAATAATTCTAAAGAACTTTTCAGTCCGCTAGCATATTGACCATGACCAGTAACAATAAGCTTTTTCAATTATAACACTCCCAATGCTGACATTAGAATAGCAAAAATAAAAGTTACAGCTATTAACAAAACTGGACTAGCTTTCTTTTTCTTGAGGAAGTAAAACATTAGCAATGTAAATCCTAATGGTAAAATGCTAGGGAAAATTTTATCAAAGAAATCTGCTTGCAGATTAACCGCGTGATCTTTGTTAATTTTCACCGTTGATAAGACTTCAATATGCACATAGGCAGCGATTAATCCGCCAATTACGGTACTACCAAGAATAGTTGCCGATTTGGAGATGGCTTGGGAACTGGTTTTTATTTTTTCAACCGCACTCGTTCCAAGTTCATAACCCATATGTGTCCAAACAACCCGAAGAGCAAACACTCCGATATATACAATCAAGAAAATTAGCGGTCCGATAAGACTACCTTGAATGGCAAAGGAAGCGGATATCCCGGCAACAATCGGTAGAAGCGTGAACCAAAAGATGGCATCTCCAATCCCCGCAAGCGGTGCAAATAAGGCTACTTTTAACCCTTTAATTAAATTTCTATCCTCTTTGTTTTCTTCCAAGGAAAGAAGCAAGCCCATGAGGAAACCAACAAGGTTTGGATGAGTATTGATAAATTCCATGTTATCTTCCATAGACTCAGATAACTTTTTGTCGTCATCCTTGTGGATTTTTTTTAAAAATGGAAGCATGGACCAAGTCCAACCGCCTGCTTGCATCCGTTCATAGTTGAAACTCGACTGCAAAAGTGTGCTGCGAAATGCAAGTTTAGTAATATCCTTTTTTGATAATACGCGTTTAGATTCCGTCACTATAATCCTCTCCTTCGGAAGATGTTGAAGGTGCTGCAGATGCTAAAGTTTTGTTCTTTTGATTATTAAAATACTCGTACATAGCAAAGGCGGCACCAATTACTGCTACTGGTAAAAGGTTTGAGTATGGAATGAAGGATGCAAAGACAAATCCAACAATTAAGAATGGAATAAGTTCTTTTTTCATCATTACACGTAATAATAATGCAAAACCTACTGCAGGTAAGAGTCCACCTGCGACTCCAAAGCCATGTGTTAACCATTCAGGCATGGATTCAACCAGATGTCTCATTGGCGATTGAGCTACATATGCACAAAGGAAAACAACAATACCGTTTGTTGCTGCAACAATGACAAGCATTAAAATATTTAATCTTGAGAAAGCATTAATGTTAGCTTCTTTGGCATACTTGTCTGCTTTAACCATAAATACCGAGAATGATGAATAATAGAATAATAAAATATATTGCATTAAAAAGCTGAATGGCAAAGCCAATCCGATTGCTGTTTTTTCATCAACGCCGGCTGTATATGCTAAAACCGGTGTCATGATACCTGCTAACACTGGGTTAGGAGGCTGTGTTCCACCTGCAGGTGTTAACCCGGCAAATGCCAACTCAGTTAATCCACCACAGACAAGCCCTAACGTTACATCACCTAAAATAATACCAGTAAGAGTTGAAACAATAATTGGTCTAAAAATGAAGAGTCCTTCCAGCCATGCATCTAAACCGACAATAATGGCTAATACAACAAGCAATATTCCTTGGATCAACGTGATGTCGTGCATGTTCTTACCCCCTACTTAATAGTTTCTTTGTTGTCACCCGGCACATCCTGGATGAATACGTTTACATTTTTCGAAGCAATGTATTTTAATGTTTCGAGATCTTTGTCATCTACATAAACCTTCTTGCTTAGTTGCCTTTTCCCTTGGGTAAAATGCATATTCCCTACGTTGACATCTTTTAGTGGAACTCCACCGTCAATTAATCTTTTAACTTCTTCTGGTGTCCGACAAATAATAAAGATTTTCTGATGTGGTGCTGCCTTACTAATAATATTTATCGTGTGCTCTACAGTGAAAAAGCGAATACCTGCTCCTGATGACTCTGCCGTAATTGCCATTAATTGCTGTTGAAGGGGATCCTTTGCTAAATTATCATCCGCAACAATTAATAAATTTGCTCCTAATGTAGTCGTCCATGTTACCCCAACTTGTCCGTGGACTAAACGGTTATCAATCCGAGTTAATAGAATATTAGGTTCTGCCATAACGATATTGCCTCCTTGTTGTTAGTTATTTGTAAATTGAAAGGATTAGCAACCACACCTCCTTCTATACATTTATTTTTCTCTATGGCTATGTTGTCATTACCACTATCCAAAAGCATGTAAACTGATTGTGTTGTCATGACCAGTTTCTATACTTTTGATTATATTCCTTTACAACATTTTTGTAAACGCTCTTTTCAGATTTTTTTATACAATTTACTAACGTGCTTCCAGACGTTCCACTTCGATGTTCGGTCCCAAAATCCACTCAACCGTTCAAGTAGACGGGCTCTACTTCGATGTTTGGTCCCAAATTCCACTCAAACTTTCAAATAGACGCGCTCTACTTCAATGTTTGGACCCAAATTCCACTCCAACATCATTTTCGGGCTAATAGCCTACCGAATTCTTCTTAAACGCGAGCGTTCGGTAGCTAATCAGAGCGGGAATCAGACCCCGAAGTTGCAAAAATATGAAATAAATGATAAACTTTTTAAATTGGTATCTGGTATTCCAGATGCCAGATTTTTTTTTTCCTTTTCTTAGATTATTAACAATACTGATAATCACTTAAGATCTAACTACTATTATGATAAAGGATGAAAATAGATGAGTTTCTTAAAGGCGGAACAGCCCCAATTATTTAAAGATCATGCATATAAAGAAATTAAGAAAGGAATCATTCAACACAAAGTCGAACCTGGATCGATGTTATATGAACGTTCACTTAGTGATAGCCTTGGAATCAGCCGTACCCCATTAAAATTAGCTTTGCAACAGTTAGAAGTAGAAGGGTGGATTCAATCTGTACCAAGAAAAGGAATTTTGGTCAAAACCATTAATAGACACGATGTTGATGAAGTTTTCCAGCTGCGAAAGGCTAATGAAGTATTGGTCATCGAACTACTGATTCCTCTACTCGATAATGAAACTATCTATCAGATTGAGAAGATGGATAAACAACTATCCGACTTTAAGGAAGATCCTATAAAGTTTGTATACTATGATACTTCCTTTCACTTGTTCCTAGCGGAGTTAAGTCAAAATAATCGACTATATCAATTAATCGAAAATCTCATTGACCATTTTAATTGGTATGGATTCGCTGCTTTAAAGACAGGGTTAAGCTTAGATAAGCCTTATGACGAACATAAATTAATTATTGAGGGGCTAAAAGCAAGGAATTTACGCCAAACAACGGATGCTGTTTTGAGCCATCTTGATAACACATATAGCACCATAATCGCAAATCTTACGGAGTAAAAGAAAAAGACGAAAGAAGGGAAGTTGCTTCCAAAAAGAGGAGCAACACAACATGAAGAAAATTCTCAATATCCTTTTGCAAATATGCATTTTATTTATTTTTTCCTACATCGGAACTGTTATTCACAACCTATTTCACCTAGTCATTCCGGGTAGTATAATAGCTCTCCTATTACTTTTCATTTGTTTATGCTTAAAAATAGTCCCAGTAAAGTATATAGAGAATGGGGCAGGTTTTCTGTTAAGTACATTAATGTTATTTTTTATTCCTTCAACAGTTGGGATCATGAACTATCCTTCCTTACTTTCGATTCAAGGTGCATTGCTCATTGCAGCCGTTCTATTAAGCACCATCATTACCATTGCAATAGCAGGAACGGCAAGTCAATTTTTTGAAAAAAAAGCACAAGAAAGAAAGGATGATAAAGAATGCAACAAGCTCTCTTCGCATTCTGCATGATTTTATTAACCGTCGTCACTTATTTTTTAATGACTAGAATTTATAAACGGTATTCTTACGCATATTTAATTCCGGTTTTAACTGCAACTACTCTTATTATCGTTATCCTTTCAGTGTTTCATATTCCTTATAAAACCTATATGATTGGCGGGCAATGGATTAGTTCACTCTTAGGTCCATCCGTTGTAGCACTTGCTTACCCTTTATATAAACAACGTCATTTTTTAATAAAGCACATATTCCCCATATTAGGAGGAGTTTTGATCGGTGCAATTTCTGGAATGGTCAGTGTTGGTCTCCTGGCTAAGATAATCGGGATAAATCACACATTAATTCTTTCCATTATCCCTAAATCCCTTACTACTCCTGTTGCGATAGAAGTAGCTAACGGATTGGGAGGAAATGCCTCAATGGCAATTGTTGGTGTTATGATTGCAGGGATCTTTGGTGCAATAGCAGCTCCTACTATCTTTAAAATTATGCGAGTGCATAGCCCCATTGGAAGAGGTATCGCTCTTGGTAGTGCCTCACATGCCATGGGAACTTCTAAAGCTGCCGAATACAGTGAACTGACCTTTTCGATGAGCTCTGTTACGATGACATTGACTGCAATCATTGGTTCCTTTTTAGGATACATCGTCGTGTGGATATTTCAAATTTGAGAAACCCTCTCACGAATAAAATATAGAATACTTATGTAAGAATCCGATCTCCCTACTAAATAGAAGCCCAATTTCCTTTATATGCTCCTTGGAAATTGGACTTCGGTTATTTGGTCGTACCCCGTCTGCAAAACTGTCACCGTTGAATAATCCCTCAAAAACTTTTAAATTAATTCCTGTTTATTAAGGAGCTTCCTTAATATGAACATGGTAATCAATTTTCATACATGTCACCCACTTTTATCCATTTTAGGTTTCTAACCATAGCGTCTTTAGACCAATCAGCGGGCATTTCTTGATCTGAAATAACACAATTAATTGATGAGAATGACCCTATATGAAAAAGAGCCTTCTGATTAATTTTTGAAGAATCAGTTACAACATAAACACTTCTTGATCTTTTCATCATAATGGTAGATGCAGTTGCTTCATCTATATTAAAATCACATATTCCATCTTTGCTAATTCCTCCACATGAAATAAACGCTTTATCAAAATAAAAGTGTTCTAATAGCTGATTGGTTAATGGTCCACTGATTGAACGTTGCATTGGATTAGTTATTCCTCCAAGTACGATTACTTTGCCATCAAATAGTTGGCTTTCTAATCGATTATTTAAGATTTCGGCTGCTGCTAATGAGTTGGTCACAATCGTGATATTTTTTACATTTTCAATTGAACTCGCAATATGTAAGGTTGTTGATCCTACATCTAGAGCAACTGTTTCTCCATCCATAATGAAAGCTGCCGCAACTTCCCCTATCATTTTTTTTTGATTATGAGAGATGCCGATTTTCTTATTAAAATGAGGTTCTTTAATCAAACCAAAATATCGAATAGCCCCACCGTGAATTCTACGTAATTTCTTTTTCTCCTCAAGCGCGCTTAAATCTTTTCGAATCGTTTCTGGTGTTACGTTTAATTTTATTGCTAAATCCATTACATTAATTTTATTTTTTATATCAAGTTCTCTAATTATTACTCTATACCTTTCTGTAATTAAATCCTTATTCATACTATCCTTCCAATGCCTCCATCATTTGAATTTGGCTTTATTTAAACCAATTATAAGAACTGAATATAACAAAATGCCTAAGAAAATATTAAGTTTTGTAAATTAATCAAAAATAGAAAATAAAACAAAATCAAAAAGCATCTTTTTCATCTATCTTTTCTACTATAAATAATCTGAATATTTTTCTTAGAAAGGCTATTTGTGTCGTTTTCTTTGGCTTATGGTTTTCTGTTTTCTCTTTGTTTTCTTTACTTACCTTTCTAGCATAATTAATAATTTATCAATATTTTTATTCTACGATGTAATAGTAGATTACGGGGACAATGGTGGCTGTTCTGCTTGTACACGAAACTGTATAAAGCTTTTTCCCCTATTTTTACTCTTTTCGATTGCTAGGCTCTATTATTTTTTAAAAATTTGGAGGTAATTATTATGAGTAATCAGGATCTAAACAAAGGGTTAGACAGAAGGAGTTTTATGAAAATAGGAGGAATGAGTACGCTTGCGTTAACACTTGCGTCTACTGGATTACCCGGAAATTTATTTACTAACCAAGTCCATGCTGAAGAAATTGGAAATGCTAAGCTTCAATTTAACTCAGATGGAAAGTATAAAGTTGTACAATTTAACGACACTCAAGATGATGAACGAATTGATCGTAGGACACTTGAACTTATGGAGAAAGTTCTTGACTCAGAAAAGCCGGATTTTGTTGTTCTTAACGGTGACAATATTACAGGAGGCTGTGATACTGAATTAGAGATGAAACAAGCCTTAAATAATGTAGCACAACCAATGGAACAAAGAGGAATTAAATGGGCGGTTACATTTGGAAATCATGATGAAGATTCTTCACCTAATAGTGGAATGTATGAGAATGACATGCTGAAGTTCTATATGAATTACAAATATAATATGAATGAACCTGGAGAAAAGGGCCTTTCTGGAACAGGGAACATGAACCTTTTAATAAAAAATTCAAAAGGTAATAATGCCGCATTCAACCTCTGGCTTCTTGATAGCGGAAGATATGCACCAGCAGAAATTGCCGGACAGGATTTTAAAGGTTACCCTACTTGGGACTGGCTTCGGTTTAATCAAGTGAATTGGTATTATGAGAAATCAAAAAAACTTGAGAAGCAATACGGTTTTAAAGTGCCTTCACTTGTATTCATTCATATCCCTCTATGGGAACATCGTTTTATGTGGTATGGAAGTGTTGATAGTAGAACACAAGCTAACCATAATCTTGCAGCAGCAAAACATAATATAGTTGGAGAAAGAAATGAAGATGAATGTCCAGGGCCGGTTAACGGCGGTTTGTTTTCAGCCATGTTGGACAGAGGGGACGTTAAGGGAGTTTTCTGCGGACATGATCATGTAAACACCTACTGTGGCAACTATTATGGAATTTTGCTTGGTTATGCTGGTAACACAGGTTTTGGAACGTACGGTCTTTCCGGAGCTGACAGAAACAGACTTCGTGGAGCAAGAGTATTCAATTTAGATGAAAATAAAGAAGGTGTTCTTGTAGAAACCCACATGGTTTTCGCTAAGGACTATGGAATTGATTTAACAGCGAACGATCAAAGTATGGATCCTTTACCATTAAATAATGGAAAAAAGGAAAAAGCAGTGAAAGAATAATTGATCGTTAAAAAGTATTTTTAATGGAGGTAACAACATGTTACAAAATATAGGAGTGCCTGGTCTAATTTTAATATTAATTATTGCTCTCATCATATTTGGGCCATCTAAATTACCTGAAATTGGGCGTGCATTTGGGAATACATTAAGAGAATTTAAAAGTTCAGCAAAGGATATTATGTCAGAGGAAAAAGAAGATCGTAGTGATTCTAAGTAAAAGTGTCGAAGATGTAAGTACAAAGCTTACATCTTCCTCTTATTTCTAAAAGGAAAAAGGGAGAGCCTTATATGAAAAATCAAGAGTTAACACTTGTTTATCACCTAGGGGAATTAAGGAAGCGATTAATCATTACAATACTCACTTTTATCGTTTTTTTATTTGGATCATTCATTTTTGTGCAGGACATTTATGAGTGGCTTATTCGTGATCTTCATCGTGAGTTAGCAGTATTAGGACCAACTGAAATCCTTAGTATCTATTTTATGATTTCAGGAGTGAGCGCGGTCGCACTTACCATCCCAATTGCTGCGTATCAAACGTGGTTATTTGTAAAACCAGGACTAACTAAAAAAGAACGAAAAATAACATTAGCCTACATTCCAGGATTTTTTACTTTGTTTCTAACAGGGCTTTCATTCGGTTATTTTGTCGTGTATCCAATGGTTCTTAACTTTTTATTATCCTTATCTAAAGGCCAGTTTGAAACGCTGTTTACGGCCGAAAAGTATTTTAAATTCATCATAAACTTAACACTGCCGCTTGGATTGGTATTTGAAATACCGCTCATTGCTATGTTCCTTACATCAATTGGTGTCATTAATCCAAAGTTTCTATCTAAAGCTAGAAGGATATCTTACTTTTTACTAACCATTCTATCTGCTGTCATAACTCCACCTGATTTTATGTCACAAATATTAGTTCTCGTACCACTATTCGTTTTATATGAATTTAGTGTTACATTGTCTAAAATCGTTTATCGAAAAAAAAGCAAAGAGCAACAAGTAAATAATAATATTATTCCAATGAAAAAAACGTCATAAACAAATAAGAAAACTTACTGAAATAGACTGTTCACACCAATATAAAATCGTTTACAATGGAAGTATTAACCAACAAGGAGGCCAATTACATGAAAAACATGATGAATCAAACCGTACAAACATATAAGGGTGGAACACTTTCTTAAATGTAACGGTGTATCCCCTTATAGTGTTTATTTTATTTAAAATAACACCAAAAAGGGGTTAATTATGCGTTTTCCAGTAAAAAAATTTTTATCATATTATAAACCGTATTTAACGTTGTTTCTTTCGGTATTGGCATGTGCCTTTATAGTATCTGCTGTGACTTTGGTATTTCCGTTGCTCGTTCGCTATATTACGAAAGATGTTCTGGAAGGAGACTTGTCCACTGCTTTAAGTGAAGTGTATTGGATTGGTGGGCTTATGCTTGTTTTAGTGGCGATCCAGAATATCGGGAACTACTTTGTAGACTACAAAGGACATGAAGTCGGAGCTCGTATGGAACGTGATATGCGCAGCGAGCTGTTCGCGCACATGCAAAAGCTTTCCTTTAGCTTTTACGATAAGGAAAAGACAGGTCAGCTCATGTCTCGAATAACGAACGACCTGCTACTGCTTTCCGAGCTATACCATCACGGTCCAGAAGACTACGTCAAATATCTCGTTCGCTTTATTGGAGCATTTGTCATTTTGTTCTTTATTAACGCTCCATTAACGATCGCTGTATTTTGTTTTTTGCCATTCTTAGGTGTCTTTGCATTATATTTTAATAAGATGCTGAACAAGGCATTAAGAAGAAACAAAGAGCGAATCGCGGACATAAACGCACAAGTAGAGGATAGTCTATCGGGAATCCGCGTCGTCAAATCGTTTACGAACGAACACATAGAGATCGAGAAGTTTAACCGAGAAAATAATCGTTTCCTTGATAGCCGAAAGAATACCTACAAAGCTGAAGCGTACTTTTTCAATGGTGTTGAAACGTTTATCCAACTGATTACAATCACGGTGATCATTTTTGGTAGTGCCACTATCGTCAACCAAACTTTAGATTTAGCAGATTTGATCACTTTTTTACTGTATATCAGCTTTATGATTGATCCAATCCAACGACTGACTCATATGAGCACGCAGTTTCAAGAAGGAATCACTGGCTTCCAGCGCTTTATGGAAATCATAAATCTGAAGCCGTCAATTGAAAACAAACCAAATGCTATTACCCTGCCAGAGATACATGGTGAAATTGAGTTCAAGCAAGTTTCCTTCCGTTACGAAGACCATTTGGACAATGTTTTAGTAAACCTGTCACTTCGTATAAAACCGGGAGAATACGTTGCGTTAGTGGGTCCGTCTGGTGCAGGAAAAACAACATTATGCTCGCTCATTCCCCGCTTTTATGATGTAACAGATGGGGACGTGTTACTAGACGGAATCAACGTCCGTAATATCGACCTACAGTCATTAAGAAAAACAATCGGGATTGTACAGCAAGATGTTTACCTCTTTGCGGGAACGGTGATGGAAAATATCCGCTATGGAAATCCAGCAGCGAGCGATGAAGAAATTATTGTGGCAGCAAAGCACGCCAATGCCCATGATTTTATCATGAGCTTGTCAAACGGGTACGACTCCGAGATAGGACAACGAGGTGTCAAACTGTCTGGGGGGCAAAAGCAGCGACTAAGTATCGCCCGCTTATTCTTAAAGAATCCACCTATTCTTATTTTAGACGAAGCAACGAGTGCACTAGATAACGAGAGTGAAAGCATTGTCAAAGAATCACTAGAAATGTTAGCAAAAGGACGTACAACCATCGTCATTGCCCATCGCCTCTCCACGATCCGCAGTGCAGAGCGAATTGTCGTGTTAACGGAGGATGGTATTGTTGAACAAGGCTCGCACATTGAGTTACTAGCACACGATGGAGCGTATGCACATCTATATTCAAAGCAATTTGAATTACAAGTTTAAGCTCTTTATACAAAAATCGGCTCGCTCCTTAACGAAAGGGGAGAGCCGATTTTATCTTTATTCAAAAATGTGACCCTTTAACGGAACAACTTTTCAGTTATTGCAGGATCAGTTTTATCATCTGTAACAATTTTTCCAGAATCGCTAGCAGCTTCTCTTTTACAGCTTTAGTAGATTCGTTAGCTGCTTTTTCTGTTACAGCTTCAGTAGATTTACTAGCTGCTTCTTCTGTTGCAACTTTTGTAGATTCGTCTGTTGCTTCTTCTGTTACAGCTTCAGTAGATTCGTTAGCTGCTTCTTCTGTTACAGCTTCAGTAGATTCGTTTGCTGCTTCTTCTGTTACAGCTTCAGTAGATTCGTTTCCTGCTTCTTCTGTTACAGCTTCAGTAGATTCGTTTGCTGCTTCTTCTGTTGCAACTTCAGTAGATTCTTCTGTTGCTTCTTCTGTTACAACTTCAGTAGATTCTTCTGTTGCAACTTCAGTTGTTTCTTCTGCTGTTTTATCTTCAGCTACTACAGCTTCGTGATCATGAGCAGCTTTCTTAGAATCAGAATCATGGTCATCATCTTCACCTTGATCATCTTCATCCTTTGTTTTCACTACAGCCTCATGATCATGAGCAGCTTTCTTAGAATCAGAATCATGGTCACCATCTTGATCCTGATCATCTTCATCCTCTGTTTTCACTACAGCTTCATGATGATGAGCAACTTTCTTAGAATCAGAATCATGGTCATCATCTTCACCCTGATCATCTTCATCCTCAGGTTTTACTGCTGAATCGGAATCATGATCTTTCATTTTTTCATCCTTTTCAACGTCCGCTTTATCTTCTGATGGAGAAACGGTATCAGTACTTTGATTTTCTGTTGTTACGTCCGTATTAACATCTGGTTCTTGAACTGGAACTTCCTCTTTAACCGCCTCTTCAGCTGGGACTTCCTTTATCGGCTTTTCAACTTTTCCAACCTTGCCATGAACGGCTGAGTTTGGTGCAGCATGCATTTTTGCCGATTCACTGGCATGCACACTTGCTTGAGATTTGTTAACCTTTTCAGCTTTTTCAGCCTTGCCGTGAACGGCTGAGTTTGGTGCAGCATGCATTTTTGCCGATTCACTAGCATGCGCACTTGCTTGCGATTTGTTCACTTTTTCAGCTTTATGGTGTTCCTTGTCTTCGTTTTCTTCATTTCCTTCGTTTTCGGCTTTATGTTGTGCCTTTACTTTTGGTGCCGCAGGCTTTTCAAATTTTGAACGAGATTCATGCTTTTCTTTCTCATGACCGTTTTCCTTATTTTCGTATTTTACATGAACTGTGTGCTCCGCTTTTTCCTTATCAGGGCCGGAAGCTTCCGTAAAATGTGCACCTGCAAAAATTCCAAAAGATACAGCTCCAGCTAATACAAACGATTTAACAACTTTATTAGGATTAAGATAATGATTCATTTTTAATTCGCTCCTTTTATTTTCCTGTTTCCGTGGCATTTAGCTGCGGTTAACGGTTTATAATAAAGGAGCTTTCTTGCGGCGGTGGTGAAGGTGGAGCATTTACCCATTGATTATTCAAAAGTTTATCCCGTGAAAAGTGAGCCTGGACAAGCTTGATTTCAGCATATTTATTCCATTCAAACCACTTCTCCAAGAAACTTACTGTTTGTAAACCCTGGCTGACTCGCTCATTTGATTGACCACCAGGACTGTTTAAACGTTGGGTCGGGTTAAAAACCTGATCGACGTTTGGTATCTCTTCCTTACTGGAAGGGACATTTCCCTTTTGTGGTGGAACTGGTAAAGAAGGTTCAAAATTTTCAACCTTTTTTGGTACTGATAGATCTGAACCTTTTGCTTTTGGTTCAAAGCTAGTAACCAATCTCGTCGATTTGGATTTATTTTTTACAGTGTTTCCTGAGTGATGCTCGGCTTTATTTTTAACAGTGATATCAGAGGGGTGTTCGACTTTATCTTTTACTGCAATATCAGAGGAACGCTTGTCCCTATCCTTAAGCTTATTCTTTCCCTGCCCTCTTTTATCATCCCTGACAGCTTCGCTTTTCTCCTGACCAGGAGCCTTAACGGTTTTCTCAGTCTTGTTTATTTTAGATAGACCGTATCCGTTTCCATTTGCCTGCTCCGGTAAAGTCTTCGGATCTGTAGTAGCTGACTTTTTGGAATTACCTTGTTTCTCAGCATGATTGGAATCCTGCTGTTTTACACCATTCTGTTTTTTACTAGCCTGTTCAGGCATCACCACAGTTTTTTCCCTTGGCTTCGCGTTTTCAGCTTTTGCCGGAACGTTAGACTGTTTAGCTGTGTTCCCAGATTTTTCTGAAGAATTCTTCACTTGAACATGTTCCTTGTGGGAATTCTGCTGTCCACCATGCTCATTCTTTTCGGCAAAGGTGTTATCTGGTAAAAACAGGGCTGCTCCGACCATAAGCACTGGTATAAGAAAATGACGGAAGTGCAACATCTCACCCCCTTTCATTAATCGTCATGTTCACGAACAAAATTCGTGATAATTAAACATTTTTTGACCATTTTCTTCACGAATATAAAGAAACAATTCTTTTCACCTACAATTTAATGATTCAAATTACCTTTAGTTTTGGAACATTTTAGCGATTTAGAACTATCTTTAGATTGGACATGTCTCAATTCTAATCAAACAATTGATTTAAAATGGTTTCGCCCCTGGTTCTAAATGGCTTTTTATCACCCATCATGAAAAAAGGATGTCGAGCTGGATGGTGCCTGACACCTTTTTCCACATTGACACTTGTTTTCATTTTTAGAAATTGATAAAGCAAATCGTTGATTTTTTCTAACTATATGATGGTTGTCCAAGCCACCTTTATCATAAGAAATATATATATATAGAGGGTTTTTCCCTCTAATATTCCAATAGGTGGTGAAAAATTATGTACGGATCATATGGTGGCGGTTATGGCTACGGTGGTGGATATGGTGGAGGCAGTTCATTTGTATTAATCGTAGTTTTGTTCATTCTGTTAATTATCGTACTGACTAGCGTCATTTAATCAACTAAACGGTTGGATTTGGACGAGTTGAATCCTTTTTAATCAAGTAAAAGAGTTGTTAGCCATGGAATTTGAGGAAAGGAGAAATCCTTTTGCGTTAATCGTTGTATTATTCGTTCTTCTAATCATTGTAGGGACTTCTTTTATGGTTGGCTACTAATTTGTATGGAACAAAGGGCAGGTTGAAAGTTAATCTGTCCCTTTGTCAATTAGACTGATGAAATGAAAGGAGGATGAATTAAATGCGAAATTTCGCTATGAGAAATTGTGGACGAGCTGTTGAGGTCTGGGACCATTATGGAAGAGTTCACAGAGGAGTAATAGATAGGGTTGACCCATCCAGAGGAATATTTATGCGTCGAGGCTTTGATTTTGATTTCATTCCCTTCTTTCTAATCGCCTCTCTTTTCCTAATATAAATAGAAGAAGACGGTTTCCCTTTGAAATTGAAATCGAATTAGAAAGAAGAAGACGATTTGAATTCGAAAGAAGAAGACGCAGATTCTTTTAAGCAAAAGATTTAAACAGTGTTTCCATGTGCCTAAGTAAAAGAACTGTTGTCATCATAAGCAGCTGTTCTTATTGAACAAATTGAAAGTTATTAAACATAAGGCGTTTTTTACTTTAAGATTAGGCTGCTATAATTGGCGGCTTTTTTTTATTAACCTAACGGCGTTCTATAGCTACATTTTTAGAAATAGTTTAAGTAAATCGCTGAATTTTTCTAACTATATGATGATTGTCCAAGCCACCTTTATCTTAAGAAATATATATATATAGAGGGTTTTCCCCTCTAATATTCCAATAGGTGGTGAAAAATTATGTACGGATCATATGGTGGCGGTTATGGCTACGGTGGTGGATATGGTGGAGGCAGTTCATTTGTATTAATCGTAGTTTTGTTCATTCTGTTAATTATCGTACTGACTAGCGTCATTTAATCAACTAAACGGTTGGATTTGAGGCGAAGTAAAATCCTATTATGGAGGTGTTAAACTTGGAAGAATTTAGACACGAACGTAGAGAAAACAATGTTGCTTTAGTCGTTACGTTGTTCGTCCTACTCATCGTTGTAGGAGCTTCTTTTATGAGCGGCTACTAATTTGTACGGAACAAAGGGCAGGTTAAGTTAAACTGTCCCTTTGTCATATTGATTCTAAAATGAATGGAGGATGAATTAAATGCCATTTTTTGATTTTGATCGAAGAGATCGATTTTTTCGAGACGACTTTAGAAGAAGACGGTTTTTCCCTTTTGAAAGAGAATTTTTCCCGTTCGACTTTGATTTCGAAAGAAGAAGACGCTTTGAATTCGACAGAAGAAGACGTAGATTCTTTTAAGTAAATGAATTAAGCAGTGTTTCCGGAAAAGCCCTCAGGTAAGAACAGCAGCTATCAAAGGCAGCTGTTCTTATACAATTAAAGGTAGAAGGTTAGTTGAAAAACAAGTTCATCTTTTATGAGTTTATAATAACCTAACAAGAATAGTAAGAACATGTGGTCAAGAATGGTTGTTATTGTACATTTCTTGCCTATTTTTTTTTTAATCAGCACTTGTCCATTCAGTTTTATTCTGAGTGCATATATTATTACTACCACCGCCAGCACCAGCATATATTTATACCTCCGAAGAGGCGATTGCATGTTTTGCAGTCGCTTCTTTTCATTTTTAGAAATTGTTTAAGCAAATCGCTAATTTTGTCTTAACACGATGATATTTGTCCAATCAACCCTTGTCTTAAGAAAATATATATACATAGTAGGAGTGTTTTTCCTCCAAATAACCCAATAGGTGGTGAAAAATATGTTTGGATCATGTGGATATAGCGGCGGTTACGGCTACGGCGGTGGTTATGGCGGCGGTTCAACTTTTGTTTTAATCGTTGTATTGTTCATTCTGCTGATTATCGTACTGACTAGCGTCATTTAATCAACCAAACGGTATGATTTGGGGCGAAGTAAAATCCTATTATGGAGGTAATATTCATGGAAGAATTTAGACACGAACATAGAGAACAAAACGCTGTTGCTTTAGTCGTTGTGTTGTTCGTTCTACTCATCGTTGTAGGAGCTTCTTTTATGAGCGGCTACTAAATTAAGACAACTACTAAGTAGGAAAGGGCAGGTTAGCTTAGGCTACTCTGTCCTTTTTAACAGATAGGCTTCTGAAATGAAAGGAGGATGAATTACACATGCAAATAACTACTAATCTTCAATTGGATGGTGCCTTTGGATGGTGCATGACACCCGGTTTCTCCATTTACATAGGTGACATTGGGTCAGTCCCCCGGTGCGTTAAAGCTTTAGTTCACCGGAGGACTGACCCCAAAATTCTAAAGGAGTGAACTACATAGTCTCACTCCGGGATGTTTTTCATTCTCAACCGCCTTTTCAACTTTCAAACAAAATCCCCCCAAACTCTTAGTTTGAGGGAACATAAAACACACTTCAATATTCATCTAAAATCCGCTTATAATATTCTATTCCTGCATGCAGGTTGCAATTATATTTTTAATAAATTCCCACCGCATCAAAACCGGAATTAACTGCAGCCTCTTCCGCGCTGCCTGCACCATAAATATCGATCGCAGACTGTACGATCGCTTTACGCGCGTCGCTAAAATTGGAATTAGGAGTTAAATATACTGATAAAGCTCGATAGTAAATCTGTCCTAATTTTTTCCTGCCAATTTCTTGACCAATCAAGTAAGCAGCATGGTTTGTAATGGAGGAGTTCACATGGACACCGCCGTTATCTACGTTACGCGGCATGTGATAAAATTCATCCATATGAGCCGGATATACTCCGCTTCCATACGCCGCTCTTTGCGCATTACTAACTTTAACACTGTTAGGATCACTCAAGCTACGCAATCTCGTTACACCATCTGCTTTAGCAGCCGGTGCCATAATATCCTCGCCCATTTCCCAATCTTTATCGTCAACAAGCGCACCAAAGACGTCAGCGAATGATTCGTTTAGTGCTCCAGGTTGATCGCGGTATACTAAATTTGCTGTATGAGTGATGACACCATGGGTCATTTCATGGGCAGCAACGTCAAGTCCGGCAGATAGTGAAATAAAGAACTCACCGTCACCATCCCCATAGGTCATCCAAGCACCATTCCAGAACGCATTGTTATAATTTTTATCATAGTGAACATAGGATTTTATTGCCATCCCTTTCCCATCTAGAGAATTACGGCCATGTTCATTTAAATAATAGTCATAAACCTTTTCGGAATTATAATGGGCGTCGACCGCAGCTCGATCATAATCACCGATAAAGGCAGCAGAATTCCCAACATATAGGGTATCATTTCTAGTATCTGTATCATTTTTAGAATCATATGTTAAGATAGCTTCAAGGTTCTCATGAGCGTAATCTGCTAACGCAAACTTAGTTCCAGATTTCGGTTCCTTCACTTGAGAAATATGTAATTCCCTATGATCACCGTGTACACCTTTTCCAACACCTTTTTGTGTTCTTATTTCATCCGCATGCATTAAGCCATTATACTTGTCGATGACTTGTCCTGTTTTTGCATCCACAAAGACAAACCAGTTTCCGGGCTCATCCCCCATGAAGTTCACATTCACCTTATAAGCTGTATGATTTTCTCCTTCAAAAGGATAGACTACTAGCTCAGTAGTCGGCTCATATGTCAACTCATTAGGAGCATTGACAGTGGACATTGCCGTCTTTAATGCAGTATCACTCCTTAAGCTGGCTGTCGTGTCAACTGTATCATCGGCAATAGTCTGATTGATTCTTCCATTTATGGATACTACCTCATTATTCTTATTAAAATGAACAATAACCTCGGACCCTTCGACATTGACTCCATTTATTGACTGATTAAAGCGGACGTGAGTCATACCCAGTTCATCTTTTTGTGTATCTTTTACTTTTAGGCTTTTGTCCGGATTTTTAATTCCAGTTTTACCTTCGTTTTTCTTTAAATAATTTAGTGCATTGGAAGGGGTGCTAGAAGAGAATTTCTCTGCAAATCGCTCCTTCACAAATAGAGGAACGCTAGCGTTCTCATTCCACTTCTTAGAAGCTTGTACACTATTAACCACCTTCGAATCAATCGGCTTTGCAAATACACTACTCACCGGGATAGAACCTACCAACAATGCTGACGATAGAGCTACTGGTACTATAAATTTTCTCTTCAACATAAATCCCCCCTATTATTTCCATCTATTTTATTATAGATTAACAAAAATTCACTCGCATGAATAATTAGAATTATTTTAATTTTTGTAAAAATAGGTAATAAATACCTAGCATCAGGCTAGGATAGGTATAATTTACTGACTGCGTCAAGGGGTATCTGCCGAATTTGAGTCATTAGAAGGCAAACCTGTTAATGATGAGTTTAAAATAACCTAACAAAAATAGTAAGAACATGTGGTCAAGAATGGTTGTTATTGTACATTTCCTGCCTATTTTATTTTTAATCAGCACTTGTCCATTCACTTTTATTCTAAATGCATATGTTATTATTACCACCGATGCTATAAGCTCAGACATATCCTAACACCTCCAATGGAACGTTTGCATGAATTGCAGACGTTCTTTTTTTTAAAGGCTCTGTTATTATTCATTGTTGATTTTCTTGTAGGTATGAGAATTCATAGGCGGAGAATTTCCGGCTAATGTATATAGAGAAAGCTTAAGAAGCAGATATAAGCGGAGATATTCCGATTAACCGCTCTAAATAAGGCAAAATCCAAAGATTTGGATAATATAAACGGAAAAACTCCCTTTATTTTTAAGGAAATATGGGTATTTCCCAATTTAAACGGAATTTTACCGTTTATTTTTCAAACACATGAAATCAACAATCAGTTATAACAGAGCCTTTTTAAAAGGAAAATTTTTAGGAAAATCGCTGATTTTTTCCTACTATATGATGATTGTCCAAGCCACCCTTATCCCCAAAAATATATCATCATTGTAGGAGCCTCTTTTATGATCGGCTACTAAACTAAGACAACTACTAAGTAGAAAAGGGCAGGTTAGATTGGCGGCTAAGATTTTTGTCAGAAAATCAAACATTTGATCGAGGTTAGGGCTTCCTTTGGTTTAATATGGTGAATATATTAAATATGGTTTAGTGAAAAATGAGGGAACTTATTAGATGGAACCCAGCCCTCTTTTTGATGAAGGCTGGGTTAATTATAGAAGTTAAAATAAGAATTACTAGTTACTCAACTTTCGCACCGTTGCGTTTCTATAAGGGATTTCGCATGCTTACCCTTGGTTGGACAGATGGTGCCACATTTATCCCTATTGAATTTTCTTTACTTAGTTCAAAGAAAAGCCAGATTAATGGAATATCCAAAACGCAGCATAAAATTCGTGTCTAGCTTTTACGGTTCATTTCATATCTGCCCCCATCCCACGTTCCAGGGCGCCGAGGCCGTCGCCATCCGGACCGGACTGCTGTCCAACCATTACCGCGCCGACTGGGAGTGGACTTCCGGCATGCTGCAGCAGTCCACCGAGCGCGTGGCGTGGCCCGCTGGCGCCAGGCCCTGTCCGGGGAGGAGGCTACCGACGGCGCTGCGGTGCTGGCCGCCATCACCGGGTGCTCTCCCGCGACTTCGATGCCCCCGGTGCCCTGGTGGAGCTGGACCGCTGGGCCGACTGGCTCACCTTGATCCCGTCGGCCACCCTTAGCTCGGCCCCGTCGATGCCGTCGACGACGTTTTCGACTATCCTGAGGTCCTCCCCGGCATCGATCCTGATGCCATTGGCGGCCTGACGAATGACGTTGGACTCAATCCTGATGCCTGAGGGGATTCCTTTTCCCCGTCCGTCAGTACCGCGGTCTTCACTGAGCCGGATGGCCCAGAATCCGTCAGTCCCTCCAGTGATGTGGTTACCGTGCAATTCTGTGCCTGGTGCATTGCGGACCTCGATGCCGGCCTTCGAATCCTCCCCGGCGGTGATCCTGTTGTCCTCGATGAGGGTGTCAGGAGTTCCCAGGATGACGAGGACTCCCTGACGATTTCCAATCAGGTCATTGGAGTGCACCCAGTTTCCAGGTCCTGAGGCGTCGTGCTTGTTCTTGGCCCCGCCTGAATTGCCTAGCGCGATGCCCGCCTGCTGCCCGCCGATGACCGTGTTGTCCCGGACCTCGTTCAGGTATTCACCCTCACCGTGCAGGTCGATGGCGTCGAGGTGGCTGCTGACGATGGTGTTCTCCGCCACGAGATTGTTGTGTGTGGGGAATTGCAGCAGAATGGCGTGCCGCAAATGCCTGCCATCGAAGGTATTGCCGATGACCACATTGTGCCGGGAATCGTTGGCGGCATCCGGGTCGTGCTGGTCCGCTGAGCCCTCGATAGCGATGCCGTAGCCCTGTCCGCCGGGGCCAACGGCAGTTGCCTCACTAACGTAGTTTCCAATGAGGGTCACTTCACGGCTGGCCTTGACGGAAATCCCGTGGCGCTCGAACCTCCGGATGCCCAGGTTCTCCACAAGGACCCGGGAGCTGGCCTTCCCTTCGTGGGCTCCAAGGTAGATTCCGTACATCGGGCCGCCACCCGCGTCGCCGTCGTCGGTGTCTTCGCCAAGTGGACCCTCATGACGGGAGGTAATGGTGAAGTCAGCGACAATGACGTCGCGGACGCCGGAGCCGCGGATTACCCGACTGTTATCCTCGCCGTCGAGGGAGGTCAGCAGCACGGTGCGCTCCTGGCCCTCACCGCGCAGGTTCACTCCGCTGCGCAGCACGATGTTCGCCGACTTGTCGGCCGGGTCAGTGGAGCGCAAGTCATACGTGCCGGCCGGCAGCAAGACTTCGTCACCCGGTTTGGCTGCGTCCAGTGCCGCCCGTATGGCTGATGCGTCGTCGTGCGAGTCCGGATTCGGATCTGCCCCAAAGTCCGTAACGTCCAGGGTCCTGCCAGTGGCCGGACCAGGCTTCGGCACCTCGATTGGCGTGCCGGACCGGTCCACCAAGCCGGGGACCTGCCAGTCGCCGTGCCCGGACTGGGCGGGTCCCACGGCGTCATCTCTCCCGACCGGCCCATCAGATTCCTCGACGGTGCATGCGGTCAAGAGGACCACCAGGCCAAGGACCACCCACCACGAATGCGCCGGACCTCGCCGGCTGTTCCGAACGGATCCCTTCATCATACCTTTCACATCCTTCCTTGACTCTTTTAGTCCCTCTCGTCGCCCATGGAAGCGTCGAGAAAAGCAGTGAGCCCGCGGGCTTCGGCTTGATTCGCCGAGCCCGCGGGCTCACTATCTTCGGGATGCCTGACGCCCCCTACCGGGTCGCCGATGTCATCCCATGGCCAGAGGCCTAATGTTGGGAGTTGTTGTTTCCTTTGTTTCCGTTATTCCCGTTGTTTCCTTTGTTTCCTTTATTTCCTTTATTTCCATTGTTTCCGTTGTTTCCGTTCCCCATGCTGTCGTCTTTGCTGAGTTTGAAGTTCAACGGAACTTCCTTTTCCAGAGGGGTGTCTGCCGAGGAACTACCGACATGCACGCGGTACTTTCCGTCAGCAGTTGCCCACTCGCCGTCAGCCCAGTTCGCCAGGTTATCCGGTTCTTCCGGAATGAAATAGGAGAACGGGTGGTTGGAGTCAGCCTGGTTAATCCGTACAGTCACCTGCTGGCTCTTACCTGGCTCAAGGTAAACCTTCTCGAAGTTAACAAGTCGCTTGGTCGGCTGCCCAGCTTCGTTTGGCAGGGTCAGGTAGACCTGTGCCGCTTCTTTACCGGCAACGTCACCGGTGTTGGTTACAGTGAAGGACACGTCAATACCGGACAACGAGCCGTTGTTGCCTTTGCCTTCACCGCGGACCTTCTTCACCTTGAGATCGTCATACTTGAAAGTCGTGTACGACAGGCCGTACCCGAATGGGAAGACCGGCTTCACGTTGTTGGCCTCGTACCAGCGGTAGCCCATCTCGAGTCCCTCGGTGTACTTGGCGATTAACTGGTCAGAACCGTCACCGTACGGGCCAGGGCCACCTGGCTTACCAGTGTCTTGACGGGTTCCAGGGTACTGCTCCTCTGTCGCGAACGCAGCCTCACGCTCGGTAGCACCGAACGTCATAGGCAGCTTGCCGGAAGGATTGACCTTACCGTAGAGCAGATTAGCGACGGCATTGCCATCCTCCATGCCTGGGAACCACGCCTGGAGGACTGCAGGGACCTTATCCAGCCACGGCATGAGAACCGTACCGGAGGTCTTCAGGACCATAGTGGTGTTCTCCGCATTGGCCTTCAGAACTGCGTCGATCAGCGGCTCCTGTTCCACCCAGTCCTCTTTGTCCGGATTCGTGTTGAGGTCGATGGCCGGGAATCCCAGGGTATCGCGGTCCACGGTCTCATGCGGGTTGTCGCCGACCATCAGCAGTACAACGTCAGACTCAGCGGCCAGCTTGGCTGCAGCCTCCGGGTCACGTCCATCATTATACGTTACTTTTGTATTGTATCCGAGTTCCTTGATGACATTCTCTAAGCCCTCTTTTGGTGTTACCGTGTAAGGGGTCACGACGTTCTCGTTGTTGTCCCGAACGGAACGCGGAGACATCTTGGCCTCACCGGCGAACCACTCGACGCCGATCAGTGCGATTGACTTCGGCTCGCCATTCAGCGGCAGGAACCCGTCATCGTTCTTCAACAGCACGGCCCCTTCCTCGGCCATTTTCCGTGCGCTGGCGCCGTTGGCCATCGGATCGACGATCTCCGGCAGAAACTTGTCGTATGGCTCATCCATGTGGCCGTACTCGATCATCTTGATATACCGCGGACGAAGTAAATTGTCGATGTCGTCCTCGGTCACCTGACCAGAGTCAAGAGCCTCCTGGATCTTCTCTTGAGTGTAGTACTGCGGTGCCCAGTCGAGCTCGACATTCATGCCCGCCTTAATGGCAGAAACCATGTCATGAATCGCGCGACGGTCACTCATAACGTAACCATCGAAGCCCCACTTGTCCCTTAGTGCATCTTGAAGCAGTTCAGAGCTGTCACAGGCAAAGGTACCGTTGACATCCGGGAACGAGCACATCACGGAGGCTGGGTCAGCATCCTTGACGGTCATCTCGAATGGAAGCATGTAGAGCTCGTTCATGGCCTTTGAGGGAACCTGGACACCCATCGTCCATCGCTCGGTCTCCTGCTCATTACCGGCTAGGTGCTTAAGCTGGGCTTGGACCCCTTGGTCCTGGATGCCCTTGACTTGCTCAGTTGCCAGTGTACCCGTCAGGTACGGGTCCTCACTGAAGTACTCATAGTTTCGTCCATTGTATGGGTGACGCACAAGGTTCATGCCCGGTCCGAGTAGCACGTGGTGCGCGAAGGCCCGGGTCTCCTCGCCGAGGATTCGGCCGGCTTCATAGTTTAGCCCGCGGTCGAAGGTTGCGGCCATGGCCAGGGTCGACGGCAGCCCGGTCGCCTCCGGGTCATTGCCACACGATCCGCCCTTCACGCCAGTACCACCATTGGTCATGCGGACTGTGGGGATGCCCAGATCCTCGATCCCACGGATCTGCCGGCCGGTGTCCTGCCACTCACACTTGGGCAGGGTACCCTGGGGCGCGAATTCACCGTTCTGGTACTTGCTAGTGCCGCCCCTTTTGATGACGACCGTATCACCAGTATCGTTCTCATTGAAGCGCGAGATCGCAATTTGCTGGATCTTCTGTTCCATCGTCATTGCATCGAGAAGCAGCTCGGTACGCTCTTCAGCAGAGAGCTGGGTGTTCATCCAGGGTTTAGTCCCTTCCGTTCCACCGTTCTCCGCATCAGCAGGAATTACTAACGTAGACATGAAAATTATTGCTGTCAAAAAAATTGAACTAATTCGTTTTATCATCTTACTCTCTCCCTTCCTATCTATTTGTCTATTAGTATTGAAATAATCCGTTTTATCATTTTAATCTCTCCCTTACTTTCAAATAAGTATATTAGTATAGCGAAAAACTATTACACTGGTATGAACAGTTGATTACATAACAGGAACAAAAACCACGAGATTAGTAACGCTCCTAAAGTCCCTAAGGGTATTCAAACCCTTTATAAATCAATGATTCGCCAAATATACAATCAAAATAAATGAAGTTATACTTCAATATTCTAAATATATGTAAACAGGATGGAACAATTTCTATTTATCAAATAATTTTTATTACAATAATATTTGGAAACCACTCGAAGGTGGCATGGAACTATGGTTAGTGGCTGAACTAGAAATGGGGGTAATGTTACATTTAATAACCATTAAGAAACTCTTACGGGTTTTGTCATGAATCAAGAATGTTCAAGTGTGAGTGGGACAAGGTGCCTGTCCTCTCGGCTCACTCCCTCGTTCCAAAAATTATTTCCCTCCACCCTGTCCTTTTTCCCTCTAAAACTATAAATAGAAGGTGAAAGGAGGTGGCGACAATGGCAATGGAATTATTACTAGGGACGAAGCTTCGCATGGTGTTTGAAGCGGGGATTGATGACGAAGGAAAACCACTTTACAAAGCTAAAACGTTTAGCAATGTGAAAAAAGAGGCAACGGCAGATCAGTTGTTTCAAGCGGCACAGGCAATCTCTGTTTTGTGCAAAGACACCCTAAACAAAGTGGAACGCAATGACAGTACTGAGATTTTAGCTTAAATGTTTGGATTGGTGAAACTTTGATGATCGGAGGTGAAGGAAATGGCAAAAACATTGGTATTACAATTTGAAACGGAGTTTGGAAAGACGGCAAGCATTTCGGTAGATAATCCAAGAGAACCGATTAATGAAGTTCTCGTGAAACAATCGATGGAACAGATTATTGCATCGGGAGTTTTCACAACAGCCACCGGAAAGTTAGCGGCTGCAAAAGGAGCGCGAGTCATCGAACGTAATGTAACGGATTACGAACTTGTTTAATAAGGTAGAGGCCGGATTCGCAACAAACGAAGCCGGCCTTTCTTTACAACACATTTAATATAGAAAGGAGCGAGTACTCGTGGAACAAATCATTTCATTCATCAGCCAGGTCGGATTCCCGATTGTTGTGACCCTCTATCTGCTCTATCGGATTGAATCCAAGCTTGATATGGTGGTCCAGTCCATACAGGAACTGCCCAACCGCATGAATGCGAAATCATAGATTCAGTCATTTCGCTGCGATTAAGGGTGGACCGCTCTGCTAATAGCGGTGCAGGGTGGTTTACTTGTAGGATACCTTTCTCTCCCTACGGTCCCCCCGCCCTCTGAAGAGACCATCTGCCTACGGTATAGATAAATTGGGTAAGAAAAAAGAGGTGTTACTTTTGAAAGATTTGGGAATGTCTATTTCCTATAGAGGATATTTTTAATAGACGAAGGACAAAAAAACACAAATATTGTCGAATAATATAAGCGTTAAGCAAAAAGTCCGATCACACTTAATAAACAAGACATCGAGGTGCGAATATGTCATTTAATCTTAAAAGTAAAGTTTTAGAAAAGAAAAAAAGGAAGGAAACACTTATTCGTAGATTATATTTGCTGTTGCAACAAAACAGAACATTGAAGACTTATGGAGAAGAATCTTAGATTACAATTATCTTGGACTACATTACGGGCTGAATTTTACATCCAATCTTTTATGGATTAAAATTCCTGAACCACCTTATTAATGCAGGAATTTTGCTGAACAAAGAACTAAGGCTGACAGAGGTTACGGGATAATGGCAAACAAAATGGCAGCGTTTGCTTCTGGGCAGTAGAGTGGTAAGTACTCGGATTATGGGTTAGAAATTACACCTACGTAAAGTTCTCACATTTTCACACTCTCCTTTAATTATCTGGGCGCCTTTAGTTGAAGATGAATAAGATGGGATCTCTGTGGAATCCCATCTTGAAGTAAAGTTAGTTCAACAATACTTTGTTTTCCAATCAATAATAATTGTTATTTTTATGTATTACATCAGGTAATTTTAGCCTGAATCTCTCTAAACTGCACACGTTACTTGAAGAAAAAAGAAGCTGCCGCAATAGCCACTGTTCTGCAAACTCTTGCACCCCTTTAACAATAGAAGAGAAACTATATTCCTTTATTTAAACACCTTGTCTATTTCCTTCCTATCGTATTCTAGAATCCAATCATTGTATCTGTCATAAATACCTCTAATTGTTTCAGGTGATGTCGCTAATAAATCACAGCCTCTGTCATCGTAAACTTGAAAGATAGTTTTCTTATTGATATTTATGAAGTAAACTCTATGGAAAATACTTGGTTTCAACCCCAAGTCTTGATTGCAAATTGCTTTTAATAATGGAATGTATTTAAAATCAGATGTTTTGCAGTTTAGAGAAAATCTATGAGTTTTATATGTACCTTCTTCATCATCCTCTGGGAATATATAAGGCATTGCTTGATGTTTCAGCCTAAACAATAATGATTTTTCAACATAGCGGGAAAAGTTCTTTAACTGATGCCTAATGTTTTTCCCATTATCAAAATCATTTACATCCATCACGAAAAAAATTTCCTCTGTTGGAGAATGTAAGGCTTCGAATAAAGTAATTGCCCTTTTATAACACCCCAGTATATAAGGGTTGTCGGGATAATCATATTCTCTTTTCCACTCCACCCCTAGTTCAAAACGTATACCAATATCCCAACTATAAAACAAAGGTGGTCTAAGCTCTAAATTGGGGAAATTCTTATTCATAAAGTGGCTTAATTTCATTTCCGCACCTCCTATATTATCTTCATTAAACCCAATTTTTATCTTTCCCTTTAAATTTGGGGTTAGGCTTTTAACATTAAAATCAAAATATGTTTCTTCAAAAAAAGTTACTCCCATATGTAATAAGATAAAATGTGATCGTCACCCATTAAAAAACTTGTAACGCCCATGGAGACTTACCTAATTTTAGATGGAATCATAAAGCTTGTGCCACAGGCACCGGTTTAATAGAGTATGGTATGATAGAGTCATTTAAAACAACGATTGTACCGGTTCAAAAGGATGTGAGACAGTTGAAACGAATGCTTGCCATAAGTGATATACATGGGGATTTAGAAAAATTTGAACGCCTTTTGGAGCTTGTTCAATATGACCAAGACCGAGACCTGCTCCTGTTATTAGGTGATTTTGTCGATCGGGGGCCCGATTCGAAAGCTGTTTTAGATAAAGTCATTCAACTGAAGAGCGAGGGAGCGATTGCTTTAAATGGAAACCATGAAAAGATGATGATCGATGCCTTTCATGGTGATCCAATGAACTTGAAAAGATGGTATTACAATGGCGGAATAAAAACGCTTCAAAATTATGGCTATGAAATTGAAAAGGACGATGCCGAGTATTGGTATACGACGGACGAAATGCCTAAGCCAATTCAAATGAATGATGGTATCCGCGCACACATTGAAATACTAAAAAAGTTTCCATACTACTATGAAACAGACACCCACATCTTTGTTCATGCAGGTGTTCATCCAAATACACCAGTGGCTTCGACTGAACCTCATACACTAGTATGGATTCGCGAGGAGTTTCACAAGGGATATCAGGGAGAAAAGACCATTGTATTTGGACATACACCGACAATGAATTTGCACGAAAGCAGCGATGTATACTTCGGGGAAAATAAAATCATTGGAATCGATGGTGGCTGTGCATATGGTGGAAGATTGTATTGTCTGGAAGTTGGGAGTTCACAAGTTTTTTATGTTGATTGAACCTCGGTCGCTTAAAGCACTTATAAGCTACCCACTTGGGAAAATCTCTCAACGCCGGTCGTTTATAGCCCTTATAAACGACCCAACTTGCAAATGGTATCCAATCAACGCTATTAGAACACGCTTCTACTAAATATTCTTGCAAATGGTATCCAATAGGCGCTATTGGAACACGTTTCTACCAAATAATCTTGCAAATGGTATCCAATAGGCGCTAT
>NZ_JBHVSI010000020.1:0-81942 GCF_042885335.1 Neobacillus sp. NPDC058068 | reverse complement strand
CTATTGGAACACGTTTCTACCAAATAATCTTGCAAATGGTATCCAATCAACCCTATTGGAACACGTTTCTACCAAATAATCTTGCAAATGGTATCCAATCAACGCTATTGGAACACGTTTCTACCAAATAATCTTGCAAAAGGTATCCAATCAACGCTATTGGAACCCATTCCTACCAAATAATCTTGCAAATGGTATCCAATCAACGCTATTGGAACACGTTTCTACCAAATAATCTTGCAAATGGTATCCAATCAACGCTATTGGAACCCATTCCTATCAAATAATCTTGCAAATGGTATCCAATCAACGCTATTGGAACACGTTTCTACCAAATAATCTTGCAAATGGTATCCAATCAACCCTATTGGAACACGTTTCTACCAAATAATCTTGCAAATGGTATCCAAACAAACTCAATTTTTGGAAATTCCAAACGAATTTCATCAAACCGATTATTGAGTACGTCACACTTGGCCGATAAGACGACGGAGTGTGGTTTCTACTTCGACTTCTGGATATAAAATTTGTAAAAACCCCGATGTAGAGCGATTCTACATCGGGGTTTGATCTTAAAAATCCACCCAAACATCCAAGTAGACTGATTCTACTTCGACGTTCGGGCTTAAAATCTACTCAAACATCCAAGTAGAATGATTCTACTTCGATGCCCGGGCTTAAAATCTACTTAAACATCCAAGTAGACTGATTCTACTTCGATGCCCGGGCAGCCATCCATCTTCGACAAAAATCGAGTGATGACTGCCCCCTCTTTAGCATCAACTACAGCCCCGCACCACAAAATTACTTTTTCACGGTTGCTGCGCTGTCTCGTATGATTAGTTTTGTGTGGATGGTTACTTTTTTGCAAATTTCTCGTTTCGATGCGATTCTTTCTAATAGCAGATCAACGGCGGTTTCGCCCATTATTTCAGTGTATAGTTTTACAGTCGTGAGCGGCGGCACCATGTATTGTGCGGATGATACATCGTTAAAGCCAACGATGCTAAGGTCATCCGGAATCCGGACTCCTAATTCATAAGCTGCTTTATAACACCCTACCGCGATGGTATCGTTGGCCACAAACACGGCTGTTGGTTTTGCATCCGCACTTAGCATCTCCTTTAAGATCAAGTAGCCATCCTTTGGATTATAGCCGCCGTTTTTAACGAAATCTCCATTGAAAATACCCTTTTCCTTTAAATAGGACTCAAACACATCCTCGCGCAAATCTTTGAAGCGGTTCCCGTACATATCTGTTTCAACCCCACCGATAAAACCGATGTTTTGATGACCTAATTCCATTAAATAATCCAGCGCACTTTTCGTTGCGGAATGGAAATCAATGATGACAGAATCAAAGCAGTTCTTATCAGGGTTGGCGTCGACAAACACGGACAGCTTCTCAAAACTCTTAATTAACTCAATATCTACCTTCTTAAATGTTCCAAGGCAAATGATCCCATCTATTTTCGAAATACTTCTCTTTGTATCATCTTTGTTAATGTTATAGAGTTCCATCCCCATACTTTCGAGCTTTTTTTCCAAAGCCACCCGAATGGATAAATAGTAGGTGTCAAGCAATTCCTCTTCAAGCGAATAGGAATAGTAGAGGCCAATGAGACCCTTCTTTTTTGTCTTCTTTTTCTGGGTTACGACGTAATTTAATTCCTCTGCCACCTCAAAAATCCGCTTTCTCGTCTCTGGTGTAACATTCAATGTTTCATCATAATTTAACACTCTGGATACTGTCGCCATTGAAACCTGTGCTAAATCAGCTATATCTTTAATCGTAGCCATAATACCTACCCACTTAACTCGTATTTATATTGTTGAATGAATATCGCTTACTCCAGTGCTTCCTCAAGGGTTTTCTTTTTGAAAAAATGGAGCTTCGTTTCAGAAATGATAATGGCACAAAGAACCAGGATGGCGCCAATGCCCATTCTCAACGTGATAACCTCACTTAATAAAATGATTGAGAAGACCATCCCCCATAAAGCCTCGGTCGATAAAATGATGGCCGCATTTGTTTCGGTTGTATATTTTTGTGCGACTGTCTGCAGTAAAAACGCAATCGTTGTCGAGAAAACACCCAAATATAACACATTGGAAACGCCTTCGACGTTCGTCGAAAAGCTGGTTTCTCCTTTGAAAACAACGACAATAAATCCTAAAATCGCAGCTGTTGCCATCTGAATAACCGTTAAGAGAATCGGATCCTCGTCCTTGACAAACTGTGCTGTGTAGAAAATATGGAAAGCAAAGCCAACTGCACATAACAAGGTAAGCAGGTCACCGAAATTGACTTCAGACGTAAACTTCAACGAAATGACGCCGACACCTGTAACCGCCAGGATCGCTCCAAAAAGTTCAAACTTATCCATTTTTCGCTTATAAATAAAAAACGCAATAAACGGAACAATCACCACATTTACCGCGGTTAGAAAGGCATTTTTTGATGGTGTTGTATATTGCAAACCCACCGTTTGCAGGGCAAATGCTACATATAAAAAGATGCCAATAATCGAGCCTTTCATAATCGTGCTCTTTTTAATCATTTTGAATTTCTTAAAAAATACAAGACTTAACAAAAGAACACCAATCAAAAACCGAATCGCCAAAATCTGGTACGGTGTGTAGTGCTCAAGTGCAATCGCACTGGCCACAAACCCGCTTCCCCAAATAATTGCGACAATCGTAAGACCGATTTCCCCAATATATTTACGCACGTTCATTTAATCATCCTTTAATTTTTTCTCGACAAATTCCAGAAACACACTCGATGTCCATGTAAAAGAGGTATCGACGAGTCCCTTTCCTGAGATGGGGTCAAAATTCTCTGCCATACCGCCTACTAACGTAAGATTTAAAAACTTATCTCTTATTCTCTTTCCAATTTCACTGTAGCCAAAACTTGTTAAAGAATCAACAAAAAGATAGGTAACAGGCGCCCAAATTGGACCAAGCCAATAGCCATTTTCTTTATATAATGGACTTGATGGCATTTCTGTTGCGAAACCATACGGAGTTTCAAAGTTTTCAACAAGGTCGCAAACAAGCTGGTCCATCACCTTTTTCTCTAAACGATAGCCAATTAATACAGGCAATCGTAAGATCAAACTTGAACGGAAGTCGATCTTTTCGGCATTTTTTCCCACACGCCCAAAGAAACCATTTTCGTCATACAGTCGCTCCATCAGTAACTCAAATAAAGAATCGGCCTTTTTGGTAAATTGTGTCGCTTCCGCCTCTTCTCCAAGAATCACGGCAAAACGAGCTAAACTATCATACGTTCTGATTAAAAAGCTTGCTAAATCTGGTGCCTCGACCGGCATACCTTGATGGAACAATGACGCATTATCCCAGCCTGAGTCATTACCATGCTTATAATGAGGGAGTCTGCCTTCATAGGTCCGATATAAATCATAGTAGTGCATAACTTTTTTGGTAGAATCATAAATCCCACGTAAACGATTGGGATCCTTGAAATAGTCATTCATATCCATCAGCTTTTCATACACATACGTAAAGACCGGCGGTTTAATGCAGTTATAAGAGATAAATTTATCATTAACAAAATCTGGATATACCCCTGAATCGTCCTGGGTATCGATAAAGATTTTTAACTGCGAATAAGCAAGCTCCGGATAGTTCGCACCCAAATGCAAGGCATTAAAACAGTTATCCCATGACCAAATGTTGTACATCCAAAGCTTCGACATATACATCGCATAATCCTTCAGAATGCCATCAGGGTGGACCACACTTGACCAGGTAATATATGCCGCCCGACCAATCGAAGGCTGGTACACCTCGCTGCCCTTGGTAACGTTCGCTACCCATTCCCGGTAAAGCCCTTCGACCTTTTCTTTCCCCGCTTCAAAGCTTGCGTATTCCTTTTGCTGATAAACAGTCCGATAGCTCTCAATGACAAAATGGCCATTTTTCATGCGAATGTCGATAAAGTCATTTCCAATCACATTCCATGGCGCCTCAACTGACATCTCGCCTGATAGGTTACTGATCATCAGCTTTAATTCCTTCGGATAAATGTGGTATTCAAACATCCCATCTTCATATTCATGTAAAGTATCGTACTTCACTTTACTTGCCTTCAAACGAACCTCAACTCCGCTTGTTTCAATATGAAGTTCATCCTCCTCCGGAAGAATAATTTCCGCATACTTCTCTTCATCGCCCACTAATTGGAAGCGCAAAGCCGTTTCCGTTGCAAGAATGTCGAACCCTTTCGGAGCGCCATTCTGTAACAGATCCAGTTTAAAAAGTTTTGATGGAGCGTCATCGCCACCGTGGACATCTCGGATATAAATTTCATCAGCATCTTTTTCCTGTGATACACAAAAATATGAACCAAATCGGGAAAAGGGAATTTCTCTAATATCAAGTTTCATGGATTCTTTCTCCTTTTAATTAGAAAAGCACAAGCGCTAGACAATTCTCAAAATTGAACGTTTTACTATTCTCCAATTTGATAATAAGCAGGGTTTCCCCTGCTTACTGTTAACGTGCGATAAAGAATTTGCTTTCTTCTACTAGATTGCCCTTCTTGACTTTTCTCATTTCAAATTGAAGGTGGAAATTCTCTACCTTTACTCGGTACGGAGGAAGCTGCTCTTCGCCACAGCTATTACTTCCAACACCGCTTTGCTTGTAATCAATCGTCAACGTATTGTAAGGTGACTTTTTGATGTTAGCGCGATGCTTCGCCTCTTCAAGAGAACTTGTTTCATAATCATGGATCGTGAAATCATGTTCTTCTTTAAAATTGACTAGGTACATGTCTTCCCCTTTTGCAACCGCTAAGAAAGAAGTGTCACAGCGTGAACCATTTTCCTGTGGATACACATAATCAATATGCATGTCTTCAACTGTTTTACTATATAACCCAACCGGTTGACTGCGTTTCGTGTCCTGATACGATTCAGAATCGCCGCGTCCATACCAAGTTACGTCCTTATAATCCTGATTCAGCTGCAAGGTGACGCCGATTCGTGGCAGCATCTCAGGAATTTCGTTGCCCCGCAGAACCTTCGTGCCTTTAAGGTCAACGTTAAGGGCACCATTTTTCATGATTCGATAGTGATAAGTGAGGTGGAAGCCCCACGCTTGGTTGACAGTTGATAGATACTTAGTGATTTCAATATCGATATAGTCTTCAACCGCTTCGTACGTAATCGTTCCAAGCTGTTCCTTTGTATTTTTCAGGAAGTACTTATTAATCCAGTCATCCTTTTTATACATATCGTTGTCGATTATCGCTCGCCAAAGTGTGACCTCAGGGCCTTTATGGATGATTTCATCTCCTTCTATTGTGAAGGATTCCAGTGTGCCAAATACCTTTGAAAAAACAGCCTTGAGTTTGTTATTCTCAATGGTAAGCTGAGCCGCCCCGTCTTCGATGATAAAGTCGGATCCATCAGATACGACAGCTTTAACTGTTTTCTCCACTTTAGTAGCAGCAAGCAAGAAGCTTTCCTTCGTAAGCTCGTGACCTTTGGCTGCATAAAGCGTATCTTCCGCTTCTTGATAGCTTAGATAAATACGAACATCGTCATAGAGGGCTGCTTTTGCTACATCTACTGGTAAAACAATCTCCACTTCTTCTTGCGCAGCGACGCTTGGTAATTTGATTTCTTTTTCCTCAATGAGTACATCAAAGGATTTGACCGTCACATGAAGAACGATCCCACTTAAATTCCTAAAATCGTATAAGTTCTTAACAAGAACCTTTCCTTCTTGTAAATCTACTTCCTCCGTTACAATCGGCTCAATGACTTTTTTATACTCAATGAGTCCAGGTGATGGCGTTTTATCTGGGAACACAAGCCCGTCAATACAGAAGTTTCCGTTTGTAGGGAAGTCTCCATAGTCTCCGCCGTATAGATAGATGGTTGCGCCATTTTCATCAGTCGATTCAATCCCGTGATCACACCATTCCCAAATGAAGCCGCCTTGTAGTCTAGGATACTTACGCATCACCTGTTGATATTCGGTTAAGCCGCCAGGGCCATTCCCCATTGCATGGCCATATTCACAGAGAATATGAGGCTTCTTGCCTTCAGCATCCTTGCCGATTTCTTCAAGTGGCGCCAAACGGGTGTACATCGTTGTGTATACGTCACTGTAAGCTGCAACTCTGTCGCCCTCGTAATGGACGAGTCTTGTTGCGTCGATGGCCTTGATGGCATTGTACATAGCAGTGAAGTTACGTCCTGCGCCTGACTCATTTCCCAGTGACCACATGATGACACTCGGGTGGTTGCGGTCTCTTTTCACCATGCGGACGGCACGGTCAACATATTGTTTTTCCCACAGCTCATTATCGGAAATCCAATTGTAATTGCCTGTATTTTCAAAACCGTGACACTCAAGATCAGCCTCATCAATCACGTATAAACCGTATTCATCACACAAATCATAGAACACATCATTATTTGGATAGTGCGCAGTCCGAACAGCATTGATATTATGCTGCTTCATCATTTTGACATCCTTGAGCATATCCTCATAGCTCACCGTTCTACCCGTCTTTGGATTGGCATCATGTCTGTTTACACCGTTAAAGAAGACCCGTTTTCCGTTGACACGAATTTCGTTATCGATGATTTCAATCGAACGGAAGCCGATTCTGAGCGGTACTATCTCTTTTTCGCCGGATGGCAAGAAATATTCAAACTCAAGTGTATAAAGGTTTGGCTCCTCGGCATTCCATAACAGCGGATTTTCTACCAATCTACTGAATTCAAAGCGGCCATCGACCACATCAATCGTAAATTCATCGATTTTTTCATCACCATTTCGAAGAGTGGCACTAACATTTTTTACATGATTGGTAAAAAACGCTCCTTCAATTTTTAATGTAAAATTTTCATAGTTTTCATCCGGCAATGTTTCAACAAATACATCCTGCAGTGTATCCTTATTGATGGTAAATAGCTCAACGCTTCTGAAAATACCGGAGAGCCACCACATATCCTGGTCCTCTAAATAGGTCCCGTCGGAAAATTGATACACTCTGACGGTTACGCGATTGCTTCCTTTTTTCACAAACTGTGTAATATCAAATTCGGAAGGCAATCTGGAAACCTTACTGAAGCCAACATGCTGCCCATTTACATATAAATCAAAAGCGGAATCGACACCATTAAATGTTAAGATCAGCGCTTCTTCCTCTGAAAGTTCGTCAATCACGATCTCCTTGAAATAAATCCCGGTCGGATTTTCTTGCGGTACAAATGGGGGATTAATCGCAAAAGGATACAACACATCGGTATAATGCATCTTGCCATAACCCTTCATCTGCCAGCTGGAAGGTACCTCCATATCATCCAACTTCTCAATCGCATAATCCTCTGACTCGAAGCCCTTTGGCGAAAGCTCAGGTGCCTCTACAAATAGAAACTTCCAAACTCCGTCGAGCAATCGATAGCCAATACTATTTTCTCTATTAAAGGTAGCGGCATTCTCTCGATTTTCATATCGATAAAAATTGGTATGGGCGGGAAGTCGATTGATCCCTGTCAGATGGATATTTTCCCATCTTTTCATTTCACGTAGCATAATATCTTCCTCCGAATAATTCTTTGTTGAAATGTTTGGCTTTTTTTATGAAAATTACTTGATTGCTCCACTGGTTCCTTCGACAATATACTTCTGCGCAAACAGGAAGACGACTACAGGCGGAACAATCATGACTAGTGTAATCGACATAATTGGTAAAATTTGCAGGGTGTGAACTCCCTTAAACGCTGCAAGTCCTAGTGCTAACGTGTATTTTGATTGGTCCTGAAGGAAAATTAATGGACCAAGGTAGTCGTTCCATACGGATAAAATATTTAATACCGCGATTAAAATAAGCGGTGCCTTCATGATCGGGACGAATATTTTAAAGAAAATCTGGAATTCATTCGCCCCATCAATTCTCGCTGCATTTTCCATATCTTTAGGAATATTCATCAGGAACTGTCTGAGCAAAAAGATATAGTAAGCAGACCCAAAAAACGCCGGGACAATTAATGGTTTTAAGGTGTTAATCCAACCGAACATATTAAATTCCATGTATAAAGGGATCATCGTAACATCCCAGGGAATCATCATCGTTGCAAGCAATAGAACGAACAGGATATTTTTATATTTAAAATCATATCTTGCAAACCCATAGGCAACCAACGAACAGGAAATCAATTGTCCTAAAGTCGTCATCACCGTAACGATCACCGAGTTCATAAGATACGTTCCAAAAGGCTGGCTGTTCCAGGCATCCACAAAGTTGTGCCACTGCGGGACTTTTGGAAAAATCTTTGGCGGAAAACCGAAAACCTCAGCTTGCGTTTTTAGAGCAGAAAGGATTACCCACACAAATGGCAATAAGAAATAAAGTGAAAATAATCCGAGAAGGCCGTATATGATTATTTTGTGCTTCTTTGATAGCTTCATTTTTTCTTCTTCCCTTCTTTTTTCACTTCATTTTCATAAAAGACCCAAGTGGATGATGATTTAAAGATGATCATCGTTAATACTAAAATAATGATGAACATGAACCAGGCGTTTGCACTTGCATAGCCTAAATGATGATGCTTAAACGCGTTATTAAATACGTATAGACCATAGAAATAGGTTGATTTCAGCGGACCTCCGCCGGTCAGCAGGAGCACGAGTGTTAATTGCTGTAAGGCTGCAATGACCGATGTAATAACGTTAAATAAAATCGTTGGCGAAATACTTGGGATGGTAATGCTGATGAATTGACGAAGCGGGCTGGCACCATCAATCGCTGCTGCTTCATATATTTCAGCCGGGATTCCCTTGATATCCGTATAGAAAATCAGCATCATCGTTCCTACGCCCCAGGCACTTGCGATGACGATTGTAAGGATCGCCCATTTTGGATCGATCAGCCATCTTGGCCCATCAATGCCAATTAAGGATAAAATATAGTTTAAAATTCCGTATTCGGAGTTGAAAATCCATCCCCAAATAATCGAAATCGCCACACCGGAAACAACAGCCGGCAGATAGAAAATAGTACGGAAAAATTTCATTCCTTTTACAGGTTGAGTAATAAGAAGGGCAAGTATTAATGCGATAACCAAATTTAATGGAACAAAAATAGCGGCAAATTTCAAGGTAATCCATAAGGATTTATAAAATTGGGGATCGGCTGTAAACATATTTTTATAGTTGTCAATCCCAATAAATGTTGGGGCATTTGTAATTGGCCAATCAAAAAAACTCATGACTAAAGAAAAAGCCAATGGTCCCAAGGTAAACACCAAGAACCCAATGATCCACGGTGAAATAAATAAATAGGGTACCTTCCTACTTACTAGTTGATAGCTACTCGCTTTCTTCGATTTACTAAACATAAGATGACCCCTTAAAGTTCAGATTAAAATGGAGGAAAGCACCCAACATTTCACGATGAAGTGCTTTACCTCATTACAGATTTACCATTTTACTCGACAACACTGCTTAATGCTTTTTTCGGATCCATTAATGTGCTTGGGTTAAAGATTTGCTCGAATACTAGATTTAGATTGTCAGATACTTGGCTCCAGTCATCCACGATGAAGGAAGATGGAGTGTAACCGCCACTCTTTTCCAACATGGAGTAGAACACACTTCTCACTTCATCTTGCTCAAGCTTTTCACTTTTTACGACAGATTTTAAAACTGGTAATTCAAAAGCGATTCTCGCTTTATTCGCTTCTTCATTCGTCCAGAATTTAATAAACTCAAATGCTTCTTTTTTGTGCTTGGAATCCTTCGAAACAGAAATACCTGAAGAGCTTAAAATACTTACACTTTTTCCATCTTTAAACTTCGGTAATTCCACTACGCCGTAATCAATACCAGCTTCTTTTAATGGGTTTAATCCCCAGGCGCCATAGACATACATCGCTACTTTACCAGACTTCATTTCCGTATCTCCTGAACCTTCACTTGCAATAGCGACACCACTCTTTTCCATCTTTTGGAACATATCAAAAACTTCAACTGATTTCTTTGAATCCAGGTTCCCTTTTAGCTTTCCATCCTTATCAACATAGGAGGCATTGTTACCCCATAGGTACATTTCAAAATCATACGGATCCGGCTTACCAGAGAAAGCAAATCCACTTACCTTTGTATCTTTGTTTGTTAGCTTTTTGGCTGTCTCTTGGAGATCTTCCCAAGTCCAACCCGCTTTTGGATATTCAACTCCCGCTTTATCAAAAAGGGCTTTGTTATAGTAAACAACATGCGTTGTATAGCCAACTGGCAGCCCAAGGACTTTTCCATCTACTGAATTGTAGTTCCAAAGAGTTTCATAGAAATTACCTTTGTACTCTGCACCCTCTTTTTCAATATAAGAATCAAGAGGCTCTAATGCATCCTTGTATTGCGGGTAGTTCCACATATACATAACGTCTGGTGCATCCTTTGCACCCATCCCAGCAGTGATTTTTGTATCATAATCACTACCGTAAGCTTCTAAAACAACTTTAATGTCTTTATGAGTTTCATTAAACTTATCAATCAAACCTTGCTGTAATTTAACATCGTCCCCAACATCCCATGTAGCAAATCGAATTTTGACTTTTCCATCTGCTGTTTTGTCGCTGCTGCCATTGCCAGACGATGAACTACAACCCGCTAAAAGTAATCCTGATGCAATGGCTACAGATAAAATTGTTTTTACTAGCTTCATAGTGATCCTCCTTTTATACTGACAACTTCATTGTATTCTGAATTTTACTAAATGTAAACGGTTTATTTGTCTTTTTTACTAAAATCCTTTAGGTGAATTTATGAGAATCATGTAATATAAAACGGTTTTGTGAAATTTATACAAGTTTGGAAAGGAGATAACTTTAAGTGAGTGGGTGGTAAACGGCTTTTTTACGGAGGGTACTTTTAGTAAAAATGGTGAGGTTCTGACAATTAAATTATTTCGTCTTTCGACCAAAAAAAAAGAAGTTAACCACCTATATGATAGTAGGTGATTAACTTCTTTTTCTCATTTCATGGACATTGTCAGTGCCCTCTGCCTGTCCCCTAGCCTATCTTCTTCTAATCCGTCAAAGCTTCTATTAAAATGTTCACTTCTGTTTCTAGAGCCTGTTTTGCATTTTCGGTAATATGTTTTTGCAGCCCTTGATTGTCCATATGCTTTAGGAAGTCCTGAGAACTCTTAATTGCCTGAGCTTTGTGTCCTTTGTTATATTGATCTTCGGATTGTTTAAGACTGTTTGTTAGCTGCACCTTAATTGGATCGCCTAAATCCCCAGAATCAGCAAATTTTTTGATGAGTTGCCCTATCAAATCGTAAACATCGCTAACGGATACCGTCGTTGCATGCGCTGGATCAGATTGCGCGGATTCACCGACAGTGTTGAGTGCGGTAACCTTGTAGTAGTATTCTGTACCAGTGTGTAAGCCCGTATCAGTAAAGGAATTTGTCGCTAGCGGTTCGGTATTGATTTTTTCGAATGCCCCATCACTTGTCGTTGAACGATAGACGTTATAGCTGTCCGCTCCGGAAACGGTGTTCCAGCTAAGATCAACTGTTTTGATGCCGGTTGCCTTTGCAGACAATGCTTTAGGTGCATCGGGACTGTATTGCACTTTGTCCGAGAATAGAGAATCATAGACAAGCGCGGATATCGGAACTAAATTAGCGATTGGAAAATTCGACCCGGCAAATCCATTTGGAGGACTGACAACAGGCGAATGCCTTAAGTTAGTAAGAATCGTAATACTCATATTATAAACCGGATCTATAATCGTTAACGTTCCTGTCCAGCCTTGATGCCCATAGGTGCTTCGGCTCGGACCCCAATTGAAATAGTAGTAAGCAGCAGCGCTTTTTGAATGTACCCTCCAGCCCAAGCCAGTGGTTGATGAGTCTACCTTGTTTGGATCGGGATCATATGGTGTCGTAAATTCATCGGCAACTTCTTTGGTGAAAAATTGTGTTCCGTTATAAATACCACCGTTAAGCATAAGCTGCGTTAAAACGCCCATATCACCTGTCGTGGAGAATAATCCGGCATGCCCAGCAACTCCTGCCATCGAGTACCAAGCCTTCTCATCATGGACCTCACCTTGTAACGTATATTTTCTGATATTAACCGGTGAATTGTCCTCCATTTTTCCGAAATTAATAAAACCATCACGGGTATTTCCATTTAGCTCTGTTGCCGCAATTTGCGATTTTAAAAAGCCTTTTGTTAATGGGTTAAATACAGAATGCGTTAATCCCATCTTATTATAAATATTCTTTTCGACATATTCGTCTAATGGCATGCCTGTAATCTGTTCCACTAGTAAACCTAAAATCATAAAATCGACATCACTATAAGCGTACGTAGTTCTAGGAGTATATTGCAATGGAGTTTTACAAATGACGTCGATTACTCCGGCACGATTGGTATGATCATTGGTTTGATACCATAAATCACCTGCTGAATTCTTATTTGGATATTCCGGATCGGGAATAAGGCCGCCGTAGTGATGGAGGATATCACGGATCGTAACCGTTTCTTTTCCAGTACGTGGTGTTTTATTTAGCCCGCCGCTGCCTCCTAGTGTCCACTTACCGGTGTAAACAGTATAGCTATCTTTAAAGTTTTCCCAGCCAGGAAAAGAGCTTAGTGGCTTATCTAAGTTTAATTTCCCCTCCGAGACGAGTTTTTGGATGGCATAGTTTGTTGCATACATTTTCGTGTTGGAAGCCATATCAAATAACGAATCTACTGTTGCTTTTTCCCAGTCGGATTTAGGCAAAAGTGCCGCAGGTTTATAGGCACCATCCACAAATGGTGTATCATACTTTTTCAAATAGCCATACGCGGATTCTTTGACAACTTTTCCATCTTTCACGACAATCATCGCTGCTGCCGGAAATCCACTCTCGACTTGTTGATTAATATAATCATCAATTTTACTTAGTTTTTCAGAAGAAAAACCTACATCTTCTGGAGCTTTGGCACGGGTTACTTGATCATAAGCGACGTTTTGTTGCTTGAGCAAAAGTACCTTATTATTATCAGTGAGGGCGGCAACTTGAAATAATCTCTCGATGTAGCCTATCGATAAATAATATTTGTTCCCTTCCTTATATCCGTCTACGTCATGGAAAACGAGGTCGGTATAGGCAGAGGTCATATTTCCAGTCACATTAGAACCAATTCGGTTCGTATTAATATTGATTTCAAAATAGTCACGATCATGGTAGATTGTTAAAATGTCGGCGGTTCCGGTATTCGCGCCGTCAAATTTGTACGTGTTCTTTCCATATTTATAAGTAAGATTTAATACATCTTTTAAATCTTCAACGGACACGTACCCTTTATTGTCCTTCTTAGTAATAAGCTTAGGATCGATGGAAAGAGGTTCATTGTATACGCGAGGGGCGCCATCAATCAGCCATATTTCAGCTTTTCCATTTTTGGCTCTTACAAATCTTTTATCCTCAGGAAAAACGCTGTCCTCTTTTACGACAACTCCTATGTATGAATTGTCATCGATGTTTGGAAAATTGTAAGTCATTTTTAGTCCGAATCCATCCGTAGTCTTTTCTGACACGGTACCTTTTACCTGACCATTAAGAGAAAACGCTTCCAAATTTCCTGTGTAGTTTCCACCCTTTTTATGATAGTGGACGATGAGTTGCGTAGTTGTTGCTGCGAAGATGGAAGAGCTGGCTGGGATAAAGGTTAATAGCATCGCAATAATTGTCATCATGGTTACAATCCCTTTTCTTGTCAATGTTTGCACCTCTTTCAATTATTTTTCCATGGTCATTTGATGAGCCGAACTAGATAATGCTGGACGCTAAACACTTGCCGGCAATCGTCAAAAGGCTAATCTGATCGGGTTTTACCAGCAGACATCACTCCTTGAATAGTTTTATATGATTCATCTCCAGCTCAAAAAGCACGAGAATAAAACCACCTTGTTCGATTAATCCGTACAAAATGGTTGCTGTTATATTCAGATTATACGGAATATTATTTCACATTAGAAGGTTAAAATGTGAAATTTCGTTACATTAGTTCCTTTGGACTATTTTTCTGTTTTTCTGTTATCGTTTTAGAAAAAAGGCAGTGGAGGGATTAATTGATGAAAGGGTTCAATATTTTTTCCTGAAAATATGTGTTACATTTTCATTAAACTTTTCGATTCCACTGCATATAATTTATCAAAGAAATCTTTAATGGTTTCTTAAACTTCAAGGGGGTGTAATTATGCAAATGAGGAGCCTTTTAAATGCGTTAATTGGTATTTGGTTTTTTATTGCACCTTGGGTTATGGGATTTTCCGATCAATCAGGAGCCTTGTGGTTAAGTTTAATTTTGGGGGCCATTCAGTTTATCGTCGCCTTGTGGGGTTACAGTAAATCCGGATGGGATTCGTGGCAAAGCTGGATTTCACTTATTACTGGGATCTGGTTTATTATTTTCCCATTTATTTATTCACTATCAGATGGAGAGGTTTGGTCAAGTGTAATTCTTGGTATACTCACGGCTTTATTTAGCTTATGGAACTTAGGATCCAAAGCAAGCTCAAATGCCGCTGGTTAATAATTATCATTAATTGAAGTTATAAGCCTTTCTCATCTTCGTTTAATCGTTTAGAAAGCATTAAGCACTTTTCTTTATTCTGTTCTTTGCTTGAATTACCCTGATTGCTTTCCATCTTTCCATTATTGCACCTAGTTTTAGGGCAAAGAATAAACCTTCTAGCAAATGATTATGCTGGAAGGTTCTTCTTTTTATTTTTTCAAAAATAAATACATAAATTAGGGGGCACCGATTAAGGCAACCATGATCCCCGCAGCAATGGCGTTAGCCACCTGATCGACAAATCTAAACAAAATTCCCATCCATTAAAACTAATTAAACGTTTGATTAACTATGCCAGGAATCCTGCCATTTAAGGATTTAATCAATTCGGTGGCTAAAATTTTTGTCAGTTAACTAAACGTTTGATTAAATTGCTACCTATCCTAGGTATATCAATGCTTCTTCTCTTCCTTTCTAAGAATAATTGACGAGTATTGGCGTTATATCTGGTTCCACTCATCCATTTTTACCCACCCCACTCCCAAACCGACAAACCCTAACAAAATATCCTTCAGATAATCTAATTAATCGTTTGATTAAATCGGCCGGGAAACCCCCAGTAAAAGGGATAACCCCCTTTGACAGCTAAAAATTTTGTCAGTTAAATAAACGTTTGATTAAATACGCCGAAAAGCCCACTGGTAAAGGATTAAATCAGATTAACGGCCAAAAATTTTGTCAGTTAAATAAACGTTTGATTAAACATAGCTCTGTCCTCATCGATGGTATTTGATTATAGGTTCAGCGGAAGAAAAGATTGATCTTCAGCCAAAGGAACAATTTTAAATGGAGAATTAAAAAAGAAGCATGATAACGTTGATCATCTTCCCTTATTTTTCCTCGCAACTGGAAATTCGTTGGATGGTGCCTGGCACCCAGTCTTTTTATTTCCACTCTAACAACCTATCAGTATTCGACAAATATCGGGGCGTGCAATTCATTCTTCGACAAAATTCGAGGTGCTCCAGTACAGGAACCTTCACTTTAAGTCTAATCCCAAACTATTTTCATTTATTATCGAACCGTTTTCCCTCTTCCCTCGTTACCTTTATTGAAAAGAACAATTGAAGGAGGAGATTTTTTGAAAAAGTGGAGTTGGTTATTTATTTTACTTTTCGCAGGGGTGCTTCTGACTGGATGCAATTCAAAAGAAAATACGGAGAAGCAACAAACCAGTAAGCAATCAGAAAAAGGTTCTAAGGAAGCAGAGGAAGCTTCTAGCGAACCGATGCCGGCACTGAAGCTGCAGGAAAATGAAAAAGCCGGGAAATATCTTGCCGACGCTGACGGGATGGCGCTTTACTATTTCAAAAACGATAAACCAGATACATCAAACTGCAGCGGGGAATGCCTGCAAAACTGGCCTTCCTTTTACGAAGAAAGCTTTGACGTTCCAGAAGGTTTTAACAAAGATGACTTCGGTTCAATCACGCGTGATGATACGGGTAAAAAACAAACAACCTATAAAAGCTACCCGCTTTACTACTTTGCCAAAGATCAGGCTTCTGGTGATGTAAACGGCCAAGGAGTAAAAGACGTTTGGTTTATCGTAAACAGTGAAACAACTTTTGCGCCATAATGCTCATTAAGAACTGCCCCATTTGGCAGTTCTTTTTCTCATACCAAGATTTATAATTTAGTAAACTCGTTAAAATAAGGGAGAGAACCTAGCAGTGAAATCGAAAACGGACGAGGAACTGATGGCATTAATTGTCGAAGACCACCGACCTGCACTGGAAGAACTGTACGATCGCTATGTGAAGCTTGTCTACAGCTTCTCGTTTAAAATGGCTAAAGGGGATAGTGAGAAAGCAAAAGAAATGGTCCAGCAGGTATTTCTTCGGCTTTGGACGACGAAACAAACCTACAGCTCGACACAAGGGAAATTTGTAAACTGGCTCCTTACGATTACCCGTAATATTGCCATTGATCTTATTCGTAAGGAACAAAAACAGCAGGGGATGGTGCAGCTTGAAGCGAACGAATGGGGACAAATGCAGGATCTGCAAACAGAAGATGTGCTGCAGCAAGTTTCAAGTAATCTATTAAAACAGCAAATCCAAGCGGCCAAACAACAGCTCTCGGAGCCACAACTGCGCCTCATCAATTTATTATACTGGGAAGGCTACTCCTTAAGTGAGATTGCCGAAATGGAACAAAAACCACTCGGCACGATTAAAAGCCGGCTGCATCAAACATTAAAAAAACTGCGAAATTATTTTAGAAAAGAAACTGGAGGGTTTCAGCATGGAAAATAAATGCGAAAACCTGTCGTTCTATATTATCGATGAACTGTCTGAAAATGAAAGAGCACAATTTGAACACCATCTTAAAACTTGTATTCCCTGTCAGAATGAGGTTACTACCTTAAAGGAGCCGTGGCAGATGCTTTCTTTTGATATCGAAGAAATGGACGTTCCAACATCATTAAAAGCTGAAGTGATGGATTTTATTTTTCAAGAAAATAAGGAACAGGCAGGAGAACCTATAAAACCTCCTTTTCTGGAAAAATTGAAAGGATTCCTGGCCAAACAATTCTCTCCATTATCTGCTGGTATCATGGCCGTATTAGTACTGGGGCTGATTGGATTGTTATGGAATAACCTCCAGTTAAAAGACACAATTATCGTATTAGAAGACAATGCTGCACCACATGCGCAAATTGTCAGGACATTTAATTTGCAAGGACAGGATGCAGCCGCATCAGCAAAAGGCAATGCCTATCTTCTTCAAGAAGGCCGCGACACTATCCTTGTCATTGAATTAAACAATATGCCAAGTACCAAGGACGGGGAGGTATACCAAGTGTGGCTGCTGAAGAATGGAAATCGTGAAAATGCCGGTACACTAAAGCCTGACCTGAACGGCAACGGCCTAATCACCTATCGTATGCCAAAAGACCACTCGTTCGACGGCATTGGGATAACCCTAGAACCAAACCCAAACAACACACAACCCCAAGGTCAAAAGGTAATGGGAACCATTTAAGATGGGAACCCCCCTGATTGGGACAAATCAGGTAGGGAGAAATCTATAAGCAATAAACAAAGGTGTTCAGTTTCAAGTACTGAACACCTTTGTCAGTAAAATTTTTCCGAAAGGGATCCTCCCCAATGTCAGGGCGATGGCACAGGGACCCGCGCCTTATTAAAAATCCTTGCCTACAACATACCAGATATTATTTACACCTTGTCCTTTTATATCTCCGGCCTGCTGATCCTTCACAAAGTAATAAAGAGGGTAACCTTTATACGTGGTTTGCTTCTGTCCATCTTCCCTCGTAATCGTCCCAAAATTCTTATTATGGAACCCATCCACAGCTTTGATATTATCCGCATAAAACGGCGGCCAATTCTCCAGGCATTTTCCGGAACAATTACTTACTCCCAGGGTATCCTTTGTAAAATAATAAAGGGACATTCCTTCCTTGTCCGCTAAATATTTTCCGACTTCAACGGCTTCTAATACCTGAAGCTTGTATGAACGGTCGGCTCGTAACGTATCGACGATTGTACTGCTCTTCACATCGATAAAGGAAATGGATAGATCACGATTAAGGACATACGCCCGGGCTCCATCTTGACTGAAGACGATTGCTTGCCGTGGCTCCAGAAATCCTTTAATAGTCCCGGTGATTTGGTTGTCTGAAACGTTTATCACATTGATTGTATTGTCCGCTTTATTGCTAGCGAAAAGCAGTTTGCCATCAGGCGACAGGGCTGCACCATATGGTTCCCGTCCAACCTTTATTTCACTGACAATCTCACCACGTGAAAGATCAACCACAGAAATACTGTCACGGCCGCTGTTTGCCGCATACAACGTACTTCCATCTGGACCCACAGATATCCCGCGAATCATTGAAAATCCGGTGATCTCACGAACGATACTCTTCGCAGCGGCATCAATCACAGATACCTTATCACCTTTAAAATTTGTAACGAATATATATTTTCCGTCGTGTGATACAACGATCCCTTGACGAGGCTGGGCAAACCCGGTGATAACAGCAGTTGTTTTTCGGCTTTCAAGATCCACAACTGTTACTGAACTGTGGGCCTGGTTGTTAACATACATCGTACTTCCATCAGGACTGACTGCCGTTCCAAATGCTCCCGGGCCAACAACAACCTCATCTGCCAGTTTTAGTGTTTTTGTGTTATAAAATCGTAAGGTACCGAGCGTACTGTCCGAGACGACAAACTGTGATCCTCCGTCAATGAACACCAGATTACTTGGAGTGACAAAGCCGTCAATCTTTTTGCGCAAAGTGCCTTTTTTAAGGTCAAAGACGAGGATTGAATGCTCACGGCTATCTGAGACAACTCCGGTCTTTTCATCTGGGCTTACCGCTAGGGAGTTATTCGTAATGTGGCTGTCGAAACCGCTCTCATCCCCATTACGGCTGCTTTCATTACCAGCGGCATTCATCACAGCTGGAAGCATTAAAAGAAACACTAAAGCTGCAACTAAAAAACTTCTCCATTTCATTCATAACACTCCTTAAACGTAATTTTGCTTCTCACTGAAGGAAACGAAGCATTTTACTAATCGGTTTGATTTTTTTAAAAAAAGTTTAAAAGGTTTAGAATGATAGTTTGATAGTTTCCGTTCGAGAAGATCTTTTCAAAGAGGTTGTCGAAATGGCACAGTCGTTATTAGAAGGAACGAAGCTTCGCTTGGTATTTGAAGCGGGATGGACGAAGAAGGAAATCCACTCTTTAAAACACAAAAAGAGTCGACCCTTACCATATGATAAGGGTCGACTCTCACTTTCTTATAAAAGATTTCAGTATAAAAAAGTATTGGTCTTTGCCGATGCTTTTTACATATCTAGATAGTTTGCTTGATATTCAGCGGACTCATTTTTTTGAAAAGAAATGGAAATTTTATGCTAAAATTAAATGGATAGAATATCTAAAAAGGTATGGAAATGAACTTATATTGGTAATCCGTTTGGAGGGGAAGAAGTGAAGAGATTTCTCTTGGCAATGATGTTGCTTTCGATTGTAATCAGCACTATTGGTTGTTCAAGCAACGGAGCATCGTATAGTTCTGAGGAAGCTATTAAAAGAGGCGACATTGTTTTTCAGGGTGAAGCCGCTAATTTAGAGCGGTTTGAACAGTTCTTACTTAACCTATCCAACAAAAAAGAAGACACTATACGAGTTACTGGTTATACAGACGAAGGAGACCCTATATTCCAAGACTTGCAATTTGATGGAAAGGATATTCAATATACGTATGATAATTCAAAGGATGAGTATGCTGGAAAAGATAAAGGAATAAAAAAAGATGTTTGTACAGAAATAACTAAGAAGGAAATTGAACAAGGCGAAGTTGAATTCTTTGTAAGTGGCTGTTCAAAGGGTCATGACGGATTTCTAATTCGTGTAGAAAAAGATAAATTAAAACACAATTGATCGAGAATTTAAGCAAAATAATAATAAATAGTTGAAAAACGCTTGGTTGAGCCAAGCGTTTTTTTGTGTCAATTATACTGCTAATTTGATTGTGAATTCTAATGTTATTCGGTTAATAAATTCACTTACCTGTAAGGTAAGCGCCTTTTTCTTTCGCAAAAATGTACTATAGAAAAGGAAAACCACCCTACGCAAGCAAAAGGGTGGTTTTAAGAATAATTACTTAGACAACTACCACCCTAACGGTGGAGGGTGCGGGGAGAGGTGTTAGCTGCACTTCTCCTTTTTATTATAGCTCTTTTCTAAAAGATTGTTGCTTTTATTGATTCGCTGATAAAATTGAAAATTCGCTAATAAATGGGTCGAATTCGCTAATAAAATTGTAGATTCGCTAATAAACATCCAAAATCCGCTAATATATCTGTTCCACTTATTAATTAGGTGTATTTTTACACTATTCCAACGATTTTTGGAAGCATAATGAAGGTTAATAACAACATTCTTTACGAAAGCAGCCTTATTATATGCTTATTATACTTCGCTTTATCCAATGAAAATAAAAAAATGCCCAGAGGACCTCTCCAAGCATAAATTACAGTTATGGCATAACACCATTTTTATCAAAGTAATACCATTTCCCATTAATGCTTTAAATTCATCTAATCCCAGTTCTGTCAGATCTGAAATATATTCATCCGCAAAAATTGTCCTGGATTAATCTCCTTGCCAACTTTCTCCTCGCTTTAATTAAACCTTTTTCTATTCCTTTTTCGACTCCTTGCTCTAATCCCTTTTTCTCACCTTCTTCTCTCTAGTGAGCCGCTTAACCTAAGGGATCTTCTCCAAATCGTTCCCATAGAGCTGGAAACATCGCTTTTAAATCATCGTCATCTTCCCAATCAAATTCAATTTCATTATTATCTGCCAGTCCCTTTTGAGACAGCAATTCTAGCATCTCGTCATACAACCTTTCATCCCATTCTTCAGGGTCTCCATCCTTTTTGAGTGTGTAGGCATCAAAGCCTACACTTAGGAATTCTTCGTATTCAGGAACACCTTCTTCTCCCAAATTTTCATCAGATAGATAGTTAGCTAAGAATTCGGGGTTCTTTAGTATTTTCTCGTATACTTCCTGCCCTTGTGAAATGAGCCATCCTCTAAAATAATCAAAAGAATCATCCGAACATCCGCCCATGATCAGATAAGCCGCTCCCCATAGGTGGGATTGATAGCTTTCATTCATGTAACTTTGGAAAATAAACTCAAAATCCACAATATCATTTATTGGTCGCCTGCTAAGTTCTTCTGTCAGCCATTCGACCCGTTCTTCTTCGTAAGACTTGGACTGATTGATTAAATTCCAGAATTCCGTTTTATTCACTCTATGATCCCTCCAGTATATGTAGAAAGAGAATTACTTCTTAATCCCTATTTTATTAAGCTTAAAATCCATTTACAATTTTTTCAAAAAACATCGATACCTAACTTGGTATCGCAATTCTAGTTGCTTAAATCACAAATCACTTAATATAAATACTTAACAATTCATAACATCTCTCTTTTGTGAGTCGTAGAACTGTACCAACGTATTCTAATTCTGCCATCGACCCACCTCCCGAATTAGCTGCTGAAGCATTTGCAGCACGATCTCGGTCTTTTATCCATTGACGTTGTTCTTCCTTCAATTTGTTCATTTCACTGGCCGGAAGTTGAAGTTTCAAATAACCATAAATCTCATTTAAGGCATTATCCCACCTCGTGATTTTTTCATTTTCTGCTTCTAGCATTTCCGATGTGACACCATTTGCGTATAAGTAATTCAGCTCCGCAAAACCCTCCTCAATATCATTAAGCTTTATTATAAACTCTTTCTTTTTACTAGCGGCCGCGGCACCTGCTGCAGCTTGGGCCTTTTCTTTAGCGGCTGCCTCTTCTGCTTCCTTTTGCTTCTTCAATTCTTCATTAACGGTGACTTCAATTTTATTTACTTCTTCCGAAAATCGATTAAATACCTCTTTCACCTTCTGATCTTGTTTAAGTTCCGTTATGAGTCTTTGGGCTTCACTAAAATTTTTTCCGTCAACTAAAACTTTAATGTTTTCTACTTTTTCGGTGACTAATTTAATTTGTGCTTTTCCTGCCTCCGCTGTTTTTATGGATTGGTTTAATTCCTTCTTAAGGCTGCTTACCAATCCATTTTGTTCAAGAAGTTTATTAGCCCTCTCCAAAGCCGCCTCCCACTTCTCATTTCTAATGTCTTCTTTCACTTCTAATAATGCTATTAAGTTATCATAGGATTGCTTTGCCGCTTTATCTTTAGGTTTCTCATTTAAGGCTAGTTCAAATGACGCTAATGCTTTATCAAACTCCTTGTTGGCCAGCGCCAGTTTTCCCTGTTCCATTGCTTTGTCATATGTACCATTTCCGCATCCTGCCAAAACTATAATTGTTAAAATTGCCGCCATTAATTTCCCCATTTTTCCCCACCTGCCAATAAAGGTTGTATTCACATGTTAAGATGAACTGCACTTAAACTAAAAACTTTTCCATTCATTTTAGACCTTTTTTATCCAGCAGTATGATCACTCCAAACTTGGCTTCCATTTAATTTGAATAAGCAGACATCCCACCATCAATACGATACTGTCTTTAGTGGGTAATTGGTACTATAATTATTTTACCAGTAAAAGCTACATTTTTTTACAATATTCTTCGACAATTCTCACCAAATCCCAACTCCTTTCACTTTGATTTACCAGGAGCTGGATTTGTAAATTTCGCTCATTAACCCGTGGAATTAATTGCCAATATAAAAGTATAATCTTAGAAATGGTTACATATTAAGAAGTTGGAGTTTTATTGACGCCAGCGGTGCCATGGCGACTGGCTGTGGAAAGCGTGGTGACTTTTTGTTAAGTTTTCCTCTATAGGGTGGCACCGGTATTGTGACGATGGAGTCGTGAAATTATCGATGGAACAGATTATTGCATTGGGGGTTTTCACAACGGCCAGCGGGAAGTTGGCAGCTGTAATAGAGCAAGAGTCATCGACCGAAATGTGACTGATTATGAACTTGTTTAATAAGGAAGGGGCAGGTTTCGTATTGATGCCGGCCTTTTCTTTCCATACATTTAAAATAGAAAGGAGCGAATACTCGTGGAAGAGGTCCTTTCATTCATCAGCCAGGTGTGGATTCCCGATTGGAATGGAGGATTAAAAAGAAGCATGATAAAGTTGATCAGCTTCCCTTATTTTCGCTCACAACAGGAAATTATCTGGATGGTGCCAGGCACCCGGTCTTTTTTGTAGGAGTGGGGGACTATTCCCAAATTCATGAAGGATTTACATTATCCGACTTTATAGCAGAAATAGAATGCAGCGTTGCAGTGTTTTATTCAAAAGAAAAACGGGTATAAATATGATGATTGTGAAAACGAAAGGATGATGAACATGTATAATCATATTCTTATCGGTTTTGATGATTCCGAAGACAGTATGAAAGCATTGGAAAGGGCCGCACAATTCTATACGCTGAACCCTAACTGCAAAATTACGGTTGCTCATGTTATTCAACAGCAAATATACAATATGGCTTACAATTATAATTACCCTGTCGTACCAAGTATAGATGGAGGGATTTACCCATCCCAAATCCCTCTATCTGAGAACGAACTTCCCCCAGAAGCACAAGAAACCATTCTGGACAGTCAGATTTTGGATCATGCGAAGTCATTTTTACGGCGTCAAGGGGTACCTGCCGAATTTGAGTCATTAGGCGGCAAACCTATTAATGATGACTTATGTGATTTTGCCTCGGAGCAAGATGTGGATTTAATTATTGTGGGGAACAGCGGAAAAGGAGCGCTCCAAAAACTGCTAGAGGGCAGTGTCAGTGAAAAGGTAATGAAAAAAGCGGAGATGGATGTTCTTATTGTAAAATAATAGAAACCTCAGGGTCGGTTCTGGTGGCCTTCTTCTTTCATCTGTTGATCGAAAAAAAGCCCCCAGAACCGTCCCCTTTGATTAATTTGGGTTGATTTCTTTATTATTTTTATCAAAGAGATAAAGGTCGGCAAACTTTTTACTGCTTACTCCTTTAGGTAGCTTTTTCACAGTGATGAAATAATCATCTTCAGGAACTTGAACCGTAAATTTCAATGGGTCATTCTGTAATTCTACCCGAATGAAATGAATTTGTTTATCGAGGCTCTTTCCAATTACGATGCCGTAACTCCCCTTATCTGTATTTACTCCATAGTATTTTACTATACCATCCCCATACTGGCTATTTACTATCCGTAGCTTTTTATTCGGACCTTCTTTCATCGTTGCTATTCCCAAAACGTCTGATTCACTATTAAAAAAAGCGATATAGGTGTCCGATTTCCCTAAATGAACTACTTTTATTAATGTAGTATTATGTTCTTCATCACCTCTATTTTGCCAATTCGTTAAGTCCTGTTGTATATCCTTTAGGTTGTTTGGAGTAGAATATTTTGCTTCAACATTCGAAGTATGAATGGTTTTCGCTGCCCATCCTATTAGAATAATTCCGATAATAAGAATAAAAAGGACAATTATTGGTTTACGCATTTGAATGGAAATCATCTCCGAAATTTGCTCCCTTGGTCTTTTATTATTTCAACACACCATTTGAATCAAAATAGTACCTTTTACCCTTAATGACCTGCCAGCCATATGCGGATTTGCCGGAGCCAAGATAATAATACCAATCGTTCCGAGGTCCAAGCTGCACCCATTCATTGGCAGCCATTGCTCCGGACGATTTGAAGTAGTAACGTGTTCGATCAATCCACCGCGTACCAACTGTCATCATTCCATACTGGTCTAAATAATACCAGGAGCCTTTATAAAACAGCCATCCCGTGGTCATTGCACCACTTGCATTGAAATAATACCAGCTTTGATGATTTGGTGGAGCATTATAAATTTGATAGTTTAAGTTGAGATATTGCCAGCCTGTCTGCATGGTGCCATCTTTTTCACTAAAGTGATACCACTTCCCGCCGATTTGTTTCCACCCGGTGACGGCGTCTCCGCTATTATTGAAAAAGTACCAATGACCCTTAACCAGCTGCCAGCCTTTCTTCATGACTCCTGATGAATCGAAATAATATAATTTCCTATTAACGACCTGTAACCCGGTGACCATATTAAACTCTTCGTCATCGAGGTAATACCAGTTATTTTTCCAAAATAACCACCCGGATTGCAGTTCACCGCTTCCATTGAAATAATACCAATACCCCTCAATGGACTGCCAGCTTGTGGCCATGGAGCCGTCGTTCTTTAACAAATAAATCAAATCATTATAGTAGATGAACCCGGTGACCATTGCTCCATCCTCATCAAAGAAATACCACTTGCCATTAATGTACTTCCAATCATAAACTAATGTTCCATCAGCAGGCGTGAAATAGTACCATTCGTTGTCAATGTATTTCCAGCCATAGGCGATGGTCCCATTAGCATACGCGTAATATTCTTTCCCGTTATGTTCAACCCAGCCTGCGATCCAGACGCCGTCTTCATCGAAAAAGTAAATCTTTCCCTCTATCTTTTGCATACCTTTCACAGGCTGACCTGTTGCCGGGTCGATATAATAAGTTTTCCCTTGCGATTGAACCCATCCAGTCTGGACCGCTACAGTAAAATTCCCTGAACTTAAATTAGCGGTGTCTTGCTGATTTTGATAAAAGGAAGAGTGATAAATAGTACGGCTATTCCGAAAGGCATCGGTAATCGTCAGATGATCGACTTGCCATAGTCCCTTTTCTGTTTGGAGATCTACAACAATCGACCCTGTTTGATTTGAAAAAGAACGCTTGACGATCTGAGCTGATGGGCTCCGATAGTAGACATCCATTGATAACTTGCTTTCGCCCTTATAGTTGGTCCCAGTAAGCGTCAATTGGACACTTTCGCCGACCTTCACATTTTGTTTATCTGCTTTCAAACTAGTAAACACGGGTTTATAAAGCTCTGGATCGAGTCGAAAATCGCCGCCGCTTAAATCCACCGCATTTTGATCGGTACTTATATTGGAGTTATAAATAGAATAAGCGCTTTCAGTTGTCCGAATTGCAATTTCCGTAATTCGCCAATTCCCTTTCGTCGCCGCCTCAGAGCCTTTTAATGTTCCCGTATACATGTTTGTCGTACGATCATACGATCCAAGGGTTCCATATCTATACGTATCATCAGAGGTATAAAATACCTCCACATTTTTTATTTCCTCTGTTAGTTCAGCAAACTTAACACGAACTGTTACAGTATCCTCCGGCTTAGGGGCTTTATTATCCACCTCAACACTCTCTATCATACTCTTACGATCAATTTGATCTGCAAATCCTTTCACACTGTTCACCTGTAAGATTACTAGAAAAAAGAGTGTGAATAGGAAAGACTTGAACAAAAACCTTTTCATCTAATTCCGCCTCATTTCTTGTTTTAGCCGATAGAAGAATATAACTTTCCTAATAGGCATAAGTGCAACTTCTCTTCATGAACCGTCTAACAGCTCGCTAATCGGCGAGTTTTCCTTATCGGAACATTCATTCTCCAAAACTATTTAACCTTTTCTATACAGATTCCTCCAACTCTAGTAAAATATCTCTCTTATAAAAAATATAGCACGGATTATAGTAAATAAGAACCATTTTTTCGGAGAATAAATCTCATATGTATTTTCTGTAAATCCAACTGGAAACCACAGGGGAAATATATCACCCTTTAGTTTAAGTTCATTTAGGAATCCCTAAATAACAACAAAAAAAGGACAACCAAATCGTTTGCGATTTGATGTCCTTTTTCTAATGATTTTTTATTTTTTGTACTCGAAAACAGAACCTGTTACAAATATCGACCCTTTTTATATTGTGATATACTATTCAAACGTTTGATTAAATACGATGCAACCGCTGCTATAGAGGGATTATATGGATCTCGTAAGATAATATTTGTCGATATCCTGTTAGAACTCTAGCAGAAAAAAGAACAATATTCCCCTGAGTGAGGTCTGACCCAGGAATTACTTTATCCAAGCTCCATCTTTACCAACTCGGTATTTTCCAATATAGGTATTGGCAGCCATGCTTCCATCAGAGTATAAATAATACCATTTACCTCCAGAAAGAATCCATCCAGTAGCCATTGCGCCGCTACCTTGCAGGAAATACCATTTATTTTTATACAATAGCCATCCCGTTCTCATTGATCCATCCTGGTTGGTGTAGTACCATTTACTGCCATCAAATATCCAACCTGTTTGCATAGCACCAGAAGTTTTATTAAGGTAATACCATTTCCCCTTGTCTAGTAACCATCCTGTTTTCATGACACCAGTGTTAGGAGTTAAGTAATACCATTTCGTTCCAAGTCTGATCCAACCGTTTTCTTGCCTTGCACCATCCACTACATAGAACCATTGGTTTTTGAAATTTACCCAACCAGTCGTATCGGTTCGCTTGCCCTCCAGCCAATATTCCCAATACGATGAGTTAAATTGCCAGCCAGTAAAAAATACTTTCTGTTTAATTTTTAATAAATATAGGGCTTCAGTAGAGGTCGGTTTACTTTCCCAGTAGACCTTAATAAAATAACTCCCCATTTCCAACCTGTGATAGTAATAGTTGGTACCGTAGGGAAAATCGCTGGTAACTGTACCGTCAACCTGCTTACCTGAACCATCTAATAATTCTAAACGGGCACCGTCTGGATGGTCGAATGCAATGGTATAGTCACTATAATCGAAATAGTTGTTTAATCTAAAATAGTCCACATCTTTTGGAGAAAGGTCGCCGTAAATTCGACCTTCATCATTAGAACAAACTGAAGTGGCAGTATCTATAGTGTTATTGGGTTCTATTTCATCTGAATTACATGGTAATGGTTTTTCCGGTAGCGTAATTTGAGCAAATGAGACATTATTTCCAAGTAGCAATGTAAAGAGAAATAAAACTATTAAACTAGAAAACTGAATCTTCTTCAAAATATATATTCCCCCATTCTATTAACTAAGAAAATTTTAACATATTTACCCTTTTTCCGAAATATACTAAAAAAGGGGAATTTTTATGATCAAATTTAAAATTAAGCTATCCGGAATTTATACCCTTTCATTGTCCGCTATCAAAATGCAGTCAATCGGGGGTATTGGATTATTTTCAGTTTACTATTTAAAAAATAAACCAAATAGAATAATACTTTTTATAAAATCCAGTATTTAGAAATGAGGAATTATTGTGTTTTGTACAAAATGTGGAGCGCAATGTAGGGATGGAGGAAAGTTTTGCCCCCAATGCGGGTCAGCACTACAAATGGAAGAAGCCGCTGCCGTTTCTCCTCCTGACCAATATCAAAGTTCTATGCCGGATCGTAAAGCAGGGACTGCATACATTGTTCTGGGATGGATCTTTTTTGCAATTTCATTGTTATTTATTCCAGTCCTTTTTGGAGCAGGAACAGTCATAATGGGCTATTTAGTAAGAAAAAACAACAGCGAAACACACGGTACTATCATGATGATTCTTGGTGTTGCAGGAGGAATTCTTGGGGTAATACTTGGAATGGCGGCTGCAGGATTATAGAAATCCCAAATAAGTTAAAATTGTTAATGAACCGGAAGCCATCTAAGATTCACTAATTTGGAAGAGTAAGAGCCGCAAGCAACTCTTACTTTTTTTCATTTTGCTGCTTGGGCTTTTCCCGTGCAGCCAATCCCTTTCAAAGGTTTCTCCAATAATATGATAAATAAGGCGTGACAAGCACCAGAATCCAAAAACTACCTTTTAGAAGACTAACAAGCTTTTCCCTTAAAAGGAATAAATATCGTAACGGGTTCTGTTTTGAAGTACAAAACTTAAAATAGTTGGAGAATTAACAGGTTAAATCGCACACAAAATGACACCGTAATTAGCAACGGTGTTTTTTGTGTATTTATTATTTCTTATTTTACTAAAGCACCCTTTAGTTCAACAAGTTCATTTGCCTTCTAATATTCCTTTTAATTCACCAGTTTGTTCCTTGGTCAAAGTATAGTAATAATCCCCAGAAGATAAAATTGAACTACCATCATCTTGGTACCACATGTATCGGACTATTTCGCCAATACCCTCTTTAGGTCTATCGAGTGAAAAGTACACATCTGCCAAATTTTCTATACCATCTGGTTTTTCTATTTCCTTTGAATGATTAATAATTGTCCTTAATTTTGATATTGCTTCCGAATTTGTAATTTCTGTGTCAAATTTTACTCCATCGGTTCCCTTGTAATTGTAAGGAGTACCTACCCTTATCACCTCATCTGCTGAACACCCTAAAAGCATCATTGACATAACAATGGTTGTTAATATCCAAATGAAGTTTCTAATTTTGAACATCTCCCCTCAAAATCCAATAATTCACCAACCTATTCGCCTCCACAATACACTTTACCATAAAAACCCATTTATTCTTAAGTGAAATCTACAATTTGTTAAACTATCCTGCACTGTTAGTACAATAACCTCAACAAAAAAGGCACTTTTCCTTCTTGAAGGTAAGCACCATAAAGTCTCTGTTATTGTTCAGTATTTTTACCTCTTTCTTTTGATTGTTTCTCTAACCATTTCGCTCTAACTAACCATCCCCAAAGTCCCATTCCTGTCATCACAATTATAAAAACAAGGTATATCCAATGCATTTTAAAAATCCTTTCCTTGTTATTTTAAAACACTTAAGAGAATTTCTTATAGTAAAATGGGGCGTTGTCTCCATAACTGTTAGTCCCAATCAACAATTCTTTCATACAGCTTAAGAAAAGACCATTCTCCTTCTTTAAGGATAACCCCCGTTAGTATTTCTGTAAATAATATGTAATTCCTTCTTTTACTAACCTGCTTCAGTCGCCGCAGCATACTTGGAATTTTATCAAAGAAGCCTTTACTATTATACCTTAACCTTATTGAACTAAACTGCACCGTTAGTGAAAAAGCGACTGTTATTATTGAACAATCGCACCTGTTAGTTGTACCAAACACACTTGAAGCGACCCCTCTAAAAAACAATAACTAGATAAGTCGTAAAACAGTTGTATAAGTAAAATAAATCATCAATCCAATACAAAATATCATTCTTTTTTTATTTCCTTTTTCCTTAGCAGAAAATGTCATCGCAAGAAGAATGGAATTAAACGAAAAAAAAACAATGATTCCAGAACCTTTATAAGTGAACGGTTTAAATTGAGCAACTATTACACAAACAAGAAAAATCATTACACCTAAACACCATAGTATTGGTACTTTATATTTTTTTATAAATGTAAACAATTCATCCTCCAATTATATTTATTAATATAATCGAGACAATTATATTTATAAAATCGTTTCCTGTAACTTGGGGTAATTTAACCTTTTTTATAAATTTACTCCTCCTTATTCAAGTAAACTGCCCCGATAGTGCAACAAGAAAAAAGGATCGCCGCAGCAGCCCCATCTTTAACTCAAGCACCTGTAGGATTAAGAAGAAAGCAAATAAAAATGGCTTTTAATAATGAAACTTATTTAGATAATAATAATTAATGAATCGAATTTGCTGGGGGAAACTATGGAAAAGTTTACTTATCAAGTACCTGAAAAGGTGAATATTTCAACAATAATACCAATAATAAATGAACAAGGAGAAGCTGTTTTCGAAATAAGAAAACAACAACATAAATTCCTTGCCCGTATCGTCCACGACTCATTACGTGGTGGTATTCCCTATAGTTATAAAATAGCTAATGCGTATGGAAAACCACTTTATACTATAGATTGTGCGTTTCCTGGCATTAGGTACAAATTGACGGGCCATTTATGTTCACAAACCGTGCCGATAGCTTCCCATAGAGTTCAATTAATTGAAAAAGCGTATCGTTTTAGATTAAATAACCAGGAATATTGTTTTGAAAAAGATTATACGGGTGCAGGTTACTTAAAATGCGACAATAAACAAGTCGCCACTGTTTCGATGCCTATTAAGACAAATATTTCGTTATTCAAAAAGATGGAATTGGATACTATTATTATTAAATCAACGACTCAGGAAGTCGCAGCTCTTGCTGCCGTTTTATTTCATACGTTTTATTATTACGGTGCTTAAAAGTAATGCACAAAAATCAAACTTTTGTTCAACTAAACTGACAATTAGTTGAATAAACAAAAAGGCCGCTATTAGCAGCCGGATCTTCAAGTAATGCACTCGACAGTCTATTTGTTGTCAAGGTAAAGCTACCAGTTAATTGATTTCATCTTATATATAAGTCTTATTTATCAGACTGCCTTTTAAAGAATAAGTAACACAATGAAAAAATGACCAAATAAAATACGTATCCACCAATATAATTGTCGCTAAAAAAATTGTGAATACCATTGGCACGCAGTATAGCACGAATAACAACAGTAAGAATTACAGTAATAAATAAAGAAATCGCGAACTTTTTTGTGGTCATTAAATTTACTCCATTTTTCTTTGTTATGAACAAGAGCATTGTACAATACCCATCAATTTTTTAATACGGAAATTATTTCATTCTCTTTGTTGAACTAACTTGCCAAGTTTTTTCAATAAGAAAAATGACCACCGAAGTGATCATTTTTGTGCTCTCGCCCCCGTTAGTAGGACAACGTTACTTATTTTTCTTTTGTCTATACATTCCGATAATATAAATAATGAAAAATGAAATTGGTGCTACCCAATATACATTTAATTTAAAAATTATACAAACGAAGGAAACTATAACCAATACAAGTATTGTTAATTTCACATTCCTAGAAACAGCAAGAAAAATAAAACTTATGATTATGAGAAAACCCCAATCATACAAATCCCAATTCATTAAGTCGTTCACGTCCTTGTGAAAAAAAGTGCAATCAATAGTTATTCTATCCCAACCTTGTTCAACTAAACTGCCAGTTAGCTCAATAAAAAACAGGATAGCCGCCGCAATCCCGCTGTTCAACTAAAGCTACCCGTTTTCTTTTGAAATTAATCTTCACGATTTCGTCTTAGAAAAGCGTACCCACATTAAAACTACCAGAGCAGTAAAGAAAACTCCAAGAAAGAAAAAGAGCATAAACAATAAGGTTAGCAACGAAGCACTTTTTGACAATGGATCTATGTTTGTAAGAACAGCAAAATAATTTGAAGCACTCTTGCTACTCACAATCATTACAAAAAGCACCACAATACAAGACATAAAAATAAATACTTTTTTCATACACGTCGCCTCTTTAGTAATTAAATGAAATTAATATCAATTTTAATATTATCAATCTAACCTTCTTTTACGGTTGATTTTTTTGTGAATGCTTATTAAACTATCGGGGCCCGTTACTTGAATAAGAAAAAGTCTTTACTCCATATGAATGTAATCTTCTAACTCTATGAATCCATCCAAGTAATTTCTTTTGGCATTGAACTATCCCTCAAATAGTAAAGAAAATAGCATGATGTCCTCTTACTTCGAAAAATGCTTCACTTACAGAAAAAACACCATCAATCTCTACGTCTTAGCCCGTTTCTTCTTTTACTTCACGAATTGCAGCTTCTCTGACTATTTCTTGTTCTGATGAAAGCGTCGGGCTTTAGCACGGTTCCCGCAGTCGGCCATCGAACACCAACGACGGCTCCGATTACGGCTCGTATCGAAGAAAAGCCAACCACAAGGATCGCCTTCACATTGGTTAACGCGTTTCAGGTCCTTTTCAGAGGTCAAAATATCTACTGCAGACTGGACAATCGGAGGAAGCATACTATCAAATGCCCCTTCTGGAATGTCAAAGTGCATTGAAAAAACGTTTCCCACCGGTACAAGATGCATTAGTTGATAATAATGACCTATCACTTTATTAAAGTTTGTCAGGTCCTCTGGATTTATTAGTTCCTCTTTTGTGAAAGAACGAAATATCCGGTAAATCACTTCCCGCAGTTGAATGGCTTGCGCAAGGGTCTGTTCAGCTTCTGATGGATCGTGTATAGATTTTTTCAGGAGGAGCTGTGCCTGCTTCTCCTCTAGAATTCCAGCATGATAACTCCAGTCCACTAGTTTTTCGTAACTCGTAAACCAATCCCGCCTTTTATCCTCACTCTCACGCCAACTGATCGTATTTACGAAATCAAGACATAACCGCTCGCCGACCATCATATATTTGTTTGTTTCAGACATTGTAAAAACCCCTTTATTTTATATAACCATCATAAACTATATTGACAGTTATATTCAACTCGATTAAAATATAACCATCTAAATTATTTTAGATGGTTACTTAAGGGTCTCTAGTTTTTATCAAAAATTTGGAGGTTACGAGATGAACGATATGTTAAGGGAATCTTTCAAAGTGTTGTTGAAGGAAACATTTGATGGACCTGGTGGAAATGGAAGCTGGTACACTGAATCAAAGCCAGGAAGCGGCATTTTCGGCACGATCGAAAAAGTATCTGCAGAAGAAGCATCCATACTGGTCCAAGGTACCACTATTGCAGCACACATAGATCATACCCGATATTATCTGTGGGTGGCGAACACCTGTATGAAAGGTGATAAACCAGAGCTTGATTGGTCGGAATCATGGAAAATCTCATCCGTGGATGAAAGCACCTGGTCAAGGTTTAAAGTCGAACTTCAAAACGAGTACACTACGCTTCTTGAAAACATCAATTCACTCACCACCTTAGACGAACAGACCTCAAACGGTATCTTAGGGGCATTAGCACACTCAGCCTACCATCTTGGAGCTATCCGTCAAATGACCAAAACCGTTAAAGTCCCAAGCCAGACATAATCACATCGAACAAAAAAACAGCGATCCGTATTCAACCGTTTCGCTGTTTTTTATATTGGTTGTCTCACTGTTCGGACTGTGTGTACAATTAAAAAAGAATGCCAAAACTATTGTCAGTATTCATGTCGTTATGATTAAAGGGAGGAAGAATAATGTCCAAGAACGTAAGACCAAGAAGAATAATTCTAGATTTAGCAGTTACATTAGATGGTTTTATTGAAGGGAAAAATGGGGAAGTTGATTGGTGCATTATGGACTCTGAGATGGGGTTTATTAATTTCTTAAATCAAATTGATACTATTTTATATGGAAGAAAAAGCTACGATTTATGGGGACAATTTACTCCAGAAAATGAAGATACTGATACTGAAAAAGAAATTTGGGAATTAGTTCATAGTAAAGAAAAATATGTGTTCTCCAGAACGCAAAAAGGGACTGATAAAAAAGTAATATTCATAAATGATAATATTCTTGAAGAAGTAAAAAAATTAAAGAATAAGCCTGGTAAAGACATATGGCTATATGGCGGGGCAGGTCTTATTACCTCTTTTATCAATTTAGGGCTTGTTGATGAATTTAGATTATCTGTTCACCCTGTAATTTTAGGAGAAGGAAAACCGTTGTTTATTGATTTAAAACAGAGGTTGAATTTAAAAATGGTTAATACAAGAACGTTCTCCTCTGGCGTTGTGCAACTAATCTATCATTTGAATGGGAATTAATAATATTGCACTTTCCAAAGATAAAACGCAATAAATATTATAAGGATATACTTGATAGTAATTGTCACTTCTTCAACGGAGTGCTTTAGTTGAGAAGGAACCAGAATTCCGTAATAAAGAAAACTCGCCATTATGAGCTGCACCCCGAATTCCTAAACTCTTAAAAGAAAAAGCTGACTCCAAAAGGCCGGTTGTAACGACCTTTGGAGTCAGCTTCGTTTCTAGTAAAAATTCAATAAGATGTAGTTGCGTTATTTTGAATTTTTTTGTAACGCTGGTATGACAAGCAAGGCATCGCCTGTTGGTCGTTCTTGACCATCAGAAGGGTGCCCGCGTAGGCCGTCCGGGCCAACAAAAGTAGAGGAGCCGCCGCCATCAAGATTTACAGCATCCGAAACACCGAGGCTTTTCATCAATTCCACTTCTTCTTTAAAGTTGAGTCCGGCCGCAACACCCGGAAGCCGTCCGTCGGCCACCACAATGATAATTTTACCGTCTGGAGTTTTTCCAGCTATGGTTCTAGGGTGACGGCGTACGCCAAAGTCATAGTAGAAAGTGCTTTCCGGCCAATCGAATCCCTCAGCTTTTGCGTCAACAACCGGTTTCCCATCCTTGAGGAGGAGCGGACCACCGCTTACAATACTCGTATGCTTGTTAATTTGGAGCGGCTTCCCATCTGCTGTGTTTACTTCTTGGTCTATTTTCAGCTTTAAGCCAACCTTTGCGTGGCGGCGCAGCCAATCAGCCCCTTTGCCAATACCCTGGAGAATAATTCCTTCCTCTGGAATGGTTCCGCCACGCTCTTCGGCTAACGAAAGTACTTTTCCATTCTTGTCAAGATTCACCTGCACACCAACTCCAGCCTCTGCACTTCGGCCGAAATCCTTTGTAAAATAGATAATTTCATCCGAATCGGTACATAAAAAATCATGTTTTGGTTGATTGATAGGCGTATCATTCACACCACCACAGTTTAAAATAAGTCCCGGCTTGCGATTGATTCCATCAATGATCTCCGAAGATCCGTCAGATGAATGGACAGATATCTCTGTAGACAATTTTTCAATTTTGGCTCCTTGTCCATTAAGATTGGATAATATAAAGCTACCAGTATTGTTTACTGCCTCACTAATAAGACGTCCGTTAATCATGGAAAGTCCGGCGACATCACCTGTTGTACCATTACTATCCTTCGTGACAAAATAGCTTGCATTTGTACCAATAAGTGCACCCGTACGCTTGACAATGGATGATACCGTTTCACTGCCTGTTCCATCTGGTGTCGCAAGGGCAACTTGGAGTTCTCCGCGATATTGCTTCGGATCGATGGTCAAAATTCTTACTTCCCATGGCCCTGTGGTAGCGCCTCCGTCTTCCCCGCTATACTGTACGGATCCGCCAAGCTTTGAGCCATTCACAACAATATTTGCTTCTTTAATCTTATTAACCATCTCTGTTGCTGAATCCTTTTCATTAAACATGCCTACACGAACTCGGTAACCCAATGGACCCTCAGCCGGATCATCAGGTGCGCGTTCGGTCAGAGTCTCCATACGTGCATCCAAGCCTGCCTTCTTTAGCAGATCCGTCATTTTGACCGCAGTATCCCTGTCCTTTACTGAGGCTACTGTTACAGTAAAAAACGCTTTTCTATCCGCGAATCCACGGTAAACGGAAGTGATGTTTACTCCCTGAGCCGGATGCTCAACCGTCCGATGCTCAGGTAATGCAGCATCTCCAAGAGGGAGATAGTCTTTAACAGCACCCTGCTTCGTATTGGGTTGTGCAGCAGATGAATCTGATTCAAAAGCAGCGGTTGAACCAACAACGAAAGTTGCTAACGCTGCAACTGCTAAGGCTTTACGCCATTTTCTCTTGCTTTCCATTTTTCCACCTCATTTGACTAGTAATTGGGGACTTAGAAACAAAGGCAATGGATCGTTAACTATTAACCTATGAAAATATATAAAATAAACGATCGGCCATCTCTCGATTGATTCTTAGTCCACCTCGGAAAGACGTTTTCCTAATAATAAAAATAATAGCTTAAGAATGTAAACGGAACGTCAAATAAATGTAAGAGTTTTTTGAAGATTCAAAGACAAACAATATTTTAAGGTCCATATCGATTTTTAAAAAGTAATAAAGATTTAAAGGAGCAGGAGTCTAACCCCCCCTAAAACAATAAGCTTATGGATATCTCTATCGAAACGCCCTTCATCCGTTTAAATAAAATTCTCGGGCGTAATGCATCCAATATCAAACCCAGCTTTTTAGAAAAAATAAAAACAGAGAGGCTAGCTCTCTGTTGGCAATCTGTCACCCCCCGCAATAAGGGTTTTAGAATTAAAAATGGACAGTGTTCTCTGTTTCTAACTGCTTTTCTTTATTTTCTTCTTACCTTTTGAATCGCTTTCTTTCACTTTCTCCTCCCAAAAATCAGCACCTTTAATGCCGAGTTTGATAGGATCGAAGACTGGCTCTTTCCCTGCTTTTCTCTGGATATCATAATCCTTTAATATTTTTAAGGTTGGTTTTAGCAGAAGTAAAATCGCTGCAAGATTGAGCCATGCCATACTTCCAATTCCCAAATCTCCTAGTGCCCATATGAACGCTGCTGATTCAACACAACCAATATACACCATTACTAATAACCCGAGTTTTAGAACCGTTTTCAACCATTGCATTTTTAGCTTCCTATCTAGATAGACTAGTGTCGTTTCGGCGATGTAATAATAGGCCATCAACGTCGTAAATGCAAAGAGGAATATAGCAACGGAAATGAACACTGAACCAAAACCTGGTAAGACCGTTTCTACTGCTTCTTGCGTGTAAGTTGGTCCAGGCTCTACGCCTCTCATAGTATCGACGATCGGTTCTTGTCCTACCGGTGTAACGCTATACATGCCGGATGAGAGAATCATGAAGGCTGTTGCCGTACATACCACAATGATATCGATATAAATAGTAAACGCTTGCACTAATCCTTGCTTGACAGGATGGGAAACTTCAGCTGCCGCGGAACTGTATGTTGCTTCACCAACACCCGCAACACTAGTGAAAATCGCTCTCCTGACTCCCCATGAAATCGCTGCACCGGCAATTCCTCCGAACGCCTCATTAAAGCCGAATGCACTTGAGATTATTAGAGAAATCATTTTCGGAACTTCCGAAATATTTGCAAATACAACGATGAATGCAACAATCACATACCCTAAAGCCATAAAAGGAATAACGATGTCTGCGACACGAGCAATTCGCTTTACACCGCCAAAAATAATCACGCCAAGCAAAGCAGCTATTACAATACCAGTAATGCTCTTATTTAAACCATATACATTTTCAAATGCGACCGCAATACTGTTAGCTTGGATTCCTGGTAATAAAATACCGTAGGAAAGTGTAACGACGATGGCAACAATAGCCCCGAACCATCTGAGGTTCAACCCTTTTTCGATAAAGTAAGGTGTACCTCCTCGATATTCATTTCCAATTTTACTTTTGTACACTTGGGAAAGTGTTGATTCAACAAATGCACTTGCTCCTCCTAATATTGACATTACCCACATCCAGAAAACCGCCCCAGGCCCTCCGAAGGCGATAGCCGTGGCCACCCCAGCAATGGTGCCAATTCCTACGCGTCCTGCTAGCGATAAACAAAAGGCCTGAAAAGAAGATATTCCCGACTCTGAACTTCTACTTTCAAATACCAATTTGATCATTTCTTTAAAATATCTTAATTGAACAAAACGTGTAACAACCGTGAAAAGTAGCCCTGCCCCTAGTACCAAAATGACTAATCCCATACCCCAAACCTGATCGACTAACCAATTTACTATCGAGTGCATCTAATCCCCCCAAAATTTCTGATTAAAAAAACAAGCTCAATTCTACTAAATCACCCCTAAATATGTGAATATTACAACAACTAAAAACATAGTTTGTCCTCATGATACTTGAGAGCGTTTTCCAACTTTATCTAAATTGTAATCTATTTCATGGAGTATCTTGCAACTACATTGGGTGCTCATTTTCTCTTAAACTAGTAACGATCTTTATTAAAATACGGACAGCTCCAACGTCAATAAGAGCTGTCCGTTTGCTTTAGTAAACTGTTTCCTAAAAGGTGCAATGACATGCACCTCATTTTATTTCAAATCCGATTCGTACACGAGGTTTGTCCAATTGTTCTTATAATATCTCATCCTGCTTGATGTTAACAAAAACACTTTTCACTTCTGTATAGTTTTGTAAGCCATACTCTCCGCCCATTTCGCGGCCGATTCCTGATTGTTTGTAACCACCGAAAGGCATTGTTTCCCATTCAAGACCAAAATCATTAATCCAGACTGTACCTGATTGAAGCTTGCTTGCAATGTAATGGCCCTTTTTCATACTTTCTGTCCAGACACTTGCAGCTAAGCCATAGTCACTATCGTTTGCCCGTTTAATGGCCTCTTCAATCGTGTCGAAAACGAAAATGGACATGACTGGACCAAAGATTTCTTCACGAGCAATCACCATATGATCTTCTACATTAGCGAAAATGGTTGGCTGTACAAAATATCCTTTTTCAAATGCTTTTTCACCGCCAGCCACAAGGCGCGCCCCTTCTTTTTTCCCTTGTTCAATATAATGAAGAACGGTGTTTTGCTGTTTAGATGAAACAAGCGGCCCCATTTCTGTTTCAGGATCCATACCTGGTCCAACCTTCAGGGAGTTTGCTCGCTCTGCTAAAGCTTCTACGACACGATCATAAATGTTTCGCTGTACAAATACACGTGTACAAGCACTACAGTTTTGCCCATGATTGTACATCGTTCCGTTAAAGGCCCCTTCAATGGCTTCTTCAAGATTGGCATCTTCTAAAATAATGGCTGGTGATTTTCCGCCAAGCTCTAGCGTAACGCCTTTAATTTGATCTGCAGCCTGTTTCATGACTTCTTTTCCGACAGCCGTTGAACCAGTAAATGCTACTTTATCAACATCTTTATGCGTAATGATCGCTTCTCCCGCAATTCTTCCTGCTCCTGGCACAATATTCACAACACCATCTGGAAAACCAGCTTCTTTAAATAGCTTTCCTACGTATAGAAGAGATAGCGGTGTTTCAGTTGCTGGCTTAATAACAACTGTACAGCCGACAGCAAGTGCGGATCCGAGCTTCCAAGCAGCCATGGCAAGCGGGAAGTTCCATGGAATAATTTGGCCTACAACGCCAACCGGCTCATGAACGGTATAGGTGACATAATCCTTCGAAACTTGAGTTGTCTTCCCAAAAATTTTCGTTGCCCATCCGGCATAATATCTAAAATGCTGAATGGTTCCATCGACGTCATCTGCGAGAGCGACTTTATATGGTTTTCCATTATCTAATGATTCTAGCTGTGCAAGCTCTTCACGGTTCTCTTCTAAAAGATCGGCAAATTTATAGATGAGATGGGAGCGCTCAGCCGCATCCATTCTTGTCCATTCACCCTCATCAAATGCCTTTCTTGCAGCAGCTACTGCAACGTTAATATCTTCCTCTTGCGCTTCACTTACTTCCGCAATGACCTCTTCATTTGCAGGATTAACGACGGAAAACGTTTTACCTCCAATCGCCTGTACATATTCACCGTCGATATATAACCCTTTTACACCTCCTAAAAATTCCTGCACTTTTGGTTTCAATGTGTAGTTTGTCGCTTGCATGTTCTCTCTCCTTCACTATTTTAGTTATTTACTGTTTCTAAACTTGCAAGAAGGCTTTTTAGCTGTTGATCTTCCTCAGGTGATAGACCTAAACGAGGGTAACGCGCAGGCCCTCCAGCCTGGCCAGTTAATTCCATGGCTCTCTTCACAATCTGCACATACTTTCCAGATCCTTCAAGGAACGCACAAAGCGGTAAAATACGATCATTGATTGCCCATGCTTCTTTCAACTCGCCGTTTTGGAAATGGTTATACATGTCTGTAACAAGCTTTGGCACGATATTTCCTGCAACAGAAATCCATCCAGTTGCTCCAACTAAGTAAGACTCCATTACAAGCTCTTCAGCGCCGCAGAATACTTCAAAGTCTCCCTTGCCTTTTCTTGCAAGATCTCTTACCTTGCCAATTTCACCGCTTGATTCCTTAATGTGAGTGACATTATCACAATCCTTACCAATCTGAAGCATTAAATCTGTGCTCATATTCACGCCAGAAGTAAATGGGTTGTTATAAAGCATGATTGGTAGATTAACAGCACTAGATACTTCTTTGAAATGATGGTAGATTTCATTTTCCTTTGGCTTCATGTAATAAGGGTTAATGATTAGAGCACTATCAGCTCCATGTGCTTCAGCCTGCTTTGTATTCTCGATTGTTTCTTTTGTTGTTTCAGCAGCAGTCCCCACAATAACAGGGATGCGGCCGCTCACTTCCTTCGTAACAGTTTCTACCATTTGGTATTTTTCTTCTTTTGATAGACTGACAAATTCTCCAGTACTCCCATTGATGACGATACCTGCCACACCTTGATCCACGAAGTAATGAACATTATTCTTTACTCCGCCCCAATCTATTTCTTGCTCCTGTGTCATTGGTGTAATTAATACTGGATAAGCTCCTCTAATTGTCGTCATTTTATTTTCCTCCTGTATAGTTAATAGTTTTTTATTTTAATAAAAACCCTGCGAATAATGGATCTGTCGGGTCTAATACATATGTCTGCAAACCCGTAATAAATCCGCGGGCTGAAAATCTAAACTCGTAATCGGTTTCAATTTGTGCTGAAAGTTCTGCTGTCAATTTGCCATGAAAAATGCTTTCATTTTCAATTGGGCTATTGGCAGATATATCGCCATTTCCTACTAAATAGGTGCTGCAGGCTGCTAGAGTGCCAAATCCTGGAGAACGTACAATATAACGATCAGGACGGAATGTTACCGTTTTGATTTTTCCTTCACTTTTTTGCGAATGATCAAGCAGGACCACTCTGCTGACAGCATATTTGCCTTCTAAAGCTTCAATCGCCTTTTGCCCCCATTGATTAATGTCAGGAAGGTTCTCCATCTCAATCTCAAAAGGCAGCTCTGCTTTATCAAAAATCGCATAAAGCTGATCGGCTTGAACTAGAGCAACCTCTGTCTGTAAATCTAAATAAGATACTGCCACATGGGTTTGTACAACCTGGCATGGCTCGCTTTTTAACTCAACTAATTTCACTTCATCGTCTTTCATAACAGCAGTAACAGTAACAACACCACGGACTGTTTCAATACTGTATTCATTTGAAGGCTTTGCCTTTAAGTGGCCGCACTCCAGCAATACGGTTATGACAGCAACAATTCCGCCATATTTTATTGGAACGGTTCCGTTATGATCGAAAAAGACAACAGCTGCATCGGCACCGCTTTTAAAAGGTGGAACGACCAAACAGCCATTCAGTCCGGCAAATCCGCGGGGCTCATTTAAAAGAAGTTTAATTTCTTCCTCATAGGCAAGCGGAAATTGCTCATTCAGCTCCTGTAAACTTTGATAATGAACAAATGGCGCATCCTTAATAATCCGATAAGCCTCGCCTGCTACGTGTACATCGGTTGCTGTGTAAGCCTTTTGAATTCTCATCTCACATCCTCCATTTCATGTTCCATTGGGGGAATAAGTAAAAAGCCTTCTTTAAGCGGATCTTCCTCGTTATAAAAGAACCGGTGCATTCCCATTAGCCATGCTGAACCTGCGATTCTTGTAATAACAGCCTCCACACCCTGAACATCTGTTGTTTCAAGGACTTGTCCACGGAATAAAGAGCCGACAATACTCTCATGCACAAATTCCTCATCGATGCCAATCTCCTTTTTGGAATAGAGGACAGATAATTTGGCCGATGTACCTGTACCGCATGGTGAACGATCAATCCCGCCTGGAGGAACGATGACCGTATTTTTCACATCTGCTTCCTCATGGGTTGGCTCAGTGAAAAATTCAATATGGGTCAAACCGCAAATAAATGGATATTGCGGATGAACGATATCCGTTTCTTCATTTATCTTATTTCTAATTTTGATACCTATTTCAATGATTTTTGATGCATTCTCCGGTATCAGCTCTAAGCCAACAGATTTGGCATCAATAATTCCATAGAAATTGCCGCCATAAGCAATGTCTGCATCCACGATTCCAATACCCTCCACATCAACAGAAACACTCTTTAACAGGAAGGCAGGGACATTGCAGAAGGAAACCTCTTTTGCTTTTCCGTTCTCTACCTTAATCTCTGCCTCAACAAGGCCTGCTGGTGTATCAAGTTTGATTGAAGTAACTGGCTCTTGAACAGGGATTAGCCCCGCTTCCACTAACGCTGTACAAACACCGATTGTGTCATGGCCGCACATTGGCAAATATCCGCCGGTTTCGATATAGATAACACCGATATCTGCTTCCGGGTGACATGGGTCTGTCAACAGTGCACCTGACATCACATCATGTCCTCTTGGTTCATTCATCAGCAGCTTACGAATCCAGTCATACTCCTTTTGCATATGAAGCATTTTTTCGGACATGGTTGCTCCTTTTAGCTCTGGGAGTCCACTAATCAATGTCCTTGTCGGATTTCCGCCCGTGTGTGTATCAATGGTTGTAAAAACTCGATTTGCCTTCATTAGTTCAACACCCTTTCCTTAAATCGAGAAAATCTCAGCGGTTCAATCGGGATGCAAGTATCCTTTTTATTAAGCATTTCCTCTATCACTTTTCCTGTAACAGCGGCAAGGCTAATTCCGTCTCCCTCATGACCGGCTGCAATATAATAGTTTGGAATTCCCTCAACTTCTGACACTATTGGCAAATGATCCTCCGTCCATGGTCGTAAACCCGCATAGGAACGTATGACCATCATGTCTGCCATTTTCGGATAAAATCTAATGGCGCGATTGGCAATACATTTAATAATTTCATTGTTGACCTTTGTATTAAATCCAACAAATTCTCGGCTGCTTCCAATCAGGAAGTTTTGACTCTCAGTTGGTTCGAAAACAAGGGCTACGCCGTATTTTTCAGTAATCGGATCAACCTGGCGCTTTCCGCCAAATTTGGAGATAAGATAGCCAAATTCCATAACTTTTCTTGGACCTACAAATTCCTGGCGTGATGCAACGATGATGTGACCTTTTCTTGGTTTAATTGGAATGGACAGATCCAGCATCTCGCCAATATATGGAGCCCATACACCCGCAGCATTAATGACATGGTTCGCGGTAAACATTCCTTTAGATGTTTCAACGGTAAATGTACCGTCCGGCTCCCTTCTCATTCCAGTAACCTCAGTTTGTTTATGGGCTTTAGCACCCATTTTCTTTGCACCCTCAAGAAGGTTAAATGCAAGAAGATATGGGTTAACGGTTGAATCTGTTGCACACTCTAAGCCGCCTAATAAATCATCAGCAAAATACTTGGAATCTTGGCGAATATCCTGACGGTCCAGCATCCTGAATGGCAAACCAGCCTCCTTCTGACGGTCAACCCACTTTTGTGCAGCTTCCATTTCCTCTTCTGTCTCACAGACAAGGATGCTCCCAGGAGCACGATAATCAAAGGGTTGTTTCAATTCTTTGCTTAATTCATCTACTAATTTCTGGCTGACAAGTGACATTTGACTATCAAAGCCAGGATCTTTATCAATAGCTAAAATATTTCCGTCACAGCGGGATGAAGTACCACTGACAAATTCACCTTTTTCAATAACTGTTACATCTCGTCCAGATTTAGACGTATAATAGGCAATGGCACAACCTATGATTCCCCCGCCTATAACCAAAACGTCACAATGATGTCTCACAAAACCAACCTCCCTTCGTTTTCTTATATAATTTTATTTATGCAAATTGCGTGCCAACTTTTATAAATGCGTAAAAACAACAAATTCCAAACTATTTTTGCAATTATTCCAAATATTAAATTTGTATCCGTTTGCAATTGTCAATATTTTTGATAAACTTGTGTATAAAATATTAAACAGTGTAAAAATATTTTTACATACCGAGGAGGCTGTCATGTTTGATTTGCCGTCAGTCAAAGAAATAATTGAAAATAATCTTCTTCATCTAAACCAAGTAGATCATGAAGACACTTTAGGAAGGGCTTATTTGTATGATTCCTTCTCTGTACTAGCTGATGTTTGCAAGCACTATCCGGCCGTTACCGTCACAGATTCAAGCGGTCAAGACCTTGGCTGCATCACAAATGAACAAATCATTGATTTTTTGCATGATTCCTACAATCAATTAAAGGCTTTCTATGAAACTGTCATTGAAACGATGGACGCCTCGGTGACAGTGATCGATGCGAATGAGCGTGTCCGCACATGGACAAAAGGAGCAGAAAAAATTTTCTCCGTTAAAAGTGATGAGATTTTAGGCAAACCAATTATAGAATTCTTTGAACATCAGCATCTAGAAATCTTAGAATCATTGCACAAAGGAAAAAGGATTCGGGGAAAGCATCACCAAGCAAGATCTAATCTATTTGTTCATATAAATGCAAACCCTGTTTACTTTAATGAAAGGATTATCGGGGCAGTTGTATCGGAAACCGATGTGACAAACCAGGTTGTTCTTAATGAAAAATTATTTAATATGTCGACAGAGGTTCGCCGTTTAGAACAGGAGATGGCGAAATACAGGCCTTCAGATCCCTTTAATAGCATTAGAGGGAAAAGTGCTGTGATGGAAAAAACGGTGCAAATGGCGAGAAAGGTGTGCTCTGTCCGATCGACTGTATTGATCTTAGGAGAAAGCGGAGTTGGTAAGGAGGTCTTTGCCAAATCCATTCATGAGGCAACCGAAGGGTCTGATGCACCATTTATTTCAATCAACTGCGGTGCCATTCCTGAATCATTATTTGAAAGTGAATTATTCGGCTATGAACGCGGTGCCTTTTCCGGTGCGGATCATAGAGGGAAAAAAGGAAAAATTGAACTCGCTAAAGGCGGGACTCTTTTTCTTGATGAAATTGGCGAAATGCCTTTAGAAATGCAGGTCAAAATGCTTCGCGTACTTCAGGAAAGAAAGTATTACAAGGTTGGCGGCGAAAAAGAAATTGAGGCTGATTTCCGGGTAATTGCCGCAACAAATAGGGATCTAAAAGAACTAATAAAAGAAGGCCAATTTCGCGAGGATTTATATTATCGGCTAAATGTCGTCAGCTTAAAAATTCCTCCATTAAGAGAACGCCGTGAAGATATCGTTGAACTAATTCATTATTTTTTAAAGGATTTTTCACTGCGCTATCAGCGGCCGATCCATCATTTTTCACAGGAAGTTATGCAGGAAATGCTTCAATATGATTGGCCGGGCAATGTTCGAGAACTGCGTAATGTCGTTGAACGCCTTGTTGTTTTTGCGACAGATGGCGTCATTCGAAAAGAATATTTGCCATTTCATTCAGTAATGGGCTATTCAGATGTATCTGATACGGACCTTCAGGAAAACCATATGGAATTGAACACGACCATTTTGCCACTTCAGGAGGAAATGGAGCAGCACGAGAAAAAGGTACTCGAAAAAGCATTGGCATTAACCAATGGCAACAAATTAGAATGCTCGAAAAAACTAGGGATCACCCGAGCAACCCTTTACAATCGTCTAAAACGCCTCGGCTTAAGCTAATGTAAAATAGAGACTTCAAAGTTGGTATGATTCTTGCATTATATTTTTACATATAGCTGAAAAGGGGGGGGGTTCCAAATGAATAACAAAGAAGCACTTGTGATCTGCCGTTGTGAAGAGGTTACCTATGAACAGGTTTTCGCAACAGCAAATGAACATCAATGCACATCCAGGGAATTAAAGCTTAGAACAAGGGCAGGAATGGGTTTTTGTGGAGGACGCACTTGCAGAGTCATGGTCGATCGGGTCATTGAAAGTATCGTATCTAATATAGAAGAAGGCGAAATACCATTAAAATATCAGCCGCCAATTCGCCCTGTAACTTTTGGCACGGTAGGTGAAAATCATGACTAGAATAATAGATCATCCAGTTTTAGGGAAATTAAATGATAGAACAAAAATTCCATTCACATTTGATGGAAAAGAATATGAAGCATATGAAAATGAAACAATCGCAGCAGCTATGCTAGCAAATGGCGTGAGAACACTACGCTTTCATGAGGAAAGTGGAACACCAAGAGGGATTTATTGCAATATTGGCCACTGTATGGAATGCCGTGTAAATGTAAATGGTCTGGCCAATGTAAGAGCCTGTTTAACTATTGTGAAGGAAAATATGGCTGTTGAAAGTGGGAAACAGCATCCTAATATTGTTAAAAGGATGGTAGAGAAACAATGATAGATGTGATTGTAATTGGAGCTGGACCAGCCGGTTTAGCTGGTGCCATATCCTGTGCTGAAAATGGCTTAAACGTAACCGTCATTGATGAATTTGTCAGACCCGGTGGAAGACTACTCGGCCAATTGCACCAGGAACCTTCCGGTGAATGGTGGAATGGAATAAAAGAATCAGAGCGTCTGCACAATGAAGCTCAGAAACTATCGGTAGATATCCGCTGCGGCGTTTCTGTATATAACCTTGAAAAAGACGAGGATTCATGGAATGTTCATACCAATAGAGGAACACTAACATCTCCTTATGTGCTCGTAGCAACTGGTGCAGCTGAGTTTCCAATTCCTGTGCCAGGCTGGACTCTTCCAGGCGTTATGTCCATCGGGGCTGCACAGGTCATGACCAATGTCCATCGTGTCGAGGTCGGCAAAAAAGGCATCATCATTGGTGCTAACATTCTAGCATTTGCGATTTTAAATGAGCTGCAATTAGCTGGAATTAATGTGGAACGCATTGTTCTGCCAGAAAAGAGCCCTCTCAGCAAAAATGCCGGAGAACCGGAGGAAGTCATGAAGTCGCTTCTAAATGCGGCCCATCTTGCCCCGTCACCCATCTTGCGTTTCGGTAGTCGTTTTATGAAAAATGAAGGGTTCCGCAAGCTAGGAATGAAGTTTTTCCCTAAGAGCGGCGTTAAGGTGAATGGCACACCATTGCAGCTTAGAAAAGCAGCTCTTGAAATTCTTGGCAAGGATCAGGTAGAAGGCGTCCTCACTGCAGATATTGATGTAAATGGACATGTGATCAAGGGTACGGAAAAAATTTACGAAGCTGATTTCGTATGTATCGCAGGTGGCTTGTATCCGTTAGCAGAGCTCACAGCAGTTGCCGGTTGCCCATTCAAATACGTTCCAGAACTTGGTGGACATGTTCCACATCATTCTGAAAGAATGGAAACTCCACTCGAAGGATTATTTGTTGCAGGAAATATCACTGGCATCGAAAGTGGGAAAATTGCTATGGCCCAAGGAACAACTGCTGGTATTTCGATTGCCAAGCACGCAGGGAAAGGCAGCACTGATATCAACGACAAGCTTGAACAGGCAATGAAGAACGTTCATACTGTCCGTCAAAACGCTGCCATCCAATTCAACCCTGAAATTGCAAACGGACGCAGGAAAATTTATGAGCTTTGGGACGAGCTATATGGGAACGAACAGGATTCTTTACAGAAGATAGGATGATAGAAAATCCAGCCAAGAACTGCAGCCAAAATGACTGCAGTTCTTTTCATTGCTAAGTTATTCAAATCACAAAAAAGTGTTGAAACCTGTCCAGAAAAATCCCTTTGAAAAAGAAACCAAGAATCTCGGCTCTACTAGAATGCCCCCCCAACCTAACATGGTGACGAATGATAATACCCCCATTTTTTTAAATCTCATTGACGGTACATTAATTGAACTTTTTCAAGATCACGTATAAAGAGGTTAACTTCCTCTTGGCTCAACCGAATAGGCATTTGATCATATAGCGTAATGATTTGACCATCTATGTCATTCCGGTGCTTTTTCAAATAATCATACATACTTTTTAGCTGGCTTTCTTTAATAGTCGATTCTGTGGTGAAATGTTTTACTTTCTGTAAAGAAAATTCGTTCATGAGTTCATCAAACTCTCCCGAAATAATGTTCCCCGTCAGCAGCATGTGATCACTCCCAAACCATAAGGTTATTTCCTGTTAGTTTAGCCCAAAATATCAATTCTTTATTAGGACTACTGCCAGCAAGTTGAAGAACAATATTTGGTTCAATAAAAAGGAATTATTTACAAATAGCGCCCGATGGTTGAACAAAGAAAGTGCGAAAATAAACAAAAGGACTCCCATTTAGGAAGTCCTCTACATGCCATACCCCTTCGTTTAAAGGATGACTTTACTTAATTCTAATCTCTTGTTTTTGAGCCATGAGAGTCGTCATCAACGGTACCTTCTCCCGCCGTGTTGTACAGCGCATCACCTGCTACACTACCAATTGGATCAAGAGCAGAAGCCATAGTATCCCCGGGAACAACACCTACATCAGTTCTTCCCGCCTCGCCAGTATCGTGATCGTCGCGTTTCCGTTCGTTCATATCAGCCATCTATTTCACTCCCTCATTTTTATAGGAAGTGCTATTGTATTAGCAGCACTGTCCTGTAAATATTTTGTCCAATAAGGACAAATTTATTGTACAGAATTGGGAGAATTGGTCGTTCAAGAAACTGTACATCCTCTTCTGAGCTCATCATTTTCTGTTCACAAACCTTTTGGCAGTTATTATCAGAAATTTCTTTTTCATAAATGCAGGGCATCCCCTTAAGAAGCTTTAAATCGCTTAATCGTTTTCGAATTTGCTTTTTTACAGGCATTCATTATCATTATAAAAATGTTTCAATCCTGTTATAAATATTAAAAAAGAGCGCATACTGTTTCTTTTTCGTAAGATTAACTTTATAATGCGCACTAGATGATTTTTTTAAGGGAAAATTATACTTCTTGCTTAAGGAAGGAGATATTTATGAAAAAAATGATGTTTATATTAATAACCGGTCTAATGGTCGTTGTTTTAGCAGCATGCGGAGGAAATGAAGAAAGTAAAGAAGCTAAAAATGATGATAAAGCAAAAACAGCGCAAACCGATCAACAAAAGCAAATGGAAGAAATCCAAAAGAAATTAAAAGCACAGCAAATAGATAAAAAGAAAACTGTTGCCATAGTGAATGATAAAGAAATTTTAGGAACCGACTATAATAACGCTTTAGCATCTATACAAGGACAAATGCAGCAAATGGGACAAGATCCGACTTCTAAAGAAGCCGCAGAGCAAGTGAAAAACCAAACAATCGACAGCTTAGTCGGACAAACTCTTCTTCTTCAAGACGTAGATAAAAAAGGCTATAAAGTTTCCGAGGCAGATATTAATAAGCAGCTGGACGAAATAAAAAAACAGTTTAAAACAGAAAATGAATTCGAAGCCGCTCTTAAAAAATCCGGCATGGATATGAAAACACTTGAAACTCAAATAGCTAACGATATTAAACTTAAACAGTACGTTGAGAAAGAAGTGCCGGCAGGTGAAATAACCGATGAAGAAATTCAAAAAGCGTATGATCAATATGCGGAACAAGGAAAGAGTACTGGACAAGAAGTTCCAAAGCTTGAAGAAGTAAAACCGCAAATCGAACAATCTCTTCAACAGCAAAAACAGCAGGAAAAACTCGCTCAGCAGGTTGCAGAGTTAAAGAAAAATGCGAAGATTGATATTAAGATTTAGATGTTACACACAAAAATGAACAGCTCAAGGGGCTGTTGACAAATGCCCCTTCAAACGAAAAAGAAGATGAATCTCTACAAAATGTAGTGTTCATCTTCTTTTTTATTCACTAAATTCTGTGTCTATATATGAGGCCCATTAGTTTGATCAACAGCCTCTTTTGTGTTATAGAATATTGGATTGTTAACAAAAGAACCCAATACTATGAATAGACGTGTTTAAATACCCAGTTTTTAAAGGATTGATATGCTTGTTGTTGTAATGGCTTCGGATAAGACATTAATACAACTGGAACCGGGCTTTGCCCCTTTGCAAGTGCTGGTTGAACATACCCCCACTGACTAAGGCTAAAGCCATTCCGTTCATAAAAACCAGCTCGCCTTTTTTCGAGTTCCCCCTCTGGTGGTTCGATTTCAATCACGATAGGTTTTACCTGCTGTTTAAGAAATGCTTGGAGTAGTTTCGCCCCTAAGCCACCATTGCGTAAGCTTGCTTTAACGGCAAAATGCTCCAGGAAGATAAAATCGGGCCCTTCCCATGTAGCAAAAAAAGCAGCAAGCTCATGATCTCTTTCATAAACGTATATTTGATAGTGAGGATGAGAAAGTAAAGCACGTTGTGCTTGGTAGGGCCTATATTCATCGCTAGGGAAAGAATCTTCCATTAATTGATAGAGGTTTTCAAATTGTTCTTCTTGTAAAATCATTAGCATGTAATTCTCCTTACTGACTTGTTATTTTGTTAATGGAATAACTAAAACCTTAACTATGAGAATACTGCAATTTTACGTGCGATAGATTCTGTTAAACGAGATGCTACTTTGGGAACAGCCCATTTAATAATTGGTGTTAACATCGCACCCGATAATCCGCCTGCATGGACTTCCACGGTACAAGTCATTGTTGTTTTACCATTAACATCTTCGGCTGTAAAGTGACCGCTTCCTGTAAAATTATCTGATAAACCTTTTAGTTCAAACTTAATATTGGAAGGTTCATTCCATTCGGTAATATCTACCTGCGCTTGTATTGTTTTTTTAATACCTTTCACACTACCTTCAAATGTCCAAATAGATTGCTTGTCATTTATGATTTCATGTTCCTTATAGGCTGGTACTGTCGTTGCCCATTTTTCAAGATCACTGACATAATCCCAAACTGCTTGTACATCTACTGGAATTTCTACTGTATGTGTTCCCGTTGCCATTATGATTCCCACTTTCACTACGTATGAATTTTAAATTTATATTTTTACAATATATAATTATTACATAAAAGACATAAACTTACATCACTAATTACACATAGCTTTCCTTTTTCTAATAGTCATTGAGCACTCTACTTAGATTTTAATGTGTCGCATGTATCAGCATGGATCGTGTTACGTGTTTATATCGTATCAGTTGTATTCCCTACTGAAACAGTTATAATAGACACATATGATTAGCTCATTTGAACTCAAAAATTTTTATAAAAGGGTGAGACGATGGGTAAACGAATTTTCCTTTTTCTTTTAACGAATGTTTTAGTATTAGTCACCATCAGTATTGTGCTATCTCTTACAGGTGCGGGAAATTATTTTAATGCCCGAGGCGGTATTGATCTGATTTCACTTTTAATATTTAGTGCTATAGTTGGTTTTACAGGGGCTCTCATATCCTTGGCGATGTCACGCTGGATGGCAAAAACTATGATGAAGGTTAAGGTTTTAGATCCTCAGGCATCATTATCTCCTTTGGAAAGAAACATTGTCGAAAAAGTTTATCGCCTTTCAAGTGCAGCTGGGTTAACCCACATGCCAGAAGTGGGAATTTACAATTCACCAGAAGTAAATGCGTTTGCCACTGGTCCTTCGAAAAAACGATCACTTGTTGCGGTCTCAACCGGGTTGCTTCATGAAATGGATGATGCAGCTATTGAGGGAGTAATTGCTCATGAAGTAGCACATATTGCCAATGGTGATATGGTAACCATGACCCTTCTGCAAGGTGTAGTGAATACGTTTGTGGTTTTCCTTGCTCGGATTGCAGCTTGGGCGGTGTCACGCTTTGTAAAAGAAGACGTAGCGCCAATCGTTCATTTCATTGCCGTTATTGTCTTCCAAATTGCCTTCTCGATTTTAGGTAGCCTTGTGGTATTTGCTTATTCAAGACATCGGGAATTCCACGCCGACAGAGGCGGAGCAGACCTAGCGGGCAAGGATAAAATGACTCACGCATTACAATGTCTGAAAGCTTATTCAAATCGGATGAAAGATGAAGAGCAAACGGCGATTTCTACTTTAAAAATTAACGGTAAACGTAAATCAATGCTATTTTCAACACATCCGGATCTTGACGAGAGAATTAATCGATTGAATAGGTGATTTTGCCGCTTCTAGTGGCGAGGCACCGCAATACGAAAAAACCGAAGGAATCCCCATGCTTTTAAAAGCAGGGGATTTCTTCGGTTTTATTTGGTAGGCTCGGTTATTATTCATTGTTGATTTTCGTGTAGGTATGAGCATTTATAAGCGGAGAATTTCCGGCTAATGTCTATAGAGGAAGCTTAAGAAGCCGATATAAGCGGAGATATTCCGATTAACTGCTCTAAATTAGGCAAAATCCAACGATTTGGATAAGATAAACGGAAAAACTCCCTTTATTTTTAAGGAAATATGGGTATTTCCCAATTTAAACGGAATTTTTCCGTTTATTTTTTCATACACAGAGAAATCAACATTCAGTTATAACAGAGCCATTTGGTTAAAAAATTCTCTCACTTCTTCAGTGCCGAAACTTCACCAATCGATTGTTTAGGCCCTTCGTTTGTTTGTAAATCTCTTTGTAGATATCAAACAACTCACGGTACGTAGCCACATTTTCCGGGTGTGGGTTGAACACTTTGTCTTCTTGTAAGAATTGGTTCGCACATTCTGTCAGTGATTCAAACCAGCCGCAGCCGTATGCGGCAAGCATAGCCGCTCCCATCGCGGGGCCTTGTTCGCTTGATAGTTTTACGATTTTCGCATTAAAAATGTCTGCCTGAATTTGGAGCCAGTCCGGATTCTTTGCTCCCCCGCCGATTGAAACGACGGTATCAATGCTTTTTCCACACTCACGAAAGATTTCGATGGACTCATTCAAAGAGAAAGTAATTCCCTCCAAAACCGCTCGAACAAAATCTTTGCGCTCGTGAGATCCGTCCATACCAATAAAGCTTCCACGGATTGCGGCATCGGCATGCGGTGTCCGCTCGCCCGCCAGATATGGTGTGAATAACAACCCATTGGAGCCCGGCCGCACCGAAGCGACATCGCCAAGAAGCTCTTCAAACGATTCATTTTTCGCAAAAACGTCCTTAAACCAGGATAAACTAAAGCCCGCTGCAAGGGTGACACCCATTGTATAGAATACATCCGGTGCGCTGTGGTTGAAATAATGTACCTTACCTTGAAATTCCTTATCAGCACTCTCTTCGTACGACAAAACAACACCAGATGTTCCGATGCTGCACAGCGTTTTTCCGTCCTCAAGGATTCCGGCGCCAATCGCGCCGCAAGCGTTGTCCGCACCGCCGGCAAAGACCCGGGTCGCACCGGAAAGACCTGTCTGTTCCGCTAGCTCCGCGGTTATGTTTCCAACCTCAGCAAACGACTCGACCAATGGCGGGCACAAACCAACATCAAGCCCCAGCAAATCACAGATTTCCCTACTCCATGCTTTTCGACCAACATCCAGCAGCAACGTTCCCGAAGCGTCCGAGTATTCCATATGCAGCTTTCCGGTCAGCTTTAAACGCAGATAATCTTTTGGTAAAAGAAATACCGCCGCCTTCGCGAAAATTTCCGGTTCATGTTTTTTCACCCACAAAATTTTCGGCAGCGTAAAACCTTCTAAGGCTGGATTTTTCGTAATCGCAAGCAGACGCTCTTCCCCGACTGCTTCATAGATTTCTTTACATTCAGCGGTTGTCCTCGTGTCATTCCAAAGAATCGCATTACGCAGCACCTCATGGTTTTGATCAAGCAGAACCAATCCATGCATTTGCCCGGAAAAGCTGATTCCCTCAATATCATTCTGATTTCCATCAAAACCGTGAATAAGGTCAGACAGCCCTGCAACTGTCTGATCCACCCAATCCTGAGGATTCTGCTCGCTATACCCCGCTTTTTCCTGGAAAAGCGGATAGGGCCTCGAGACCTCCTGAACCACTGTACCTGTTTGGTTGACGAGTACGATCTTTACCGCACTCGTCCCTAAATCAATACCAATAACATATTTCACAGCAACCCATCATCCTTTCAGATTTTACTCCGCAAACGCACGTAACAAATATTGGTTGATCGTTGCTTTAATTTGTTCAAGACGGCCTGATTGCTGTTTGATTTCTGTGAGTCCAAGCGCATATTCCTCGAGCTTGCGGAAATCAGTTTTTCCTTCAACGATGTCAATGCCGATTCCCTCCTTGTAGCTGCTGTAGCGCTCCTCGGCGAATCCATCAAGCACCTTGTCATCAATCAGCTTTTGCGCCACTTTTAAACCAACTGCAAAGCTGTCCATTCCCGCAATGTGGGCATGGAATAAGTCCTCCGGCTCAAAGGAACCACGGCGCACTTTCGAGTCAAAGTTAAGACCGCCGCGGCCAAGACCGCCATTTTTAATAATTTCATACATCGCTAAAGTAGTAGAATACAAATCTGTTGGGAATTCATCTGTATCCCAGCCAAGTAATGGATCACCTTGGTTGGCATCAACCGAACCAAGCATGCCATTGATTCGCGCATACCGAAGCTCGTGCTCAAATGTATGACCTGCAAGGGTTGCATGGTTCGCTTCAATGTTGAACTTGAAGTAATCCGCTAAGCCATAATTTAAAAGGAAGGCGTGCCCTGTTGCCACATCAAAGTCATATTGATGCGTTGTTGGCTCCTTCGGTTTTGGCTCGATTAAAAATTGCGCATCAAAATCAATTTCTTTGGCATAATCAACCGCCATATGGAAAAAGCGTCCAAGATTATCAAGCTCAAGCTTCATATCCGTATTAAGAAGTGTTTCGTACCCCTCACGGCCGCCCCAGAATACATAGTTCTCTGCACCTAACTCTTTCCCAACTTCAAGACCCTTTTTCACTTTTGCCGCAGCATATGCGAACACATCGGCATTATTAGACGAGGCTGCACCATGAACGAAGCGTGGATGAGAAAAATTATTCACGGTATTCCAAAGCAATTTTGTTTTGCTATTCTTCATGTAATCCTTAATCATGTCTACGATGGTATCGAGGTTTTGGTTGCTTTCACGTAACGTGCTGCCCTCAGGTGCAATGTCCACATCATGGAAGCAGAAATACGGCACGCCAAGTTTTTCAAAAAATTCAAAAGCCGCCTCCACACGTGCCTTTGCAAGATCCATCCCGGAGAATTTGTCCCATGGACGAACCATGGTACTTGAACCAAACGGATCTGTACCGTTTGCTGTCATTGTGTGCCAATAGGCGACACCAAAGCGCAAATACTCCTCCATTGTTTTTCCGGCTACAACCTCTTCCGGATTGTAAAACTTGAATGCAAATGGGTTTGTTGATGCTTGTCCTTCATACTTGATAGATGTGACGTTATTGAAATAAGTCATGGATGTCTTCCTTTCCGTCTTTTTTATAGGGTAATGGTTAACGCTTGAACTGGTTCAGTAACTTTGGTTCTACTGTTCATATTGGAAAAGATGCCGGAAGCTCTTGTGCTCCAAAAACCAAGTGAATGAAGCACAAGAACCGTCCCCATGTTTCCTCACGAATATTGGGATTTCACCAATTCAAAGTAAACTCCTTGTTTGGTCATTAATGTGTCGTGGTTTCCTTGCTCAAGGATATTTCCATGGTCGAGTACAATAATTTTGTCTGCTTCCCTGATTGTGGATAATCTGTGGGCAATCATGATAGCTGTTCGGCCTTTTAATAATGTTTTTAATGCCTTTTGTATTTTTACTTCCGCTTCCGTGTCAATGCTTGCTGTTGCTTCATCTAGAATGAGAATTTTCGGGTCAGCCAGCAGTGCCCTTGCAAAGGAAAGCAACTGGCGTTCTCCAACAGATAGGACATTTCCCCGCTCTTCCACCTCCGTTTGATAACCGTTTGATAACTGGTTAATAAAATCATCCGCACCTACCGCCTTCGCCGCAGCCACCACTTCTTCATCACTTGCCTGGGGATTGCCAAAGCGTATATTTTCCTTAATCGTACCCGAAAAGATAAACGTTTCCTGAAGCACCACACTAATTTGCGAACGCAGGCTTAAGATCGACAATTCTTGAATCGGATGGTTATCAATTTTGACAACTCCGGCTGTCGCATCATAAAAGCGGCTGACCAAATTCGCAATCGTCGTCTTTCCCGATCCAGTGTGCCCGACTAGCGCAGTGGTCTCACCCGCTTTTATCGAAAAAGAAACCCCGTTTAACGCTTTCCGTGCTGCATCATAAGAAAATTCTACACCATCAAAATCGATATCTCCTTTAACGGAAGGGAGTGTCAATGGTTTTGAGGCCTCTGCCACAATCGGCCTTTCATCTAAAAACTCAAAGATCCGCTCAGAAGACGCCATCCCAATCAGAAGCTGGTTATACAACTGCCCAAGCCGGGAAATGGGCTCCCAAAACATGCCTAAATAAAAGGCAAAGGATACAAATTCTCCAATCGTAGCTTCACTTCCTGAAACAAGAAAAGCCCCATACCAGATTAAGATCGCTGTTCCCGCCGCATTTGTCATCTCGACAAATGGTCCAAACATTGCATTTTTTTGGACGGCCTGCTTCCAATTTTGATAGTTTTCTTGATTAAGACCCTTAAAGAATTGAATATTTTCCTTTTCCTGTGTAAATGCCTGTGTCACCCGAATTCCTTGAATACTTTCATTCAAATGCGAGTTTATTTTTGACTGTATAAGCCGGACTTCCTGCCACGATAGCCGGATTTTCTTTCGCAGACTTGTCGAGATGAAGAACATGATTGGCAATATAACCATTATCGCAATAGTTAGTTTTGCGTTTAAGGAAAACAAAATAAAAATGGTAGCAAACAAAAGAAGGAAATCGGTTAATAGATTGATCACGCCACTTGTAAACAATTCCTGCAGGGAGTTAATATCATTCATAATCCGCACCAGAATGGAACCGGCCGAACGTTGGTCAAAGAACCTATGTGATAAAGACTGTACATGTGTGAATAAATGCTTTCGTAAATCATAAATGACATTTTGCCCAAGCTCGTTCATCCAGCGGATTCGTAGCAAATTGACGACATAGGATAATACATATAGCCCCGAAATAATGAAAACAAGATTCATTAATAATGTGGTATCTTTTTCAATAATCGCTTTGTCAAGGGTATAGACCCCAATCAAAATCGGAATGATTAAACGGATTGCTGTTGAAATGATCACCGTCATAAACGAAAGGGGCAGTAATGTTTTTGCATATGGTTTAAGATACTGTAATAAACGCCACATTTGTTTCCAGTTAAACGATTTATCAATCACTTGATCCTGAGAGTAGTGAAACCTCTCTAATATCAGTTGTTTCTTTTGCTTCTCTTCCATGATTCCACCTACCTTAAAACCTTTTGCATAATTGCTTCCTGGTCCTGGTATTGAATGCTATAAATTCTTTGATAAGTTCCATTGCCGGCCAACAGCTGCTCGTGTGTTCCGCGTTCAATAATTCTCCCCTGATCCAGAACTAGAATGGCGTCTGCATGTCTCAAGGATGAAATTCGGTGGGCAATAATAAACGTCGTTCTCCCCTTCATGACCTCCCGCAATGCTTGTTGAATTTGAAATTCTGTTTCCATATCCACGGCACTTGTGGAATCATCTAAAATAAGGACAGCCGGATTCATACATATGGCGCGGGCAATCGCAATTCGTTGTTTTTGCCCCCCGGAAAGCCCCATTCCCCGTTCACCCAGCATCGTGTCATATCCATCCTTCAGCTCCATAATAAAATCATGGGCCTGCGCACGCTTAGCAGCATTGATAATTTCCTCCATCGTCGCATCCGGTCTTCCGTAAGCAATGTTCGCTTTTATGGTAGAGGAAAACAGGAAAGTTTCCTGGAGCACGATTCCAATTTGCGAACGGAGCATGTTTAACCCGTATTCCTTAATCGAGACTCCATCAATCAAAATATCTCCCGCAGATGGTTCATAAAAGCGGGATAAAAGCTGAATGACGCTGGTTTTTCCAGACCCGGTAGCCCCGATAAAGCCAATGGTTGAACCTGGAGCAGCATCAAAACTTACCTCTTTCAGGGCGGCTGTTTCCTCCTTATCATACTGGAAGGATACATGTCGAAAAACAACATGCCCATTAATGTTCCCACTGTTTCTTACATTCTCTTCATCATAGATGGTTTCATCTGCTTCTAACACTTCAAGAAGCCGCTCGCCGGATGCCTTTGCCTGTGAAAACATATTAATCGTGAATCCCAGGTTCATAATAGGCCATAAAATATACCAAACAAGACTATAAAAAGCCACAAGTTCCCCAGGTTTTAAGGCTTCAGTGATAACCTGATATCCTCCGTAGGCCAATAATGCGACAACAGAGATATTTCCAATCAGCTCCATTAACGGAAAGTACTTCGACCAAACCGATGCCGTATGAAGCTGTTTCGCCCTGTAATTTTGATTGGATGCAGTAAAGCGGTCAATCTCCACCCCTTCTTTGGAAAGGGCTTTAACGGTATGGATGCCGCTTATATTTTCCTGTACCTTTGTATTTAAACGGCCGAACGATTCACGGATCCCGCGAAAAGCCGGGTGTACAGCTTTGTCGAACTTATAAACAACAATACTCAAGAAGGGCAGTGCGATAATCGTTACAAGGGTAAGGGAAACGGAATAATAGAACATCACACACAAACTGGCACTGACTTGAATAACAAAACGAAGTACCTCCGCAAACCCGAATGATACAAAAAAGCGAAAGCCTTCCACATCTGCGGTTAAACGTGACATTAAATCTCCTGTCTTCGCATTATCATAGTAACTGAACGACAGCCGCTGCAGCTTTTCATATAAGGCATTTCTAAGAAGGTACACGGATTTAATGCCGAACATATCCGCCAAATAATGCTGAATATAGGCGGACATTCCTTTTACTGCCATAATCATGATAAATCCCAGGGAAATCCACGGCACCCAGCTATTTTGCCCGCCAAGCACTACATCATCAATCGTCATCTGCAAAATGACAGGATAAACAACGGTAATACCCGCCATGATGATTAGAAAGAGCGTTGACCAAATGAAATCCCTTTTATAAGGAAAATAAAACGACTTTAACTTTTTAAAAACTAACATTTTCTCCTCCCGTTGATAAATATTTTGGCATGCTTTAATCATATAAAGTGGGACACGAAAATATTTCTAGTTTTTAAAATTTCGGTTATCGAACATTTTTTAAAAAAGGTTATCCATGGAATAGTATCTAAATGAATACATGGACTTTTACAAAGGAAAAGGTCGGATTCATAATGATCACGACCTCTTTCAATTTGTATTGTTGAAAACTAATTGCTTTCATTCCTTGCCCTTGTGAATCTTAAAAACTTATCCATATCGATTGGCTGATTTTCGTCTGCTGTAAACTTAGCCGTTCTAGTTGTTTCCATTATTAAAGTTCTTCTTTAACTCCTGCATTCGCTCCATGGCTTGAACAAGTCGATCATAATTAGTGACCTGCTCTCTTAATGTCGGGTGAAGCTTGTTGTAAGCAACTTTGCAATCATTGACCACTTCTTTATCAGCCAATGTCAAATCGGCTAGCTCTGGAAGATTGTTAATTTGCTCAATTACCTTTGCAACCTTCTCGTTCACTAGCGGTACAACTGTAATAGTAATTCGATTCGTTAAATGAACTGAGTCACCTTTTTTTACTGTAGCAGTAATTTCCGCGCTTCCTTCTTGAAGAGCTGTAATGATACCATTTTCATCAACGGTAGCAACTGCAGGATTATCAATCGAAAATTCAGCATCTGCTATATTGATATCGATGTTGTAGCCATTATTTAATTGCCCAATTAAACGAAGTTGTGCAGTCTTAGTTCTCTCGATTTGATCGTGATCAATGACCAAGGTAACTTCTTCTAGCTTCGCTTCAACTAGACCTGAAGCTGCATCTTTCAAGGTACTTTCAGCCGCTTTTACCTCAATCGGGCTACTGTCGTTTTTAGTAATGATTCTTTCGGCATGATCTAGTGCCTGTTTAAATGGAACCCAACCCTCTACCATAAACTGGCTTTCTTGTTTTTCCTTATGAGTGTTATATAGGTTAATTAAATCGCTAAGATCACCTTTACGAAGCAGTTTCACTGCAGCAGCTTTAATGGCAGCTTGTGCTTCTGCTAATTGTGTCGGAGTTGATGCACTATTTGCCAGTATAGCCTTACCTTCCTTCATTGCATTGTTAAATCTTATCCAAGCGTTAGAGAGATATTTATCTTCTTTCAATTTACTATATTTTGCTATAGTATCCTTTAATCCAGACATATCACCAGGAAGGTTGGCTAAATCATAATTAACCGCAAAACGGTCGGATGTTCTTTTTCCTTCCGCTTTTATTTCAATGAAAAATTTACCATCTGTATCTCTTAGGGGAATACGTTCCTGTATAACCGCCCCATCAACTGCAGGTGCAGATAATAATATTGGGAAGGTATCCTTTTCATTTTCAAATATTTCAATTTGTGCACCCTCAGGTAGATTTTTAAGTGTTAGGATGCCATACCTTTTTGCATTTGCTAATTGGGCACCTTTTAATGAACGCAACAAAGAAAAATCCTCTTTGCCAAGAACAGAGATTTTTTCACCTTGGGCTGCATCGAAAGGCACACTCCTTCTAACACTTTCCATGTAGTTCGGGTTTTTGACAGCGTAGTAAATTCTGCCGGCATGATCTCCAAAATCTAAATTGGTGAATTCAACAATGCCCGAAGCAGGAGCAATTGCTGTTGCCAATACTGTCTTTGTTGCCAGATCCTCGTAAAGGTTTACCGTATCACCTGCTGTAACATTCGAAACAGTTACTTTATCAGTGGCACCCTCATTGTTCTTAGCTTTAACAAACTGCATATTGATTGGTGCTGTTCTTTGGTCAAACTTCTCAGCATACACTTGGAATTCGTATACGCGAGTGGCTTTCCAAGGAGAGCGGTCTGAATTCGTCACATAGAGCTGGACATATCTTGCTTTAATTGGAGTATTCAAGTTCCGATCTGTAATATCCAGTCTATTATCTGTTACGGTATCAGCATCTTTGAAAGTCATATTATTTACGCGGTTTTTGCTTGCTGTTGTATCGCCATCCAATAGAGGCAAACCGTCGTCCGGAGCATATCTCAGCTTAAAATCAATTGTGTTCATATCAGGACTCTCACCTGCACCTGGAGCATTGGCATGGTGAACAACCCATCTACTAATCTCCTTTTCCTCGCCTAAGTCAATTGTTGCAAAATGAGGGCGTGCAACGGTTGCCGAACCTTTTGTACACCATTTACTTAAGGTAATCACACCATCATTAATATTATGGACTGGACCATCGTTTTCAACAGCAACGTTTGAAACAGCCGGTTTATTTAAAGCTAAATTTTCTCTAACCGTTCTATCAATAAACTCAGATGTATTGTCTGGAATCGACCATTTAAAATGCAAACTTTTCACACTACCTTTAATGCCATTTTCAGTGATCGGAGTAATCTCGAAGTTAAAGCCCGATTCATCGCCATCTTTTTCAAATGGAGCAATATAGTAGGCATTGTTTGGTGTTGCCCCGATAAATTCCTTTGTCCCATCTGCCTTTACTCTGTGAATGGTGTAAAGGGCAGCATCATCGGCTTGATCCCAATAGATTCTAGCTTCCGCATGTGCATAGTCTTCAAACATAATTTCATCAAATGTAGCTTTTTGGATCTTTGCGGGTGCCTGGGCATTATCAGTAATCGCCAATCTGCCTACATTTATTTCAAAATCCTTTACGTCTGTCTTGGAAGCAAGTTTTAGTGAAATGGCTTTGGCAGTTTTTCCTGCATAGGCTGAAAGATCAATAGTAACTGTATTCCACTTGCCAGCCTCACCATCTTTAACATCAAAGAAAACAAAGTTCTCATCTGCATAAGTATCACCAAAGCCTAGTCCAACCTGGAGGTTGTTAGCGGCTGATTTAGTTTTATACGTTATACTTAGACTTGATTTAGAATTTATATCTAATTTTGAGCTATAGAGTTTAATATGGTTTGGATTAGCTGCTTCAAGCTTACCTTCTATTTTTAAAGAAGTTCCAGCGAAATAAGCATCCGCATAATCAATCTTTGGAGAAAGTTTTGCCCCTTTGCTCTCAACAATCCAACGCCATGTTGGCATGACATCCGTTAAGGAACGGTTGTACCATTCTTTCTTCCCGGTCACCACACCGTTTTCATAAAATTTATATCCATTTCCAGCAGTAAAATGTGTGACAAAATTACTGCCTACAATTGGTGTTCGATCCGCGACTATACTGGAGACGCCAGGGAATTGATTTGCCACCCTTGTTGTATCGGTTGGATCAGATGTAGATCCGACCCAAAGCTTTGATTCCTGAACATTTTGGAAATCCTCCGGCCCTACTGCGTTTGTAAGGGTTACAGTCGGCGATAGTAAACCAATAGAGGTTCTGATTTTGTTGTTATTATCAACTAGATGCTCAACACGGCCTGGATCCTTGCTGTATGGGAAATACTCCCAACTCGCAAAAACATCATAGGGACTTCTCCCTGCCTTTAACATAGTATCAATCGAGGTATCAATTCTGGATTTATTCCAGTTGAAGTTTAAAAAAGCCTCATCATTGATTCGTCTCTCACCATCTTGAATCATCCCGATATTATTTTGGTTAATTCCATTTTGATTGGATATACCACCAGTTGGAACCATGGAATCATACCATTGCATCGTAAAGTTTTCCGGTTTGTTTTCTTGGATGTAAGCCAACATATCCCTAAGCTTTGCTGCAAGCGCGGAACTTACACTGGATTCTTGATTAATAAAGAATCCATCAAAACCGTAATATTCAGCGATCTCAAATAATTTATCAGCAATGATAAATTTCCCATTCTTATCTTGTTCCGTAAATTGAGTCATAGCTTTTCCAACGAACTCACTATCCCCCCATGGGAAAAAGATTGTACCGGTTGCTTTTACTCCATTTTTATGAGCGGAGTCAATATGTTCCGGTGTTGGAATCGCAATAATACCATCATGTGTAGAGCCACCCCAATAATTATAAGTATCAACGTATTGAAAATAGGTGAACGCATATTGATTGATACCTTCACCACCCTGTGATTTAGCTTCACCAACACGCGGATTTGACATAGCAAGGCTCATTACCTTAGCATCTGGTGAGGCATTAGCATTTACTAACGGTCCCATGTACCGATCTTTTAGTGGAACAGAGCCCCTGTTATATCTGGCGTCGGGGTCATTATCCGGACTCCAGTTTTTGAGCTCATCAACTTGCACACTTGTACCATAGGGCTGTAACGATTCCTTTTTTAAATAATACCCGTTTGGAATGGGCTTGCTTTCTGGTACTTGCGAAGCAAAGGCTGCATCCTTACCAAATGGCAAAAAAATGAATGTCGATACGAGCATTGTTAACGATAGAACGAAAGATAGGGACTTTTTTAACGTTTTACCCATAATATACTCCTCCTTTTTTCCAAAATCATAATTGAACAGGAATTGCTTTGAATGCTAAATTACAGCCTCCCTTTCTATTAAAATTGGATCGATTTTTGTTATTATGATAAGTCTCAAAGATGTCAACTGGGCACGAAATACGGATAATATTTCCACCTTAAGGCAACTACTTTTCCAATAATTCAAATTTCATAATAGTTCCCCTCTTCTATACTATCAGTTCATATGAAAGCGCTTAACTTAAAAAAATATAGATTAGTTGGAAAAATCATATTACATTTAAACACGAATGCTGATTATCCAAATTTATACATAATTAACCCTTGAGCTTCCATGCTTGGATTGCAATGACTACTGCACGACCCAAATCCGGGTGTCCATTTCTCAACTAGATTAGGAGATTATACATCAGCTTTAATGCGCCAAGCTGTAAATCCAGAGCTTATTGCTTGGCACTGTCCAATCGCTAGTTTCTCCGTAATAAAATCCTTGCTCCACTCGACAAAATAGCGAAATTCGTAAAAACCGCCCAATGTCGCTTTGAAATTCGTTTCCCAGTAGTTGCTCATTGCCCAAGCATATATTTGTCGTTCTGTCTCTTCGCTTTGCTGGGTATGGAGCAATCGTTTTCCATAATCAAGGGTGCCTAATTGTATGAGTGGCGTATCCGGCGTAGCGATCATGAGTGAACCGTATTCTCCTACAAACGCTAATCCTTCTTGAATGCAATAATAGTCAAGCAGTGTTCCTGGTATTTGATCGACCCAAGGGCGAACAGGAGATCCAGCCTTATCAAGCCACAACGTCTCGTCATTCTTCGCTCCTGAAGTGAACGGTAGTGAAAAATATACATTTTCCGGCTCCCACACGCTATCCTTATGAAAACGGACAGCTACATCAACCCTGCTTCCAGTTGCATAAATTTTTAGGAACAGAGAATAATAGCTCATCCCATTTATTTCGAACTGAAGTTCAACTCCCCCATATAACGGTCCGCTGGAGAGTGCCTTCGCCTTAACCAACCGTCCGGCGGAACGCTGCACGTTCATCCCTTTTCTATTGCGGCCCATTGTGCTGCGAGCAGTAAAGATGTGGCTCGGGTCCTTTGGATCAACAGCAGGCGTCATTTCATATACAGGCGTGAATGCCCCGTGCTCCCGGTCCTTTCGGATTAATTCCTCTCCCGTCTCCTTATTCACCCAAGAGACAATCCCACTCTCGTTCCAGCATATTTTTACGAATGGAGATTCAACATCATGCTGTGAAATGATAACTAAATCCTTTTTCTCGCCCGACGGGTATATATCCTCGATGTCATAAATCGTGTCAGCACCGACCAATTTATAATTGCTTGTTGTTCTGGCTTTCGACGATTTCACCGGTCGTATGAAATAATGCTTTTGCTCCCCCGACTGCAGTTCCACCTCGACTGTTACGCTTTGTTGACCCACTTGATATGGAACAACCTGTCCGCTTTGTTCCTCTACGACTTCCAACCCATCCTTGAAACGCTCGTTCTCAAAGCCGTCCCATTTAAATTCGACCAATTGCGTCGAAGCATGCTGCTCCGTATTGATCACCCGATAACGGAAAGCCCGCTTCGGATGTAACAGTGATCCGCCTTTTACATTGCTCACTCTGTCCAAAGCACCGTGCGCTAATCGGCTCGCGTTGGCTGCATAGGCCAGCTTGCGCACTTCTAGCATCTGTACATTCCAATCCCACGGGGAATGAATCGAAGCATGATATCCCCACGTATGCTCGGCGTACATAACAAGCTGATTCTCGATTTCGGACAACTCCGTTGAACTGACAATCTGCTGCTGGGGATCTAGCCGTTTGATTTTTCGCAATGTGCGCTGAGCATCCTTGAAAATTTGCGTTTGCATTGGTGTGGAGTTTACTCCATCCGACCACCAGTCCGGCCAATCCCCACGATATACCGGTATTTCAGCGTCTTGCTGCTTCAGATGCCGGAAAAATTCACTTAACGTCGACATCTCGATTTGAACTTCATCTCCATGTTCCTCATTCCATGAACGGAGCACTTTCATAATATCCCCGTTTGGTGAACCGTTGTCCGTAGCCAGTCCCGACACCATGACAGGAACAAAATCATACGGGTATTGTTCCTCTTCCAATTTGCTCAAATATCGTTCGATTCGGGTCGACATGATTTCGTAATGGTTGTCAACGATTGCCGGCGTATGAAATTCGTCCCTTATCATATAGCTGCCGACGCCGTCCGGACAAAGGCCCAATTCGTTACCAAACATGTAATGCTCCCCATTCCATACGAGCAGTTTGTCGCCGTCCGGCGTCTCCCACCAGAATGGAATCTGCTTGCGTCCCAGCGCAAACATGCCATGGTGTGTGTGAATGCACGAGAACAAATGCCGTATGCCCGCATCCAGTAGGCTTTTTGCGTACCCCCAGCTATAACCGTTAATGTCGGCTGTCATAGCTGATTCAACCGGTGAACCAATGGACTGTCCGTATTTTGCTGCTTTGGAATGAATCGAACAGAGCAGTTCTTCATCTGCTAGCTCAGTCATGTTAAGATAGGTGCCTGATAATTCAATATCTCCACGGCGGACCGCTTCTGCAAAATCTCTCTTTTCTTCTTCGTTCGCTTCTTTAAGAAATTGCTCGACCGCCCAAAATGTCTCACACGTCCATTTGAATCCTTTCCACTCGTCGCGTTTTCCAGATCGCATCTCTTTGGAAATATTCAGTGCCTGACGGATAAAATCGACATGGTATTGCTCAATTCTTTCTTGCCTTTCCGTGTAACCAATATCTGTATGTGAATGGTGAATAGCAAAAATACGCCATTTTCGGCTAAGTTTATTCATGTGTACACACTCCCTTTAGTTATCATGATTTTTGAAAGAGCTGATAAACACCTTTTAATGCGCTAACCGATGTATCCGTTGTAATACTGACGGGAACGCTAGCAATCTGACATAAGCCGAACAGGTCCGCGCTTTTGGCAATTTGCCCGCCGATGAGTATGGCATCAGGTTGAAACGATTGGATAAAAGGGTTCAGAACCTCTTTTAACCTTTCACCGAACTCATGGAACAATTGTACCGGCAGCGATTCGCCTGAGCAGGCTCGTTCCGCCAAACATTTCACATCGTCTTCCCCAGCTAATATGTTCTTGATCCCCATCTCATTAGCAAGCCGAATGATTCCCCTGCGAGAGATGTAATCATCAATAATTCCATCCCGGTAGGGCAATCGGTACAACCAGCCTTCAGGGGGAACCCCTTCGCCCTGTTTGACCAACCGGTTGCTGCTCACGAAGGCTGAGCCGAATCCTGTGCCAATCGTTAAACAAATAGTTCTCGGATAGGGCCTGCCCTCGCCGAAGGCGCATTCGCCTAACGCGAACAGAGCAGCGTCATTTTCGATGGCGATACCCGGAGAATCACTCCATCTTCCTTGCAGCTCTGGTAATACAGCAATTCTGTTCGTCAATTCTTCTTTGAGATTAACGCCGTACAACGATTCAAACTTGTTTAGCCCTCGTATTCGGCATATGCCGGATTCGTATTCGAACGGACCGGGGAACGCAAATCCTATGCCCCGGATCGCCTGCCCAGCTTGAACCCTCTTCCCCTGATCCTTAACGAGCAAGGCAAAATGCTGCAGCAGCTCCTCCCTCGTCTCCTCCGACCGCGCGGGATACACCATAACAGGTTTCGCAATGGTACCGTCGCTACGTATGATACCGGCTTTCACATACGTACCGCCTACATCAAAGGCCAATACGTAATCATGCATCTGCATCAACCAAGCTAACGTTCCATTTCCTCGATACGCCTGCTTTAATCAGTTTACACGGCGCGCTACTCAAATTCACAATGGCATAAGCACCAAATGAGGCTGGTATGATGTAAGACTCTGCATAACCAAATTCGACGTAAACTTCTTCGTCATCCAATGACATAATACGAACGCGCTCACCCTCAACTAGATTAAGCAGAACGAACTCGTCATCGGTTTCGTCCTCCCATCGGTCTGCCAGATGGATGCGGTTTACATAGAAGAGCAAATCGTCACGTTCTCCAAGCACGTACTCCTCATTGCTGCCTTGTTGCTTAAGGAGTTTCGGCTGATGAATCAAGTTTTTTTGCACCCAACCGGTTTTACGCGAGAAATCGATATTGTCGAATGCATAATCGATGTTGATTGGACGCAATTTTCCATCTAAATCTTTGCGCACGTAATCGTATATTTTGAATGTAAACCACCACGTCGTCGCAGATATTTCTAGTACGAAATTGTTGTTTCCTGAACAGTGGACAGTACCTGTTGGAATGAGATACAAGTCACCCTTCTCACTCGGCCATTCTTGCACGTATTCCGTAAAAGGAATCGGTTCTCCCGTCTCTTGGGACTTTTCTACCGCTTCTCGGAACGACTTCTCCGTGCATGTTTCCGTTAATCCGAGGTATACCTTGGCGTCGCCTTGTTTCTCCATTATGTAATAAGACTCCTGCTGCTCCATGAATTCATTAAAGGTTTCACGGAGGTAGGTCTGCTTCGGATGGACCTGACAGGATAGATTTTCACCATCTATCGTATCTAAAAAGTCGAATCGTACAGGAAAATAATCGCCGAACAACTTGACATTGCGCCGTCCGATCATTTCCAAGTGAGAAAATGCCATCATGAGTAGAAATGGAATTTCAACAACGTGCTCTCCCATCGACACTAGCACCGAATTTTCGGGAGCGATTGGCTCGAAGTTCCATGCGCAGTTGATCATGTCAGCTGGCAAATCAGCGATTCGCTTTAAATATTGTCCACCCCATACGCCTGGCATTAGAAACGGCTTAACACGCAGCGGAAAACGGGCAATGTCCCGGATAACAGCCAGCAAATCACTAACGGTCAATAGGACAGGACGGCATGGGGCATTCATGTCGACATACCAATCAAACGCTTTCATCCGCTCCTTACGGTATCCCTCTAGCAGCGGCCACTCAACAAAATAGGCAATTTTGTATTTTTCCAAAGCGTCGATATTCCAACTAAACCCAAAGTTCAGTAAGCTGCCTTTATAGGCAATTTCCTGGTATTCCCGTGAAACATCGAGAAACAGCGAAGCATCGCAACAACCATCCGAAAGCCATAACGCGCCAGGGCCAAAAACGACAAACAATAACCTCTCGCTTGATGTTTCCGTTAACCTGGCTGCATCCTCTGCAAAATTGCGCTGCGCTCTGTTTTGGAAATACTCGTCAATTTTCTGATTTGCTACATAGCCGAAAGCGCGATTATCAGTAATGTTCTGTCGGAAATGGTCCCTCAGCTCTGTTCCGGATTTTAAATAGCTATAAGTGTCCACAGTAGCAAAACGAAATCCGTGGTCTTCAGCATATGGGATCAAGTCCTTCAGTAGAGCATTAAAATCTGCACCATGTGTACCGTCTATAACAAGTGTGAAGACGTTGCAGCTTTTGCTTTTAGCCTGTGAAATCACTCTCTGCAGGAGAGCACCGTATCCTTCTTCAATGCCATTTTCGAGGACGGCTTGACGAATCGGATTTAATGGTCTTTTTTCAAACATAACTTTTTCTTCCTTTCTCATCAATGAGGCATCGTGATTGGGCAGCACTATTCAATCCATATCCTTTACAACCTTTTGTTCTAAAGTTGAATTTGATCGCAGCTTCAGACTGAAACGAAATTTCATATCATCCTCGAACCACATCCTAAAATTCGTGCCCCATACATTGTTGTGCAAATTGAAATGGAATCCACCGGTTAGCGGAGCATAGGTGTTGTCGAATTGCAGCAAACGCGGTTCACCCGGACAAACAAGAGGAGCATCCAACGTTTCAATAACGGCTTTTCCGTCCGCGCCTTCGTAGTAAAGACCGGAGTTAACACCATGCATATTCCGGTTGCCGTCCTTCACAACAGACAACGGAGAGACCCGTTCTCCCAGTTTATCCATGAACCAGGCGTTCGGATTGTCGACAAGCGGTACAAAAGAAAACCAGCTTGCTTCCGGAAGACGGCACGCTTGCTTATCGTTCCAATGTAATTCAATATCAACAATTGGCTCATCCACATGGAACGTGTAGATCACAGCTAGCTTTTTAGGCGCTCCGTAATGTTCGCAAACCTCCTTCGGCAGCTTCAGTTCCGCACGAACGATGTCACGATCGGTATTTCTCTTCAAATGTAGCGATTTTAATGCCGCCGGATATCGGTAATGTTTCGGTCTTGGCTTTACATATTCGATACCCGGTTTGCCGAAATCGTTATCCGCCCAGCTGTGATGGACTTCCAGATTGGTCACATATTCTTTGAAGAACCTGTCGTAACATTCTTTGCTGAACGTTTCGTAGTGAAATATTCCGAGTCGCTGATTGTCATCAGCCCATGCCTTGCCCGATTGGTCAACAAGTCTAAAAATCGATCCGTCAGCAGCGAAGCTTACTTGAAACTGTCCCAATTCGTAGCACTCGTTCATCTCGATTTCCGTCGGGTCCTCAACAAGCTCTGAGCACGCAGTGTTTTCAATGGAACTCCGTGGGGCCATCCCTTCCAACGTTTGTCTTGCTTCGTTCGCCAGCTCTTCAGGCAACGCACGAAGCGCCTCCTCGATATAGTCCCGCTGTTCCTGCCACGAGCTTTCGTAGTCACTGTATGATCTTCTCTCATTCGCAAGCTGGCGAAGGTAATCGTATTTTCTCAGTTTCGTATCGTCTACAACATCGCGTGCTCTGGCTGCTGCAAAATCGGCAGCAGAGTAATTGGCAAAGTCAACAAGATATACCGATGCGTTCATTCCCCATGTATGCTCTGGTATAAGCATAAGCCGATTGCAAAATTGGGCGTACTGCTCACTTTCGGGATCCAATTGACCAGTTGCATTCCATTTGTCCCTTAACCGAAGCAATTCCCGGTAGCGTGCCACTTTCCATGGATCGGAAGCAATGCCATGAATCCACGAATCACCGATTTCTTCCTTTATGACAGGCAGCAAATGCTTGACTGCAAGAAGCTTTTCGGCAAACGCATCAAGGGTTGAAGCCATAATCTCCGCCCCGGGATACTCCTGCTGCAATCGTGAGAACAATGCGCGAATTTCCTCCAAAGTGGAAGGCCCATGATTGTCTCCCGTATGAGCAAAATATAAAGCATCTTCGAGTCCATCCATTTGAAAAGGTTTGCCGTAGCTATCGGCATAATTGACGATAATCTCCGACCCGTCTGCTGCACGCCACACGAATACCTTTGGTACCTTCGGATTTTTTGAGACCATATTGACACCTAAATGCAAATATTGAATGCCGTGTTTTGCCAGCATCGGCACAATCGCGATCGTATGTCCAGGAACATCGGTCATTTTGGCAGCAATCGTTGTTTTTCCAAACTGCCGATCTAAATTTTGGGAGAGCGAAAGGCCGTATTCAAACAATGATGCATCCATAATTTCTGTATGGATTGTGAACGGCAATCCATGCCAAACCATTCGCCCTTCACGGATCGCTTCCTCCATGCGTACTCGATTTTCCTGTGAAGCCGTCTGTAAAAATTCGTGGATCAACCAAGAACCAGTCGTCCATACGAATTTCACATTTCCTTCCTCGCATGCCAACTGTTCGGATAACTCCATCGCCTGTGGAATAAAACCTTCCATATAACGTTCGATTACGTTTTTTCCTAAATCGGTAAATCCAATGTCCAAATGGGTTTTGAAAATAACATGCACTTTTTTAATTGTTTTTGTCACGAGCTTCACTCCATTCCGATAGTTACCAAGGAAGATAATTAATAATGAACGAATTGGTTACTTATTCTGTTATTATTGGGATAATCAAAAAAGGATTGTAAAACGAGCCAAGCAGCTCCTATAAGTCCAGCTCTTTTGCCAAGCATGGATTTTTCAATCTTAATACCCTTTGTTGCTTACTTAAACAGCCCCATTATCTTTTCAAATAATGGGGCTGTTTTTCAGATAAGTAAAAACACAAAATGTGGCATCGGAATGACTAGTCCTTATTCAAAACGGAACTTGTACAGGCTCAGACGTATTGCCATTAAAGTCTTCTAAAACGACTTCAATAACCCCGGAACTTCCCTTAACTGTGAATATTAAATCGTCAACGCCTCTAATGGCATACTTTCTTCCATCTTTAAATGTGATCTGTTTGCCATCTTGCCAGGCATATAAATGCCACCAGTCATCGGATGTTGGCCCTGAAAGTTTAACCTTTGATCCAATCATTGTTGCAGCACCCTCGTAAACGTCTGCTTGATTATCTATTAATACACCTGTGTCATCTGAGTAAGTTATGACGTTACCTTTAGCATCCAATATTGAAATTCTAACTGTATATGCACTTCCATCGGTAATTGGAATGTCAATTTTAGCTGCATTTGTTCCTTTCGTAAAAGTCTCTGAGTAAACATCTTTTCGTGGTGAATAGTTAAATGTTACGTCTACTTTTACGTTGGCGTGTTTAACCGCCGGAGTTTCCCAAGTTAAATCAATATACCCATCCTTTTCTTTCGCTTGGATATTTTTGACCGTTTCCGAAATATTCTTTTTGACAACTGCTTCCGAGCCTTCTCTTCCGTCAGCCCCAACCGCTTTAACCTTGATTTTCACTATACCTTTAGGATCGTATAAAGACTTAATATAAAAGACGTCGTCATACGTTCCACCTAAAAATACTTCCTTCCCGCCCTCATATTCCGCATATAGGTTGTAACGTTTTACCTTGTTGTAATCTTCCAAGTCCCACGAAACATACATTTCGGACGTATCATAGGACTTATCAATTTTCAACCCTTTTGGAGCGGCAGGTTTAACAGCCTTACCGTCTGTAATCTTAATTTCACCGACGTTAAACTGATAATCCTTAATAACTCCTTTCTCTGGAGAAAAAGATAGACCGAAAGCAGCCAAAGTTTTACCGGCATATTTGGAAAGATCCAAGTTTTTCTGTACCCATCCTTTGGTACTTTTGTTAGCCCCGCTCGGGATTTTAATATACTCGACCTTTGTTGGATCCTCCTCAAAAATCAATCCTACTTCAACGCTGCTTGCATCCGTCTTTGATGGTTTATTAAATGTAATGTTTAATTTTGACGTAGGCTTAATATCTAATTTCGTTTTGTATAAACGAACAAAGTTTGTCGTATCCAAATCACCATAGATAGCCAATGAGCTGCCGCCGTTATATCCGCCAAGTTGAGTATAATCATGTCCTGCGTTATATTTCTCTCCATAGTCGAAATCTAATTTTAATCTGGTACCCTTAGTGTCGATCCACCATTGCCATGTTGGGAGAATATCCTGAATATTGATGTTAGCCCATTCGTTGTCATTCGAGATCTTACCGTCAACAAAATATTGCATACCATGTCCAGTATTAAAGTTTGTATAGAAATTTGAACCAGTAATTACTGACCTTTCGGAAACGTATGCCGCTAGACCTGGCCACGTCTTATATGACTTGCCTTCGTTCGGTTTTCCACGTTCAGGATCATTGGCTGTTTTGACAGGGTCTGGAGTAGCGTTCAAAACAGCTTGCAACAATTGATCATGCCCTATGCCAGCTGAAGCAAGCGTCCCTTTTCCCAAGTCATAAGTGGGAGCATCTGCGGCACCTGACCACCATGTTCTTTCTCTTGCAGCGATATATTTGTAATATTCAGGGTCACCACGTCTATTTTCTGTATACTTATTTGGCCCCGTATGACCAAAGAGTTGTTCATCCAGGTGCTCAAACACAGTTGAGCTGCCAAGAGAAGCTAGACCCGTTCTTGGAACTAAATTTTCATCATAAGTGTTGTATAATGACCCACGTGTTCCACTAAATCCTGTCTGACCCGCCTCAAGTGTATTAAATACTGTATTTCTTGGATCTAAACCCAATTCTTTCATTGTTTCAACAGAACCATCTACCATTGCCTTACTCGGGTCCGGATTCATATATAAAGAATTAGCAGCAATTGTCGCATCGGCAGGTTCCTTGATCCAGTTGCTAAACTCTGTTGCATTTTTATTGTAATAGTCAATTTTACCCCACGAGCTTTTATTTTTTTGTCCATACCGATTGGAAGCATAAACTTGCACATAAAGACCTTGCGAAGTCATTGCCCCAATAAACTCTTTATAAACCGGCATAAAGCTGCTAGGCAGTTCTTCTTCGGCATTCACAAAGTAACCGTCAAAACCGTAATACTTTGCCATTTCAACTAATTTATCAGCGATAGGGAATCTTCCATTTTCATCTTTATAAACAAAATCATCGGTATGCTCCGTTCTTGGGAAGAAAATACTACCTAAAGATTTAACGCCATTTTTGTGAGCGGCATTTGTGTATGCCGGATTTGGAATATTTAATACACCAAACTCATATTCACGTTGCCACCATTCTGCTTCAGGATCATATAAAGAATCAGGCGTCGGATTTGTAACTACACCATGCCAAGATGCTGTATAATCTACATACTGCCAAAAGTTGAATAAATATTGCGCAAATTGGTCATTATACAATGTTGGGTTAAAAAATTCATTTCCGTAGTCACCTGCTAAGATTAGGCTTTGAACTTCTTGGTCTAATGTCGGATTTGCCTGTGTCGGTTTAAATGCTTCATTTCGTTCTTGAAGCGGTACTTTTGCCCTCATAAATTCATAATATTCATCTGTTTCAGGGGTCCAATTCAAAATATTTTGTTTTCGATGTCCGTGATAAACGGGTTGGTTTTTTCCTTTGTAACCTTGCTCATCGGGACGCGGCGGCAACGTATCTCCACCGGCATATACGATAGAGACATTAGTCAGTATCGTACCAATTGCTAAAATCAATGCTAGAATGACTACAAAGTGTTTGTTGAAATTAAATTTCATGGTCACACTCTCCTCCTTTATTATTTATAAAAGCGGGATTCGCTTTTTATAACGGATTCCATAGTAGGATAGTATTCTATTATTATGACATTGTGTTATCTCGCCTTTATTTTGTCTGCAATGACAAGATATAAGAAATGTGCAAGGCGCCCGCCTATCGGCTTATGACCTCGAGCCGATGGAGCCTGGAGCTGGACAATTCCCAAAGTCAAAATTTTCTACTTTCTTGATTTTAGCACAAAAAAACACGTAAAATTGTCTTTTTAAAAGCCTTCTGACAGTAGGGTTCACGGGCTTTGTTATATATTTTCGATTAATGGTTCCTACCCAAGTTTGTCTACTACTCTACTCTCGAAAGTCTAAATAATAGCGATATTTTTTTCCAATATAGAAACATTCTGAAAGCTCATAAAAATTCTGGCTAACGTTTGAAGTAAAGCGAACTCTTTTTAATACAGGCTCTGATTCTTTTATTTTTAACTTTTTTTGCACTTCACGATTAGGTGAAACAGCTTCAACATATTCTCTTTCCTGATTCACAATAATATTTTTTGTACGTAAGTAAGAGTAGAAAGAGGAAGAATAATCTTTGGTATCTAATGAATAATCGCGATTATAAGCAATATAAGTGATAAAAAAGGCAAAAACAGAATCCTCATCTCCCCGCACCCTTTTTAGAATCAAAACCGCACTTCCAATCTCGATATTTAAATATTTTGCTACACGTTTATTCGCATGCCCTACCTTTACCTCTACATCTACTGTTTTAGCATGCTTTCCTTTCTCCTGTAGTTCTTGAGTAAATCCTTTAATAATTGTATAATGTTCTTCTTCCTGAAAAGTATCTTTAACAAAGGTTCCCTTCGATCGAATACGTACAAGTAAATTTTCTTTCATTAATTCATCAATCGCCTTCCGAATCGTAATCCTACTTACGTGATACATATCACAAAGTTCCAGCTCGGTAGGAATCCGCTCACCTTCTCGCCATTTTTCCGTTTGAATATTCAAACGGAAATCATCTGCAATTTGAGCATATAATGAATTAGCTGCTTGATTGCGTACTTTCATTTTTGTCCACTACTTTCTGCTTATTATTATTCAACTTTCGCACCAATAAAGTAGGTGATAAATATTGATTGTTATGTATAGGCCAGTGGCATATTCATTATGTTGATTGGCAACTTTAAAAAAATGAAAAACACCTCGTTCTTTGGTAAAGTGTAAGTGACTAGAAAACACTACCATACAGAAGAGGTGTAACCTATATGTTTTGGCGGTACCCCATATTCTCCTTTTAATTGTTCCTATTTTCTTCGGTTTTCCTCTGTAAATGCTTGATGGGCAAGCAAAAGAGAGCCCGTTATCCCAGCATCATCGCCTAGTCCAGGACTCACAATATATTCCGTTAGATCCGGCAAGGAAACATAATCATTTAGAAGCTCCTGCAAGTAGTGATAAACGGAAGTGAATACTTGTTTCTGGTTCATCACGCCGCCGCCAAGAATAATCCTTTTTGGTGATAGAATTAAAATATATTGCATCAGGGCTTGAGCAATATAGTAACCTTCTAATTCCCATACTTCCTTTTGGTCCACTAGGTCGAACCCTTTTCTCCCCCAACGTTCTTCAATCGCAGGACCTGCCGCAAGACCTTCTAAACAATCTCCATGATAAGGGCATTTACCTTGATACTCATCATTCGGATGGCGCCTTACAAGGATGTGGCCCATTTCGGGGTGGGACAGTCCTTGAAGAAGCTTTCCTTGAACCACTGCACCTGCTCCAATTCCTGTCCCAACCGTAATGTACAAACAGCTGTCTAAACCTTTGGCCGCACCATGGATGGCTTCCCCTAATGCCGCTGCATTCACATCGGTATTGAAACCAATCGGTACTGAAAAAGCATCTTTTAATGCTTGGACAAACGGAAAATTCCTCCATGCCAATTTAGGTGTGGAGGTTATCATCCCATAGGCCGGGCTTTCATGATTTACATCGACAGGACCAAATGAACCGATCCCAATCGCATCAAGATCATATTTTTTAAAAAACGCCATTACCTCGGCCATTGTTTCCTCCGGCACTGTGGTTGGGATCTTGATCCGGTCAATAATCGTGCCCAACTCGTCTCCGACCGCACAAACAAATTTTGTTCCTCCAGCTTCTATCGCACCAAACATTTTCGGTTCCTCCATATTGTTATGTTTATATTCCTGATGCGGCATGCACCTTCAAAAAATGAAACAAGGCTCCAATTAAATTGGCATCATTATCAAATTGACACGCTTCAACTGATATATCCAAAGTCGAGATTTCGTCTTTTAATTGTGCTAATTCGTCGTTTATCCCTTTAATCACATCTGGACGCTTGCTAATCCCCCCACCGATGAGAATTTTCTGCGGATCGAGGGCATATTTCAGGTTATAGATTCCAATCGCCAGCTTTTTATATAAATTGCTAATACATTCACGAGCAATCGGATCCCCATCTGCCGCCAAACGGAATACGTCTTCGCCAGTCAACGTTCCTTTGTCAAGCGACTTTCGCCTTTCTACTTCTTTTACAAGGGCATTGGTTGATGCCATTTGGCTCCAAGTTGCTCGCAGCGGATGGTTTGCCGAGCTTTCCATAATCATATAGCCAAACTCTCCGCCATGAAGGGTAGCTCCGCGTAATATCGATTGATTCATGACAATACTGCCGCCAATTCCCGTACCAATGACAACACATATATAATAATCCGTATCTCTTGCAGCACCCAGCCACCCTTCAGCCAATGCAGCACAGTTGGCATCATTCTCAATTGATACCTCTAGACCGGTCCGTTCCTTCAGCAAATCAGTCATGCAGACACCATGAATATAGGGAATGGCGCTTGCACCACCAATAAATCCAGTGCCGACATCGACAGCACCCGGCGAGCTTAACGCGATCCCTTGTAATTCAAAAGAGCGTGCATACTGTTTTACTATATCAGTAATATTTTGCAAAAATGGTTCCAATCCTGCTGACGGTGTCGGAATCTTTCCGCTCTCAAGTTTGTTAGCATGATCATCCATCACAGCATACTTTATATAGGTTCCGCCAATATCAAAAACCATGTAAGCTTTCACTGGTATCACCCCCTTTTTTACAGATTTATTTTCTAACGACAGTAAGAACGGGTTTTACGACAGTTGGAACGACTTATACGACAGTTGACATCGCTTATACGACAGTTAGACCTGCCTATACGACAGTTGGCACAACTTATCCGACAGTAAACCCATTATTTTCAGCTAATGTTTTATACCATCTGCCAGATTTTTTAATCGTTCGTTTATAGTTGTTCTGTAAATCTACCTCTACTAATCCATATCGGTTCTTATAGGCGTTTGTCCATGACCAGTTATCGATAAATGTCCAAAGATGATAGCCAAGACAATTTGCCCCTTCTTGCAGACCTTTATGGACCCACTTCAGGTGTTCCTGGATAAATTCAATCCGGTAATCATCCTCAATGAATCCTGCTTCATTTCGGAATTTCTCTTCCCCTTCAACACCCATGCCATTTTCTGAAATAAAGAATGGTAGATTGCCATAATTGTCACGAATATCCATCATAATGTCATAGATGACTTCCTCGCAGATTTCCCAGCCGCGGTGCGGATTGATTTTCCTGCCTGGCATAATATACGGATCAAATAGATGTTCCGGCATAAACGGATTCCCTGCCGGCACCGACTGTTCCTTTGCTTTGACTCGGCGCGGCTGGTAGTAATTCACTCCTAAAATATCAATGGGATTGTCTCGAATGACGGCTAAATCTCCCGGTTCCACTATTGGAAGTAACTCTCTATCTTTTAAAATCTCAATCAGATCTTTCGGGTATTCCCCTTTTGTGACCGGATCGAGGAAGCTTCTGTTAAAGATAAGGTCCGCAATATGGGCAGCCTTTACATCTGCAGCATCCTGACTTCGTGGATAAGATGGCGTTAAGTTTAGGATGATGCCAATTTTGCCGTCTACATTCAATTTCTTGAAAGCCTCAACCGCTTTTGCATGGGCAACAATGGTATGATGAGCAACAGTCGCCCCACGTTTGAAATCTACTACATTTGGATAATGTAAATCATATAAATAGCTGGCCTCAACAGGAACAATCGGTTCGTTAAAAGTAAACCAATGCTTGACCCGGTCCCCAAATAATCGAAAACATGTTGCCGCATAATTCACATAGGCCTCGATAACTTCCCGGCTTTCCCAGCCGCCTTTTTCCTGCATGCACATCGGCATATCGAAATGGTAAAGATTCATGAATGGTTCAATATCATTTGCAAGTAGTTCATCTATCACTTGGTTGTAAAAGGTTACGGCTTTCTCATTCACATCCCCGACTCCATCCGGAATCAACCTTGACCATTGGATTGATGTTCGAAAGGAAGTGTGACCCGTTTCTTTCATCAGTTGAATATCTTCTTTAAACATATGATAGAAATTAGATGTATTCTCAGGTCCTACATCATTGTGGAAACAATTTGGTTCAATGCTGTACCAATAATCCCAAATACTAGGTTTCCTTCCGTCCTGATCCGCTGCACCTTCAGTTTGTGGACCTGATGCCGCACTTCCCCACCAAAAGCCTTGAGGAAATCGGTATTCAGGGCTCGTTCTATTCGTTTTATTATCCATTGATGAGCACCTTCAATCTATTTATTTTTTAGCTTAGGGACCTAGCCAATCTCTGGAATGGCTTTTAAATAGTTGACAGGATTTCCAACTTCTATTTCAAAAAAGCCCTTCTCAAGCTCGTATTGATTTTGGCTGCTAAATACTCGTAATTCTTCCACCCCTAATTCCAAATGAACTTCTTTGGTTTCTCCAGCGGCAATCCATACCTTCTTAAATCCTTTTAGTTCCTTCACTCTTCTTGTAATACTCGATCCCTTTCCTTTTACGTATAGCTGAATAACATCAAAGCCGTCGCGATCCCCACTATTAGTGACATCAACGATTATTTTAAACTTTTCACCTGCTAACAGGTTGTCCGACTGGATGGTTTGAGAGGTGAATCGAAGATTTTCATATTTAAATTCAGTATAAGAAAGTCCAAATCCAAAAGGGAATAGTGCCTCTCCAGACAAATCGAAATAGTCCTTTTTATATCCCCCATCCTTGGGGTTGTAAAAAACCGGGAGGTGCATGGAAGACCTTGGGATGGAAACAGGCAATCTTCCACTTGGATTGACATGTCCAAATAATACTTCTGCAATGGCCTGGCCACCCATTTGTCCGGGATACCATGCACTTAAGATCGCCGGAGCATGTTCTGCTATCCATGGAATGGCATATGGCCGTCCCTGTATCAGGACCACAACGGTTGGTGTTCCGGTTTTCATGATTTCCTGTAGTAAATGCAGTTGATGACCACCCAACTCTAAGTCAGCTACGTCCACATTTTCACCGCAATCCATTTCCTCTTCCCCAGATGTATTAACTACAGCTCCATTCAGGTCAAATTGGGCGTCGAAATTTCTGGCACTCGAACCACCTAAAACAACAATAGCAACATCTGAATTGTCAGCCAGATGAACAGCCTTCTTTATTCCTTCCTTTTCGCCGGAACGAATGCCACAGCCCTTTTCATAGGCTACTTCTGCATCTCCTGCTAACGTAGTAATCCCCTGAAGCACAGTAATTACCTTGTCTTCTTGTTGAAATGGTGTGTAATCACCAAGCTGATTATAGATGGCAGCTGCATTAGGTCCAATGACTGCTATTTTTTTTACAGCCTCTTTTAATGGCAATATTCCTTTATTTTTCAACAACACCACCGACTGCCGGGCGGATTCCAGATTGACTTTTTCTGCTTGCTCCTTATTTTGAGACAGATTGGTTTCCGTATAAGGATTTTCAAACAATCCCATTTTAAACTTAAGTGTTAAAACCCTTCTTACCGCGTCATTAAGCTTTTCTTCACTAACTTGGCCTTCTTCAACCGCCTTTTCCAATGTCGTATACACATTGTCCCAGAGGCTTATATCTACCCCGCTTTCAAGGGCTAACGCTGCCGCCTTTTCCCGGCTCTGGGTTAAATTGACCAAAAGGTCTAGAGCACAGCCATCTGCCATAACAGCCCCTTTAAACCCTAACTCTTCGCGAAGAATTTGATTGAGAAGATAACCATTGGCATGGCATGGGATTCCGTCAATTTCATTATAGGCAGCCATACAAGCAAGGGCTCCTGATTGAATCGCTGAAATCATTGGCGGCAGATGAATTTCCCTTAGTTCTCTTTCACCTATCGAGGCTGGAGCCGCATTATGCCCCCCTGTCCCATTACCTTGTGCCGCAAAATGTTTTAATACCGGAATCATTTTACCTTCTGGAATCTGGCCGTCTGCTTCCCCCTGCATCCCTTTTAAAACAGCTTCGGTTAACCTGGCAGCAAGATAAGGATCTTCACTGAAGCATTCTTCTGATCTCCCCCATCTTGGGTCACGGAGGATATCAAGTGTCGATACGAGTGCCAAATGAGCACCTTTAGCCCGCACTTGTTCCGCAACAGCTGCCACCAATTCTTCATGTAAGTCTGGGTTCCAAGTTGCTCCCACGCCTAAATTAACGGGAGTAATCAGGCTGTCTAGTCCTTGATGGCCGTGGGAGCACTCTTCTGATAACAGGACGGGAATCCCTAATCTTGTATTTTGCTTAATATATTGTTGAATCGTATTGGCAACTTCCGCACTTTTGCTTTCAGGAATTCCATTTTCATAATTAATTCCTGACCACGGATCTGCACGAAACAGACCATAGAGAACACCGATTCCATCACCGAATCGAACGTGTTCCTTAAATTTTTCTGTCAATTCGTACCCCGTTGCTGTCTTCCTAACAGCTTCCCAGCCGTACATCCTCTGGTTCACTTGGCCTACTTTTTCCTTTAAGGTCATTTTCGAAAGTAATCTTTCTACTCTATTAGATATTGATTCTATTTCTTTAGTTGAATGGTTCGTTTTTCCCATCTCTCTAACTCCTATTGCACTTTTTTGATAAAGGCTCTGTTAAAAGTGAATGTTGATTTCCGTTCCAGGCGCTTCGCTTTCCGCGGGGCGGGCGGTGAGCCTCCTCGGCGCTAAAGCGCCTGCG
>NZ_JBHVSI010000019.1:0-131060 GCF_042885335.1 Neobacillus sp. NPDC058068 | reverse complement strand
GGTGAGACCCCGCAGGCGCTTTAGCGCCGAGGAGGCTCACCGCCCGCCCCGCGGAAAGCGAAGCGCCTGGAACGGAAATCAACATTCACCTTTAATAGAGCCAATTATTTAAATATTTTAAATTATTATAAAACACTTTATAACCCAAAACAACCTATTTTGTTTTAATTTTTAGACTATTTTGATATAATTTGTCAATAAACCATTTTAAAAAGGAATAGGTTGCTATTTTCTATGGCGACATTAACCTAATTCACCCAATTAAAAATCAGTTTCAAGGAGGAAATCATGCAAACAGAGCTAAGTGAAATGAAATCAGAGCTTTTCCGTATTTTTAACCATTTACATACCTATCCCGAGATCAGCTGGAAGGAATATAACACGACAGATTATTTGAAGGGATTAATAGAGAACCTTGGTCTTTCCATTACTTCTTTTAATGATTGTACCGGGCTAGTTACTGAAATTGGCTTGGGTGAAGTCTGTGTTGGGCTACGAACAGATATCGACGCACTTTGGCAGGAGGTAGACGGCACGTTTCAAGCCAATCACTCCTGTGGCCATGATGCGCATATGACAATTGTTTTCGGGACATTACTTTTACTTAAAAAGATGAATTATCAACCACCTGGCAGGTTAAAATTCATTTTTCAACCAGCAGAGGAAAAAGGAACAGGGGCATTAAAGTTAATTGAAAAAGGAGTGGTCGATGATATTAACTATTTATATGGTGTTCATCTTCGCCCGAAGGAAGAGGTTCCCTTCGGAAAGGCTTCATCGGGAATTATTAACGGTGCAGCCAAATTTATTACTGGTGAAATAAATGGAACCGATGCCCACGGTGCCAGACCGCATCAAGGTCAAAATGCCATAGAAGTGGGGGCATCCATCGTTAATGAACTCAGCAAAATCCATCTAAACCCGATGGTCCCTTATTCAGTTAAAATGACTTCCTTCCATGCAGGCGGAGAAAGCACCAATATTATCCCTGGGCGCGCAACATTTGCATTGGATCTTCGTGCGCAAAGTAACGATGTCATGAATCAAATATCCGAGCGGGTTGAAAAAATCATGGATTCTGTTTCTTCGCTTTACGGGGTAGAGATTGCACTTAAAGTGAATGCTGGAGTCGCCGCTGCCCAAATTAGTGTGGAGGCACAAGCAATTATGCAGGATGTCATTACGGAAACACTTGGACAGGATAACCATGTCATGCCCTACATGTCCAGCGGCGGAGAGGACTTTCATTTTTACACGCTAAAGAGGCCAAATATTAAAGCAACGATGCTTGGGCTTGGTTGTGACTTAGTACCCGGTCTCCATCATCCAAAAATGACCTTTAATCATGATGCATTACTGACAGGGATCGAAATTTTGGCTAAGACGATTATTAAAACATTTAATACGATTGAAAAAGGGGGTTCACCTAAGACCAATTAGGGGATTACTCACTCACCAGCTGGCGAGCTGCTAGCGGTAGTCAAAGATGATGCCGCGCAAAATAAAAACAAGGGACAGCTTTTAGCGGCTGTCCCTTGTTTTATTCAATAGTTCATCATTATTCTGGCCTTTTTGAGGCGGAGGCGTAATTAAGGCATGCTCAATATCACTGTGCATTTTAACTTGATAATCTCCCCACGAAGAAGCAAATATGAGCTCCTTCTCTTTAAAATATGGGTTCTCGTAAAGTTCCCCTACCTCAAGCACCGGCGCCATGCAGCAATCTACCTTTTGGGCGAACTCCATCCACTCATAGAAGGTTTTGCTTTTAAAGAGGGCGGTAACTTCTTGATAGACAGGGTTAGATTCATCCGTTTTGGAAAAGTGGGCTCGGAGCCAGTCTTCGCGTCCATGTGCGATACAGAAATTCTGCCAAAACTTTGGTTCCAGCGCTCCCAGACTCATATATCGTTCGTCCATCGTTTCATATAATGCGTATGAAATTATGCTGCCATTAAGGGCATTAATCCCTGTACCCTCACCTGTTTCATTTTCGACCATAACGTGATTCCCAAGCAACGACACCAGTTGATCGGTGATAGAAATAGAATGATAGCTTCCTTGTCCGGTTAAAAATCGGGAGACCAGTCCGGCAAGGATCCGTTCATTTGCCGCATACCCGCCCAAATAATCAGCTAGCGTAATCGAGGGATGGACAGGTCTCCCCTGTTTATCCTTTAACTGAGCCAAGACACCGCTTAATGCCATGTAATTGAGATCGTGATTGCCAAGCTTACTCAACAGTCCCTGCTGACCGTAGCCGGAGATAGAACAGTAGACGATATCAGGCTTCACCATTTGCACAGCCTCATACCCGAGCCCGAGTTTCTCCATCACACCAGGTCTGAAGCTTTCAATCACAACATCGGCATGGGCAATTAATTTTAACACCGTTTCGACGCCGGATTCTTCCTTTAAGTTAAGGATAATGCTTTTTTTCTGGCGGTTGTTGGCAAGAAAAACAAGACCACTTCCCTGTTTTGAAATTCCAGTATATCGAGCAGGATCTCCCTCGGGCGGCTCCACCTTAATAATTTCCGCACCCAATTCTGCTAATCGCAACGTGGCAAAAGGACCAGGAAGATAGTTCGTGAAATCGATGACTTTAATACCCTTTAACATCGCGATGATCCTTTCTTACGAATTCGTTGGACCGGGAGTAAAAAGCTCCCCCAGCTGTTTTCTTAGGACAAATTTCATGATTTTCCCGCTGGCATTTCGCGGCAATGCCTCACAGAAAACATATTTGCGCGGGCGCTTATAGTTTGCGAGACTATCACTATTTTTGCAGAATTCATCCAATTCCTCTTCGTTCACATTCGGATCTTTTTTTACAACAAAAGCCGTCACGGTTTCACCCCAGCGGTCATCTGGCTGGCCGACAATCGCAACATCTAGGACGCCAGGATGTGCGTGGAGAACATCCTCGACTTCCCTTGGGTAGATATTCTCCCCGCCGCTGATAATCATATCGTCGACACGATCATTTACAAACAGGAAACCATCTTCATCGAGATAACCAATGTCACCTGAATGGTACCAGCCTTTATACAGCGCTTTTTCCGTTGCTTCTTCGCGGTTGAAATAACCAATCATCATACAAGGCCCTTGAACAATAATCTCACCAGTTTCTCCCACTGGAACGATATCATCAGGTTCAGATGGCCCGTCTTCCCTTGTCCGGACTACTCTAATATCATGACATAAAGCCGCTTGGCCAGCAGAACCCGCTTTTCGGAGCTGATCTTCTTCAGAAAGGAAGGAAATCGCCGGTCCCATTTCTGTCATCCCATAGGCTTGAATTAAAGTGATTCCTAAGCGGTCATGGAGAGCATGCACCAGCGTTGGAGCCATGGGAGCTGCACCATATAAACCAAGTTTCAGACTCGATAGGTCATATTGGCTCAAATCTTCCTGAAGAAGCATGTTCCACATGGTTGGAGCGGCAAATAATTTCGTAATTTTTTCTTGTTCAATTAATCGAAGGATCGCTTTAGGATTGAATTGATGCAAGATGACATTTTTTGCACCAATATGCACCCTTGGCAGGAAGGCGCAATGCAGTTCGGCACAATGAAACATCGGTGCCGTCACGAGGCCTACATCTTCCGATTCAAGCTTCTGAGCTGCATTACATAATATGCTTTGATCCACCATATTTCGGTGGCTGTGTATGACTCCTTTTGGCCTTCCGGTTGTCCCGCTTGTATAAATAAATGCATAGATGTCATTCTCATTGACTTCTACTTGAAAATCTTTGATTGATGCTGGGGCGACTTTTTCTTGATAGCTAGCGGCGTATTCCGGTTTGTCCTCATCAATGAACCAGAAAGAAATGTTGTCAAAACGGTTTGCTATCGATGAAACAACAGGCTCTAAAGCTTTTTCAAAAATAACAACCTTTGGAGCTGCATCCGATAAAATATAGGCCACTTCCTCGGGCATTAAGCGAAAATTAATCGGGTTGAACACGGCACCGATTTTCGCGCAGGCAAAGAAGGCAGTTCCCAATTCTTCGGTATTAAACATGAAGGTGGAAACGCGGTCGCCTTTTTTGACTCCTTCGTTTATCAGGGCATTTGCGAGCCGATTGACTTGTTCGCTCCAATCTTGATAGGTATAGCGGACATTTTTCCGAACATCGTAGAGGGCTTCCTTGTTCGGAAACTTTTTCACTGTTAAATCAAAGATTTTTCCGATTGTCGTGGTCATTTTGAACGCCTCCATTATAAGAAATATAGACAAACGATAGTTAATTGGTTATTCTAATCGCTCAAGTATCGTAGCATTTGCCATGCCGTGGCCTTCGCACATCGTTTGCAAACCGTAGCGGCCGCCGCTGCGCTCAAGTTCGTGCATCATGGTCACCATTAAGCGAGCGCCGCTGCCGCCTAGTGGATGACCAAGGGCAATCGCACCGCCATTTGGATTAAGCTTCCCCGGGTCTGCACCCGTTTCCTTCAGCCAGGCAAGCGGTACTGGCGCGAATGCCTCATTTACTTCGAATACATCGATATCATCGATGGAGAGCCCGGATTTTTCTAGTGCCTTTTGTGTGGCAGGAATTGGTCCTGTCAGCATCAAGGTTGGGTCGGAACCTACGACTACGCGGGTGTGAACACGAAAGCGCGGTTTAAGCCCGAGTTCTTCCGCTTTCTCACGTGACATGAGTAATAACGCGGCCGCCCCGTCGCTAATTTGGCTGGCATTTCCTGCATGAATGACGCCATCTTCTTTAAAAGAAGTTCGCAAACCCGCCAATGCTTCCAACGATGTTCCCTTTCTTGGACCAGAATCTTCGTTAATAACGGTGGTTGTTCCATCCGGAAGCGTTACCTCTAACGGAAAGATCTCTCTTGAAAAATAACCCTCTTCCTGAGCCTTTAATGCTTTTTGATGGCTTTCGAGTGAAAATTGGTCAAGCTGTTCGCGGGTAAAGCCGTAGTTTTCGGCAATCCGCTCAGCTGACAGCCCTTGATGAATCATTTCGTACTTCGACCTTAAATTCGGACTAAAAGGCTCCTCTACCCCTTTATAATTTAAACCCATCGGTACACGAGACATGCTTTCAACACCACCGGCAATAACTACATCCATATCACCGGCAAGGATTGCCTGGGCAGCAAAATGGACAGCTTGCTGACTGGAGCCGCATTGACGGTCAATCGTGGTCCCTGGCACCTCGATTGGAAAACCAGCGATTAACGCTGCTATCCGCGCGATATCCCCAGCTTGTTCCCCCGCTTGAGTGACACATCCTAAAATAACATCATCCACAATCACCGGATCAATCCCAGCCCGGTTGACGAGTTCCTTTAAGGTCAGACCAGCAAGGTCATCGGGACGGATATCCTTGAGCACACCATTTCTTCTTCCTACAGGGGTACGGACACCCTCAACAATTACTACCTCACGCATCTTCATCATCCTCACTTTCTATAATCCTAGGTTTTTCGCAATAATTGTTTTCATAATTTCATTCGTGCCGGCGTAGATACTCGAAACCGGAATGTCGCGGAACCTTCTGGCAATCTCGTATTCTTCCATATATCCATAACCGCCGTGGAGCTGCATGCATTCGGCCGCAATCTTCTTGGCAATATCGGTCAGCTTCCATTTTGCCATCGACACCTTCGTGACCACATTTTTCCCTTCGATATGCTCGGCAATTAATTGGTCCAAGAATACCCTGCCCATTTCAACATCGGTAGCCATTTCGACTATTTTAAACTGCGTATTTTGAAACTGGCCGACTGGTTTTCCGAACGCTTCCCTGCTTTTCACGTAATCCAGCGTCATTTTCAGCATCACTTCCGACGCCGTTTGCGCCCCAATCGCGACAAGAAGCCGTTCCTGTTGGAGTTTTTCCATTAAGTAAAGAAAGCCTTTGCCTTCCTCACCTAGGAGGGTTTCCTTCGGCACTCGGCAGTCTTCAAAAATTAGTTCGGCTGTATCTTGGCAATGGAGTCCAACCTTGTTTAGCTTTCTTCCCCTTGTGAATCCAGTTGTATCCCTTTCAATAACAAGCAGGCTGACCCCTTTATGTTTCGGAACGGCTTGCGAGTCAGTCTTAACAGCAACAACCACAAGGTCGGATTGGATACCGTTTGTAATGAACGTTTTTTGTCCGTTGACAACATAATGATCGCCGTCCAGCCTGGCGGTTGTTTTGATGTTGGCGAGGTCGGAGCCAGTACCGGGCTCTGTCATCGCAATCGCGGTAATGATTTCGCCGGTAACACACTTCGGCAGCCAGCGCTGCTTCTGTTCCTCAGTCCCGTAGGAGGTGATATACGGAACCACAATATCATTGTGAAGTCCAATGCCTATTAAACCAGAGCCTACCCGTTCCAGTTCCTCGTTAATGACAACGGCAAATCCCCAATCAACCTCACTTCCACCGTATTTTTCATCGATATCAGGGCATAGAAATCCCTGCTCGCCCATCTTTGTCCAAAAGGAACGAGGAATCATCCGATCTTCTTCCCATTGTTCATAAAAGGGATATGCTTCTTTTTCTAAAAACTTTCTTAGTGACTGACGAAAAATTTTATGATCTTCGTTTAAGTAGGGATGTTTCATGTTAAATTACCTCACTTTTCGTAGAAGCGCTCTCAATTTTAAGAGGTTATTGCTATTTTGAAATTTTTATCGAATTCGTCTGCAGGTTACAACATATCTTTGCGCATTTACTACGTATTTTTGGTTAATTACTACATAATTTTGGACACTTACGACATAATACCGGTCACTTATTACCTATTTTTCAACACTTACGACATTTCCTGGATATTAATTGGTAATTACCTCAACCCTCGAGAACTTACGACATATTTTTAGCCGCTTACGACATATTTCCGGTCACTTATTACCTCTTTTTCATCATTTACGACATTTCTGGATTTTAATTGGAAATCCACTCAGATCTCAGTTACTTATTACATATTTTTAGTCAATTACTACAAATCTCACGCCCATTACGATCCAAATTGGAACTAATCACCAAAAAATCGGGTCAATTTACCACTTCTCTCATTTTCTGCCGCAACTGATATTTCAGTATTTTCCCCGATGCATTCCTAGGCAGCTGCTGCTCAATAAAAATCCGCCTCGGCACTTTATATCCAGCCAACTTCTCCCGGCAGAAGCTGCGCAGTTCGGCCTCATCAAACACGGCACCTTCTTTTGGGACAATGATCGCACAGACGGCCTCCCCCCAGACTTCATCCGGCAGGCCGATAATCGCTGCTTCGAGGACAGCCGGATGCTCATACAGAACTCCTTCGACCTCAACGGAGTAAACATTCTCCCCACCTGAGATAATCATGTCCTTTTTCCGGTCAACCAAGGTGATATAGCCTTCGTTGTCAATCGTCGCCAAATCTCCTGTATAGAGCCAACCGCCTTTCAGCGTGCTCTTTGTTTCCTCCGGCTTTTTATAATACTCTTTCATCACCATTGGACTGCGGAGAATAAATTCACCAATCACACCGGGTAATACATCCTTGCCCTCTTCGTTAACAACCCTTGTTTCCGTCATAAAAATTGGCTTCCCTCCCTTACCGAGATGGAGCTTATGTCCTTCCGGATCAAGGAGAATCCCGCCAGGTCCCGCTTCAGTCAAGCCGCAAAGGTTATAAAATTGGTCCGTTTTAAAGATTTCCATACTTTTTTTGACCAGTTCCGGTGCCATTGGGGCCGCACCATATCCGACTCTCTTAAGGGAAGATAAGTCGTAATCGGCGGCATTTGGGACCTGCAGAAGAAAATTATACATAGCCGGAACCGCGAAAAGATGGGTAATCTTATGCTCTTGAATCGCTTGCAATGTTTTAACTGGATGAAAATCGCGATGAATAATATGGGTTGCACCAAGAGCCACGCCGGAAATAAGGAATAGGTTTAATTGCGCTGAGTGAAATAGCGGTGCTAAATGAAGAATGCGCTCGTGCTGCCCAATCCCCATATTGATGACAACGGAAATTCCGACTTTAAAAATTTGGCTATGATCAAAGAGGGCTCCTTTTGGGCGGCCTGTTGTGCCTGATGTATACAAAATCTCGACATCATCCTTCTCGGAAACCTCAACATCCGGTTCACTAGTTCTCTCTGATAAAACCTTTTCATAGGAATAAAAGCCCACAGTTTCTGGCTCACCAACCGTTATCACCTTACTCACAATCGTTCCTTGCTTCGCCGCAGCAATGATTTGTTCGAATTCCTTGTCGCAGACCACAATAGCCGCATCCGATTGCTCTAAAATGTACTGAACCTCTGTAGCAGTTAATCGAAAGTTCACCGGGACGGCGACAGCACCAATTCTAGCAGCGGCAAAAAAGGTAAACACAAAGTGATCCGAATTCTTCATCATCAATGCCAGCTTGTCACCTTTTTTCATACCTTGCTCCAATAGGCCGTGAGCAAGCCGGTTCACTTCCTCATTAAATTCACGATACGTATAAGTCCTTCCTTCACATTCAATTGCTAGTAATTGCGGGAACTTACGGGCAGATTGCGACAAGAGACTTCCGATATTCATCCAGGGTTCCTCCCTTATTTAAAAAATGCTCTCCTGCTTTTAATATGCAAATTTTATACCAATATTCAGAAGACTGAACACGCAGTCTTTTGCGCCAATAAGTAAAAGAGTGTGTTTTTCAATCACACAGCCTAAACAAATAAGTGTCCAATAAATGGACACCTAATAATAGAATGAAATGATTTAACATCTTCTCAACAGCAAACGAAATCATAATCGTGAAGATAAATGACCTCCAAAAGATGTTATCCTAGTTTGTATTTTTTTATTTTTTCATATAAACCCGAACGGCTGATTCCTAATAATCTAGCCGCTTGGACTTTATTTCCTTGTACCTGGACAAGCGCTTTTTTTATCGCTTCCAGCTCGGCATTTTCGACCATGGACACATTTAGATCCGGTTCTTTAATCGGAACCTGCTTTAATAAATAATCCGGCAGGTCCTCGTATTTGATTTTTCCACTTTCGGAAAATGTCATTGCCCGTTCCATCACATTCCGTAATTCGCGGACATTTCCCGGCCAGTCATAATCGAGGAGCGCTTCCCTGGCACGGGTCTCCATTCCGGAAATGCTTGTGCCCAAAATTTGATTAAATTCAATCATAAACTGCCCGAATAAATGATCTATATCAAACTGGCGCTGACGGAGAGGCGGGATATTTAATGAAATGACATTTAGGCGATAATATAAATCTTCACGGAATAGGCCGTCCTTGACCATTTCTTCCAGATTTCGATTGGTTGCGGCAATAATTCTGACATCAACATTTATTTTTACTGTTCCACCAACCCGGTAGAATTCCCGCTCTTGAAGGACGCGGAGCAGCTTCGCCTGCAAGCCTAGTGACATATCGCCAATTTCATCCAAGAAAAGCGTGCCTCCATTGGCCAAATCGAACTTCCCAAGCTTGCCTTTCGGTCGTGCTCCGGTAAATGCCCCGTCTTCATAACCAAAAAACTCAGATTCTAGCAAATCCTCAGGAATCGCCGCGCAATTAACAACGATAAACTTGCCGTTACTTCTGGCGCTGCTCTTATGAATCGCATGGGCAAACAGTTCCTTACCAGTGCCGCTTTCACCGCGGATGAGCACTGTTGACCTCCCTTTCGCCACTTTCGCTCCGCTTTTTTTTAATTTCTCCATCGAAGGGTCCACACTTAATATTTGATCCCAAGTAAACTTAGCTGTTTCCGCCTGCTGGTATTGCTGATGATAAAAATTCGCTTTATTTTCAGCCTTCTGCAGCTTTTTAAATAATTCGCTTACCTCATTTAATTGTCGGAATATAACCTTGCCAATTGCCCCGATGACTTTGCCTTCCTCTACAATTGGGATACGGTGAACGATATATTTTATCCCGTTAATTTCTAAAAAACCGCTAACATCCGCTGCTTCCGTTTCATAGACGTTTTCTAACTGAAGATGCGGCAATGCCTTCGCCGCTGGCTTGTACAATACCTCCTCTACTGGAAGATTGAACAACTCCAGAAGCGGCGGGCTGACCATCGTGATGACCTTTCTTTCATCCGCCATGACAATTCCATCAAAAGCATGGTCAATCGCTGTTTCCAACGTTCGTTTTAATTTAGTTATCGTTTGCAGCTCTTGTGACGTTTGCAGCAGCGACATCACCATATCCGTTTTTGTGAGGATACCGACGACACGATTATCTTCATCAACAACCACACCGGTTCCAACCTTACTATTTTTAACGAGTTCTTCAATTTTTCCATACGGGGTATTAACACTGATCTTTTCAACCTGTTTCTTTATGTAATTTTTGATGGGGGTCGTAAGTGAGGTTTCTTCTGTCACCATTTGATGCAAACTGCTGCGGGTAAAAACCCCGACCGGATGCTTGCTTGAATCCGTAACAGGCAAAAGGTTCCACTTCTTTCGGTACATAAGGGTAATCGCTTCTTTTAACGTAGTTTCCTCCGTAACAATAAAATCAACAGGTGTAATAATATCCTTAAATTGGAGCACATCATCACTCCTAACTGGGACGAGGGGACAGGCTCCTCTCCCCGATTATTAATAAATGAAATTTGTAAGAATAGATTGCAATGGTCAATAGGTGGAAGTGGAGCCTGGCCCTACAGTCTTTTCATTTGTTTAGACCTATTCCAAGAACGGGAGGTTAGTGTCACAAATAAAACAAAAATCCAAATAAAAAAGATTGTTGTAAAAAGTACATTTACTTTATGGTCTAGATGATTGGATTTAATAGTTAAAAATGAAGCAAAAATTTCTTTCCAGCTTTCGGGTAAGAATATAATCCAAAATAAATAAAGCGAAATAATTGCTAGAAATGCCTTCTTCAACATTCGACTCTAGCCCCTTGGTAAGATTTTTTTGTATCAATAACTATATTCGGCATTTTTTTCATAATTCCTTTTTCCTGGGACATGGAGCCAGTCCCCTGGGTCTTTATGCGTAATTTGTAGAATGATATTTATTGGGTATTCAGAATAGGTAGAATTATAATGGAATTTGGCAGGAAATTTTAATAGATTGTGGGGGGATTTTTTTTGAAGTTTAGACATTTTTCGCTTTTATTTGCACTAGTGTTGGCTTTTAGCACATTTTTTTCATCGTTTGCCTCTGCAGAAAATAATGTAAAACCAAATCTTGTTGCCTTAGGAGATTCTATTACATTTGGCTGGAATCTTGAAAACAATGGCAACAGTGAACCATCGCCAAAGGCCTTTCCTTATTTAATTGGAAATGGTAATTATGATGTCACTAAAAACATTAGCGACGGCGGCTGGACCACAAGTCATTTGTTAACAGAAATAAACAAACCTGAAAATCTGGCAGCTATTAAGAATGCAGATGTTATAACATTAGATATCGGAAGTAAGGACTTTTTACAAAATGATGCGATCAAGGCCCTTCGCGCTAATCCAACAACGCCTATTGACCCTGTAGCATTCGGAAAGATCATTCAAGAAATTTCTGGTAATCTATTTAAAAACTTAGGTGCTATAATTGGTACTATTAAAGCACAAAATAGTGATGCGCGAATTATCATTTACAACATTTACAATCCGTTTTCGGATACTCTAGCTTCTCTTTATCCACTTGGGGAACAATTCCTACCGGGAGTTAATGCAGGAATCCAGGGTGTTGCAGCACAATCTCACTTGCTTTTAGCTGATGCTTATTCAGCCTATAAAGGTAAACAAGCTGAGTTAATCCTTCCGAATGGCGATGTTCATCCGAACGTGGAATTGACAGAAAGTCTTAGCTAGTTTAGCAACAAATTTATTAGCGGAACAAGTTCCAGAAGAAATTACTGTTGATCTAACGCCTTCAACACCCGAGACAACAACGGAGCCTGTGACCATCACGGTTGCCACGAGTGCAAAAAAAGTGCTAGCTATGCAATGGCTTGCAGGTGAGAAAACCATTGAAGATTTTGCAGTATTAGGAACCGGAAACGATATCACCGACAATCAATTCGAAGTAACTGAAAATGGAACGAATACAGTTTATGTTAGAGACAGTAAGGGTGCAAAAGCTATTAAAACCATTACCATTGACAATATTCAAAACGATGACCAGCCAAGTGACAATCCAGGAGGCGATGGAGACAACCCGACTCCAGATCCAGGAGACGGCGGCACGGATAATCCGACTCCAAATCCAGGAGACACTGGCAATGATAATCCAACAACGAATCCGGGAGATACCGGCAGCGATGACCCATCAAGCGGCGGCGGGGATGTTGACAAAGGATCATCTCCAGTAGAAACAGTAAATCATTTACCAAGCACCGCCACCTCAATGTATAACTATTTAGCAATTGGACTAGCATTCATATTAGCAGGATTATTCACAATGCGCCTTCAGCACAACAGAAGAAAAGAAAACATCTAACGTTTTGGGACGAGGGGCTCCTCGTTCCATTGTCTTTTTTATGCCCTCGTTGCTTACTCTAAATCCATCAGCGTGACAAGGAGCCTGACCCCACGGACTTCTTAATTATTTTTTAGGTTCAAAATCGGAATCTTTTTAACTCATTATTCGTAGATAATTAAAGAGAATTTATTAAGGGGTGAAATTATGAGTGAAAAGGGTTGTATTAAATGTGGAAGCAGAGATACTGGCACGAAAGATGTAGCGATGACCGGAACAGGTCTTTCAAAAATGTTGGATATTCAAAAAAACACCTTCACAGTCATTTTTTGCAAGAAATGCGGGTATTCCGAGTTTTATAACAAGAAAACATCGACAGCTTCGAATATCGTTGACCTGTTCTTTGGCGGGTGATTTTAAATTAGGGGATTCGTAAAAAGGCACAAGGGCTCTGCTAGCTTGAGCCCTGATTATCTTCTAAATCCACCTTCAGAATGGATGATTTGACCTGTGATCCACTCTGCTTCATCACTTACTAAAAATTTTATCGTTTTCGCAACGTCTTCTGGCCTACCAACTCTACCGAAAGGAAACAATGGCTGCAGATCGTTTTTTATCGTTTCAGTCATCCAGCCTGTGTCGGTTGGTCCTGGATTTACGGCATTAACAGTAATCCCCAAGGGGGCAAGTTCTGCCGATAATGTAATAGTTAGAGCATCAACTGCACCTTTTGTTGTTGCATATGCTAATTCTCCCGGTATTGGTCCACGAAGTTGACCTGAAGTAAGGTTAACAATTCTTCCACCAAATTTCTTATCAAACCTTTTCGCAAATTCAATACTTAACAGTGTTGTAGCACGTATATTTACCATATAATGTTTGTCTAGCTCTTCTACTGTTAAGTTAGAAAAATCGTTATTAGTTGAATAAGCTGCGTTATTAATTAAGATACCAGGATGACCAAGTTGATCATTTACTCGATTTAAAAGTTGTTCCGGTGCATTTAGCTTAGATAGGCCTAACTCCATACATTCTGCCTTGACACCTTTTTCCCGTAATTCTTCTTTTAATCTCTGAGGTTCATTTGATTTTATACTCCAGGGCATTGCTTTATCATACTCAGTCCAATAGGTAAAGAATATATGATAACCTTCTTCTGCTAACGCTCTGCAAATAGCAGCACCAATCCCTTTTAAACGGCTTGCCCCTGTGATAATCGCTATCTTTCCTTTTACATGGTTCATGCGACATTCCTCCAAAACTGATCCTTCAACTAACCTAAAAATTCAGTTTTTAATTCCCGTTCGATTACCTTATTTTCAATAGAAACATGATAAGCTTTTGCATTTGGCCTTGAACTAACGATACGAATAATTTCTTGATCAATAAAATGAACAGCTACTCCGTCATCTGCCGCAATACCAGGTTGGATTCTCCCATCCTGTATTAGCATCTGATACGTTGGTCTTCTTTCGGATTCTCCGTCATAATGGGGACAATTACTTCCTTCTAAAAAACCTAGAGCTTGAATAGGCTCTAATTTATCACCGTAAGAGTCTGTTACACCTTCTTCAAACCAGCAGATAGAACCCGCACTTATACCCGTTAAAACAATTCCTTGCTCCCATGCCTTTTTTAAAATCCTATCTAAACCCCATTCTTTCCAGAGAGTTAATAAATTCTTTGTGTTTCCCCCGCCCACATATATTATATCTTTGGTTAAAATAAAATCCTCTAAATCTCTAGTTGGAGGGTTGAATAATGATAGATGCGAAGCTGAAGAATCAAGTTTTTCAAATGCTTGATAAAATCTTGTAATATAGTTTTCAGCATCTCCACTAGCTGTTGGCAAAAAACAAATTGAAGGAACAGATTTTTTTGCTTGTTTCAAAACATACATATCTAATAATGGGTTTTCCGGTTCCATCGAAAACCCGCCGCCACCCATTGCGATGATTTGTTTCATATTTTCAGCCTCTCTTCATTTAAGGATTTTAGTAGTAACTTCATAGTATTGTTAAAAAGGTGCATTACTTCGGTGCCGCAGATTTTATCACTTTTTCCCCAATGAGAACCCATGAAATAGCCTTCCGCCAAAGGGCTCCAAGACATGATCAACTAATTCAACTACAGGTTTCTTTTCACCTGTCCTATAAAAATGATCAAAGACCTCTACAAAATCATTTGCAAATCTTTCGTCATATTGTCTTAATGCACGTACTATCCATTTCGATGCACCAATCCATTTACGGTTTGTTCTTAAAACAAATTCGCTTACCAATTCGGCTATAGTGTTTGCAATAAATATTTCTTCTCCCCTAATTGAACAGCCGATAAAATCATCAAGGGCATCTGTAATAAAATATCGTTTTAATTCAATTGTTTCAATTGACCATTCTGCAGGTCCATTCGTTAATAATTCCTTAGCCTCTTTTTTAATTGAATCCATTATTCCTTCATCTTTTAAGATAATTCCTTCTGAAACCATTCTTGGCAATGAGGGTCTCGCTCTTTCCACATCATTTTTGAAAAAATGCTTATATGAGCTTAAATTATGTACAAAGGCCTCAATAGCCCAGTCAAAGTCAATTAATGACTCTCTATAAGATGAACTAATGGTATGATCGAAAATTACAATATCAAGGTCAGATGTTTCTGTTGCTTCACCGCGAACAACACTCCCAGCTAATAGGGCTCCTTGGCAATGAGGAAAATACTTATGGATAAACTGATGTGCTGCATCAATTGGACTTAGCTTATTAATTTCTCCCATGATTATCACCTCTAGTTTCAAAAACGTAAGCTTATCTTTTAATGTCATCATATTTGTTAATGAAGATGGCTCACCTTTATCTTATTCCAAATTGACATCCAATTCTTTTTCATAATCCGCCCTTCATAAACCGCTGCCCGTTCTTTCGTCTCAGCAAAAAATGGAGTTGGCTTCACTTCAAAATTGAGAACATCCTGTATTCCACATGGAGCAGCTAATACCACACTGTTGTTTTCATCTAGCTTTAGACCAAGGGCAGTGGCTGTTTCCGGGAATTTAGACATCGCGTCCACGGAGGAAGTATAGGGCGGAATTTCATTTTTAAGATGCATTCTTGCTTCGTTTTTTACCGACCAGGGAACATTCGGGTGAATAGCTCTTAATCTTTCTTCAAGTTTCTTTTCTTCGGCTTCTGCGACATTTCGCTCGTCAAAATAGATTACATCAATATCTGGAATGGGTGTCCTTTCTGTAAATCCGTGGAGCGTGTCCCATATTTTCGAACGAACAAAGCCTGCACAAACCCACCAGTCCGGAAGATTAAGAGATTGTGCTGAAAATAGGATATCCATCATCCACTTATCTTCTTTTACAAGTCTGATAATATCATTTTCTGTTTTTAACATCCTTTATTCTCCATTCTTAAACAACTCTGATCCTTATTTCCCCTTTAGTTTTATCTAATTTTATTATATATCATTATGAAAAAGATGGAAATTACCACTTAATTTCTGAGAGATTTCACTGTGAAAAATAGCTCTTCCACTAATCTGGTCTTCTTTTGCATAGTTTATTTTCAGTCATTCATAAACTCTCACTATAATGGACAAATATTTCGAATTCATGGTATTTTTGATTTGATACAAAAGATGTATACATTACGATTAAACACATAGGAGAGATAATAGTGAAAAAAGCCAATCTCTGTTTTATTGGTGCAGGATTTCATGCCTCAACAAACATTTACCCTTCTGTTATTGAAGCAGGGGCAAATATACAAGCGATTTCTACACGAAATATCGATCGTTCCAAAGCTGCACTTCAACGTTTTGGTAGTAATGGGACACCTTACGATGACTATAAAAAGATGTTACAAAATGAAGATTGTGACGGAGTTGTTGTGGTTGCTCAAGCTGAAGATCATCCTTCTCTCGTGCTAGATTGTATCAAAGCTGGTAAAAATGTTTTTGTGGATAAGCCTCTGGGGATGAGTGCAGAAGAAGCTGCTGAAATTGCTGATGCTGCTGAACAAGCGGGTGTAACATTAATGGTTGGATTTATGAAACGTTATGCTCCTTGTTATACAAAGTTAAAAGAATTAATTACGAGCAGTAAACTAGGTACTGTGCGTTCCTTTCAAGCAAGATTTGCGGTGGACAGCACACCATTTTGCAAAAGTGAAGAACAATTTATGAAGTTTGCCGCTATACATATGGTTGATTTAGTACGCTATTTATTTGGAGAAGTTGTACAAGTTACAGGTATTAAAAATAGTGACAATGAGTTTGTTTCTCATAGTATTTCGTTAAAGTTTGAAAATGGCGTCGTTGGTAGCCTTTATTTGGCAGGGATGACGGCTTGGTCGCGAGAAAGTGAAAATATGCTTGTGACATTTGATCATGGTTTTGCCTTTGCTGACGAAATTAATACGCTTACAGTTCATGAGTCACAAACATTTGATGATCTACCATGGAAATCTCTAAAAGAGACTGACACTGTATTTACACCATCTGCTACCCCGATGTCTGGAGCCTACAGAGACCTTTATTTACGAGGTTTCGTTGGAGAAATGATTCATTTTATTGACTGTTGTAAAAGTGGTGAAACGCCAACATCAAATGGACGTGATAATGTAAATACAATGGCACTCTGCGATCGTATTCTGTCTACATTGCTGTAGGAACTTTCAGTTGGAACAACTCTTTTAAAAAAGCTGTTTTCGTAAAGAATGCTGTTATAAACCACCTTCAGACTTCTAAAACGGTATAATAAAGAGGAAAATTATGGGAAATTAGTGAATTCATTTGATATATCAGCGGATTTCGAGAGTTTATCAGCGAATCAAAAAAAGCAATACTCCTTAGAAAATAGCCATTAAAAAAGAGAGGGTCTTCATAATGGGTTCCGTTCCCTATCGCAAACAAAAAAATGTTAATTAAAATGGGTATCAAATATATTAAATGGAGCAAATCAATTATGAAACATGTTAGATTTTTTATTTATCAATTCATATTGTTTGGCACACTTTTAGTTCTTAATGTTTATTCTGATAAATACATTAGCAAACCGTTTACTCGTGTTGATTTAATAGCAATATGTATAAGTGCTCCAATCGCTATAATAATTGTAAACCTCGTAATTAAGGTTTATTTACGTTTTAATACTATTCGATTACGAAATACAATTTTACTGTCTATATTAGCCATTATTTTAGCATTCATTTTTATAGGGCTAATGGAGAGTACTTGGTTTGAAATAAAAGGGCATATGTTATTCTCTTAGTAAATGTCCCTACTTTTAAAAAAATAGGTTCCTATAGGAATCTATTTTTTGTTGAGGGGGGGTGTAGTCCATAGCAAAAGAACGTAGCAATCAGAATCAAAATGTGAGTAATGAACTGACCGCAATAATTAAGAGGTAGTACCGATTTCAATAGCCGATAATCTGCTAAGTGCAGATGATCTATATCACATTAAAGCAATCTGTTCACTTAGTACTAGCGATTTCACTAGGAATAGTTGCTTGGGGAGTATTTTTAATAGGTCAAAAATTTATAATGGAAACATTTATTTCGTAAAAAAGTGATTATACTGGAAAGTCATTGTTATTCAGCTATTTTTGTAGTGCAAGGAGGACTTCAATAGTAGACGAGGCAAGTCTGTTTACTCAAGAAGATTACAGTGGAAGAGGATACGGAGTAGTTGCAAATGCCTGGGCAGTAGAGGTACAAAAACAAGGTCGAATTGCACTATATAGCACTTCGTGGGATAATTTTTGCATCCCAATTCATGGCGAGGAAGTTACAATTGGTTCAGTATGGAACGGACGTTCATATGAGCTATATTTACTCCTTCCTCAACGGGATGCTTTAGTTCAAAGCTACGAAATAAATACGGGTGAATAGCCTAGTTATATGGTATTTTTTCAAACAATTCGCACCGCAAAAAGCGGTGCGAATTATTATGCATTTTGCTTTACATTTTTGGTTATACATTCACGTTTTGCGACAGAAAACGGAACCCGTTAAGGTTTTCACCTTCTCTTTCCTCGGTTATTTCGGCTGCATTCGAATCGCTCCATCGAGACGGATGGTTTCACCATTAAGCATTGGATTTTCGATAATACTTTGAACAAGTTGTGCGTATTCGCTTGGATACCCAAGCCTAGAAGGGAACGGCACCATCTTTCCAAGTGAATCTCTAGCCTCTTGCGGCAGGGTATCAAACATTGGCGTGTGGAAAAGTCCGGGGGCAATCGTCATGACTCGGATTCCATAACGCGCAAGTTCCCTTGCTATCGGCAAGGTCATTCCAACAATTCCACCTTTGGAAGCACTATACGCTGCCTGACCGATTTGTCCGTCGTAAGCTGCAACCGAAGCAGTATTAATAATAACGCCTCTTTCGTTTTGATCATTCACTTCATTGCTCGTCATTTTCTCGGCAGCTAAACGAATAACGTTAAAGGTCCCGATTAAATTCACATTGATTACCCTAGAAAAAAGTGTTAGATTATGAGCACCATTACGCCCTACCACTTTTTCAGCTATGCCAATTCCTGCACAGTTCACGACGGTATTTACTCCACCCATAAATTCGGCCGCTTTATTGACTGCTTCTTGGATATCTTCTTCCTTCGTTACATCTGCTTTTAAATATAAAACTGATTCTCCTAATTCAGTTTGAAGCTTTGCTCCCTTTTCTTCCGATTGGTCAAAAATAACTGCTTTCCCGCCACTTCCAACAATATTACGGACTGTTGCCTCGCCAAGACCTGATGCTCCTCCCGTAACAATGGCACGACATGCTTGAATGTGCATATAGGAAACCCCCTTAAAGAATTCTCCTTAATATTTTGCAAGTTTTATACCAGTTGTAATTTTTCAAATAGACAAGTCGATTTAAACACATGCTTCTTTTTATATGTATGTGGTTTGGACAGCTATTAAGCAAAAATGACCAGATATTGTACAGTCGTAAAAAAAGAAAAAGGCCAAGCCCTCAAATCTAAAATGAGGTCCTGACCTTCTTCTTCGTTACCACACTTTCCTGTGCAGCTATACGTTTCTTTCTTTCCATTATGACAACTAAGACAATCGCGACAATGAGAAAAAGACTCGCAATCCTGAAGATAGTGGCTATATCAACAAATTGCGCCAGTCCGCCAAAAATAATACCGCTAAGCCCAATGCCTAAATCAATAGACGAAAAGATCATTCCATTAGCCACACCGCGCCGATGTGTCGGTGTCATTAATAATGCCCATGATTGCAATGTTGGGATCAAGCAGCCAAAACCAGCTCCGAATAAAACACCGGCAATGGCAATAAACAGACTCGAATGCGCAAAGGAGAGTACCCATATTCCGATAAATGTAAGCGAGGTACAAAGCAGCACAAGTCCTTTCGGGCCTTTCTCATCAAACCATTTCCCGGCGACTGGTCGCGCCAAAGTGGCCATGACTGCATTAAAAATATAGAATAAATAGATTTGCTCAATTCCTCGTTCCTGACCAAAGATGACGATAAACGTAACTATCGCTCCATAGCCAAGATTGATGATAATTGTAACAAAAGCCGGGAACCAGCTTGATTTTTCAACCAAAGAGCCCATATAGGAAAATTTAAGATCTTCTTTTCGAGTATTTTTTACAGCTTCAGGAGTTTGATAGCGTACTGCTGTAAGTAAAATGACTGCGATAAACCCTAGAAATGCGGAGATATAAATAAGGTTGTTGAACGAAGTAATTTTATATAAAAAGATTCCTAGACTTGGAGCAATAATCATACCAATGGTAATCGAAAGACCAAAATAGCCCATTCCTTCACCAAGACGCGAATTAGGTATGACATCGACGGCAGCTGTGCCATTAACTGTGGTTGACCAGCCCCAAACAAGGCCATGTACGAAGCGGAATAATAGAAAAATCACAACAACCTGAGAAATCGGATATAGAATCGTAATGAGCAAAAGCATGATAGCTCCCGTTATGACAAGCGACTTCCTCGGCTTGTATTCAAGCATAAAACCGATAAATGGCCGGCTGAGTACAGCTCCTATGGAAAACAATGCAGTTACTAAGCCAATTTCCAAACCTGATGCCCCAATGGATTTAATATATGGCGGCAGAGTTGGAATAAGCATTTGAAATGACATAAACACAAATAGGTTGCCCACCATGAGCATGGTAAACGACTTTGTCCACAAACGTTCTTTCAAATAAAAACCTCTCCTTTTAGTCCAATAAAAAAGAATCTTCGCCAAGAAGATCCGCATTCATTTCATTAATTTAGTATCATTAAATAATAACACAGAAGCCGGAAAAAGGAAAAGCAGAAGGTTTTTCCAAAATGGCTTCTATTTTTGTTATCATGAATGTATATATAAATCGTTTTGAACGGAGGAAATCGGATGCAGAAAAGGAAAATAGTCATCACTCGTGAATTGGAACAAGATCACATCGAACAAATAAAGAAAGTCATTCCTGATTGGGAATTGATTGCTAGCAAAGATAAAGATGTTTGGCAGGAGCATGCATTGGATGCTGAAATAATCGCTGGTTGGAAAAAGGGGTTGGAAGAATATTGCCACGACCCGCAGGCAAAGCTTAAGTGGTTGCAAACATGGAGTGCAGGAGTTGATTCTTTACCGCTTGAATCCTTACAATCGAAAAATATTACTTTAACAAGTGCCAACGGTGTGCATGCCTATCCCATTTCCGAAACGATTTTTGCCTTAATGCTTGGCTTAACGAGAAAAATTCATACATATGTGCGTAATCAACAAGCGAAAACTTGGCATCATGCCCATATGGGACTAGAAATGCATGAAAAAACGGTTGGGATTATCGGCGTTGGAGCAATTGGAAAAGAAACAGCGAAGCTTGCCAAAGCATTTGGGATGACTGTCTTGGGTGTAAGAAACTCGGGCAAGCCGATTGAATATGTTGATGAAATGTACACTTTAGACCAATTAGGTCTTCTGCTGCCAAAGTGTGATTATGTGGTTGTTACATTACCACATACAAAGGAAACACATCGTTTATTTGGTGCAGAGCAATTTATGCAAATGAAGTCTACTGCCTTTTTTATTAATATTGGCCGCGGAGAGATCGTGGTTGAAGATGATCTCGTCCGGGCGTTACAGGAAGGAACTATTGCCGGAGCGGGGCTGGATGTATTTGAGAAAGAACCGTTAAGTGCTGAAAGTCCTTTATGGGAGCTGGAAAACGTCATCATTACCCCGCACACCTCTGGCTCAACCGAAAATTATAATAAACGTTTGATTGAAAATATCTTGATACCTAATCTAAGAGAATATATTTCTGGTCGGAACCCCTCGATTAATCTTGTGGATTTTTCAAAAGGATATTAATTCACCATGTTTCATTTAACTAAAAAACTCGTCAACGATGAGTTTTTTAGTTAAAGACAAAATTACTCCAACTTTAGTTAGTTTACATCCACTTTCTCAATATTCCTAATCGAGAAATAAGCAATCAAGCAGCCAATTGCCCCGAGTACAAGCGGTATAGCAATATAGGAGAAAGCAGATACACCATTATTTGATGAACCGGTAATCGACACAAGGATAATGGCTGATACAATTGTTGCTGGAACAGACTTTTTAAGCATTCCAAAATATAAGGGAATTAATGTGATTCCCGCTGAAGCAATAGCGCCAAGAATCATATCGGTAAATCCTTTCCATAGGACCTCCGCTGTTAATGCTTGAGGCACAAAGTGCAAATAGAAATCAGCTAAATAAAAGAGACTGCCAACCACTAGACTCGATACGCATATTGTTAAAAATGTAAACCCTGCCACAATAATTAGTTTAGCAGACATGATTTGCTTCCGTTTAATCGGATACATAAACATCAGTGAGATGGAGTTATTTTTATACTCGTCAATGATCAGTTTGGCAATAAGTGTCGCACCAAAAATCGTAAACGTTGCTCTAATTATACTTCCGAAATCTATAAATACTACTTCATAACTTGGAAATGGAACATTTCCTTCACTTTTATCACCAAAATAAATTAAACATAATAAGCCCATGATGGCAAGATTGGCAATCGCAATTCCTTTCCAATAGCAATACAATTTATATTTCTTTATTTCAAGACTGATTAATTTACGCACTGATTCCGCCCCCATTGATTAATGTTAAGAAATAATCTTCTAGTGAATGATTCTTTTTATTGATTTCCTCAATCATGACCCCGTTTAGAATGAGAGTCTTCGATATTTCTGATTGTGATGCTCCTGTATCATAGATTCTGAACCGTGATGCGTCGACCACTTTAAAATTTGTGAGATGGAGAATTTCATCAAGTACATAAAAGGCCTTCTTCACATCGTCAACAGCAAGTTCAATATACTCCTTATTTTGTTCCTGGATTTCATCCATCGAAACCTCTTTAATTAATTTCCCGTCACTGATTACCCCAATCGTATCGGCAATTTGCTCCATTTCACCAAGGATATGGGACGAAATCAGCATGGTTATTCCATATTCACGGCAGAGCATATGGAATAATTCACGCAGTTCTTTAATCCCCACTGGATCGAGGCCATTAATTGGTTCATCAAGAATTAATAGTTCAGGCTTAGTAATGATGGCGCGGGCAATCCCAAGACGCTGCTTCATTCCGAGTGAGAAGTCTTTTACTGACTTATCCTCGATATTTTTTAATTTAACTAAATCTAGGGCTGCATCAATCGCCTTTTTGTCGTAATAGCCCATATACTCACAATGCAGTTCCAGATTTTCACGTGCCGTAAGCCGGTCATAGAAAACAGGATATTCGATGATGCTCCCCATCCGCTTTAACACTTCATAGGAGGTATTCGTCAGTTTTTCACCAAAGATTTCAATTTCTCCGCTCGTTGGTTTCACAAGATTGGTCAGCATTTTCATGATCGTTGTTTTACCGGCACCGTTTGGCCCAAGAAACCCGTATATTTCGCCCTTTTTAACCTTCATATTGACATTCGAAACCACTTCCTTGCCCTTATAGGCTTTCGTCAGTTGATTTGTTTTGATAATGTAGCTCATCAATTTTCAGCTCCTCTTCGTTCTTAACTACTTTTTATTCTAGTCAGCAGACTTTTCTTTTTTATTACTCAAATCTTACAAAAATCTTAAGAAAGAAAGGATGTCTCTGAAGCGAGGCACCCTTAGCTGTTTTAATATGTAATTCGCTTTAATTGAACGGTAAAAGTCGTTTTTTCAAAGGGCTTACTGGCTAGAAAAATTTGCCCGTCCATTTTTTCCACAAGCCGTTTGGTAATGGTAAGGCCGAGACCGCTGCCTTGATAGGACTTGTTTCGTGAATCTTCTAACGTGTACATCCGTTCAAACACTAAATCCTTGTGGAGCTCGCTGATTCCCTTGCCTTTATCCCACACGTCTATATAAACAAATTGTTCATCACTTTTAAGTGTTAAACCAAGCACTTTCCCATCACCGCCATATTGAATCGCATTGGAAAGTAAATTATTTAAGACCCTGTTGAGTTCTTCCTCATTCACTAGAGCATAAAGAATGTTTTCCGGCAGCTCAATCGCAACATCAAAACCCTTTGCCGTCAAAAGCTCATAAAAGTTTAATATATTCTTCTGGCACACTTCATTTATGTTCACCCTTGTAAGCGGCAGAGTTTTATCCCCAGACTCCAGTTTCGCAAGATCAAAGAACTTGTTAATTAAATCTAAGACTTCAACCGCTTTACAGTGAACTTTTTGCAGGAGCTCATCGGTTTCTTCTTGATTTCTATTCGGATCATTCAACATAAACTCAATATACCCGAGCACCACTGTCAACGGCGTTTTTAAATCATGCGAGATATTGGAGAGCATTTTCCGCATCGACATCTCCGTTTTATTGTAGTTTGCCATCATTTTTTGATTATGTTCTAAAAGGCGGTTGATTTCGATTAATATCTGTTTTAAATCCTTATTATCCGTTTGCAAAAGCAGCTTTTCATCCGTTTTCCTATCAATAATCTGCTTAAGTTTTTTGTGTATGTAGGTGAAATTTTCTTTATCATTGGTTCTCGATTTATATTGAAAAAAATTAAGACCCGCTAAGGCGATGATGATGATAGATAAAAAAATGATCATTATGAAAACTCCCCAAGCTTATAGCCGATGCCCCATAAAGTTTTGATATACTGCGGTTTGGACGGGTCATCCTCGATTTTCTCCCTTAGCCTTCTCATATGAACATTTATCACATTTTCATCACCGTAATACTCGTCTTCCCATACTAAGCTATAAATTTGTGCCTTCGTATAGACACGGTTTGGATGTGAGATAAATAGTTTTAGAATATGAAACTCCTTTGCGGTCAGCTTGATTTCTTTTCCGTTTTTTTGTAAGGAGAAATTTTCGAGGTCAAGTTCCAACTCTCCGACCGTTAACAGCTTTTTTTCTTGCTTTTGTTCTGTACGGGAATAATGAGTTGCCCTTCTGATTGCTGCTTTCACCCTAGCCGTTAGCTCAATCATCGAAAAAGGCTTGGCGATATAATCATCCGCTCCAAAACCCAAACCTAAAGCTTTATCTAAGTCCCCGTCTTTAGCCGACATGATCAGTACGGGTATCATGCTCTTCTCACGGATTATTTTCAAAAATTCCATTCCATCAAGCTTCGGCAGCATTAAATCAAGGAGAATCAAATCAAATGTGTCGTTTGCAAACACCGCAAGCGCCTCTTCCCCGTCAAACGCTGGCACTACCTCAAAGCCTTCTTTGGTAAATTGACCTTTAACCATATCGCTAATGGCCATATCATCTTCTACTAATAAAATTTTATGCTGCATTTTATCCCCCACCCGTTCATTCCTATATAGTTATTTTCCATATTCTCTTTGAAAAATCCTTTTTTCGTTGAAAAAAGAGAGACTAAATTAATAGTCCCTCTTTAGAAATACTTTGATTAATCTTTGAAAAATGCTGTATATCGTCAATTCGTAGTGGTTAATTGTTTTTTATTATTTTAATAACCTTCTCAGATGAGTAGACTGAAAGGGGGATAACAATCACTACTAATATAAAAATTGCTAATACATCAGATAATTGATTTTCTGGGGAATAAAAAAACTCAACGATATAACTAAGAATTTTAAAGAAGATGTAGAAAAAGACGATTGCAAAAAAATAGAAAATAATATTGCTACTAATTCTAGTTTTATTCATTTTGGGTATTCCTCTTCTCAGAAGATATTAATGGAATCAGCAAATAATTGGCGTAGCCTATGATCTTTTATATCTGGTTGGGCTGAATTTTTCACTACCTTTAAAGTTATAAACCGGTTTGATAAAGCTGGCAATCTTAACTGTTTCTTCAACCTTTTCTAAAATTTCGTTCATCGACTTATAGGCCATTGGAGCTTCATCAAGTGTTTCTTCAGAAACAGATGTCGTCCAGATGCCTTTCATGGTATTGTGGAAATCATTCATGTTTAAGGTCTTCATCGCTTTTGTCCGGCTCAGGACGCGCCCAGCCCCATGCGGTGCCGAATAATTCCAGTCCTCGTTGCCTTTGCCGACTGCTAAAATGGACCCGTCCCTCATATTAATTGGGATAATAAGACGTTCGCCTTTTTGCGCGGAAACCGCACCTTTTCGTAAAATCAGATTGTCGGTATCAATGTAATTGTGCACCGTATCGAAACGTTCTATTTCTTCAAAGCCCATATTATCGGTAATCGCCCTGGCAATTTCTTCACGGTTTGCTTTCGCAAAGCTTTGCGCTAATTTCATATCATAAATATAATTTTCAAAGTCCTCGCCTTCCAAATAGGCTAAATCGTTTGGAATAACAGGATTCTTATCCTTGTAGCCTTGGATGGCTGCCTGGATTTCCTTTTGACGTCCTTCCGCCTTTAATTTTTCAATCATCTCGCCTAAGTCATGTTGACGATGCCTTGAAATGGCTACTTTTTGATAGTAGGTGGCAATCTTTGATCCAACATAACGGCTGCCTGTATGAATCGTTAAATAGTGACGGCCATCGGAATCGACAGAGACTTCGATAAAATGATTGCCTCCGCCAAGTGTTCCTAAGCTATAAAGACTTCTATTTTCACTTAAAATATGCTCCGCTTTAAATTCTTGAATGGGCGGAAAACTCGTGTTAATAAACCTGACCGTCTCCTCTGAATGAAGATCCTGCCCGCTTGGGACATAGGTACGGATAACCTGATCAAGCTTATTAAAATCCACTTTTTTGTCCTGCAGCTTGACGGTTAAGACACCACAGCCGACATCGACGCCAACCAGGTTGGGGACAACTTTATCCTTTAACTGAATAGTGGTGCCAATCACACAGCCTTTTCCAGCATGATAATCTGGCATAATACTAATTTTTGTTTCCTTTAAAAAAGCCTGATTGCACAGTTCTTGAATCTGCTCAATCGCTGTTTCCTGCGGATAATTTGAAAATACCTTTGCTTCTGTTTGTGACCCCGTTACATTAATCACTTGTTTTCCCTCCTTCAAAAGCAGATTACCAAAAGGCTACCATCAATTGGATATTTGGGCAACGTATTTTTAATTGTTTTGATTGGAGAAAAGATCCATTTCAAATCTACTGATTTATTAAAATCCATCCCAGCCATCCGACTAAAATAAAATTGGGAATGACAAACAAAATGGCTAACCAGATCCTTTTATTTGCTATAAATTTCCCCGCAACAAGATAAAGGCCTGGAAATATTAAACCCCAAACTAGAAAAAGTGGTGTAGCCGCTAGGTATAAAGACATTGGTAATATAAGGATTGAGGATATTACAAGGAGTTTAGGTTTCCTTGTACCTATGGCTATAATGGAGAGAATGAGTGAGGCAATCGTACAAGGCCAAAATAATAACTGCATAAGGCACCTCCGGACTCCTTTATTAAATATAAATTGGTCATTATCTGTTGACCTCCTTTTCCTTCCAATTACTACTAGACTATTTAAAATTCTATATAAAAAGGATGAAGTTTTTCTGTTAAGCAGTACTCAATTCGTTGTCTAAAATTTTTCCAAGTGACCATTTCTAATGCTTCATTAATCGGAAAGAAGCCTACCTCTAGACTTTCCGAGCTTGTTGCTGGTTCTCCTCCCACAGGCTTTCCCAAAAATAATGTGTTACAAATGCAATCATTTACATTTTGAAACACTCCACAAAATTTTGTAACTTCAATATCTATACCAGATTCTTCTTTTGTTTCCCTTATGGCTGCATCCTTCAAAGATTCTCCTTCTTCTACCTGTCCCCCAGGCATTTCCCATCCTCTTCGCGGGCCTTTTATTAATAAAATCTCATTTTGCTTATTTAGCACAATAGCTGCCGCTGAAACAATATGCTTTGGTATCATCTTTATATCCTCCATTTTCTACAACAAATGCCTTTCAATATTCAATCCAAAATCCACAAATATTTACACCTTTTATTTCTTCAATATTCCCTTTATCGTCAGCAAGTTGAATAGAGCCCTTTGCAAACAGCAAATACCAATCAAATGTATCTTCTCTTACTGAAAGAATTTCTACCTTAGCCTTTAATGCACCATAATCTGTTATTTCCGGTGTTACTTTTACACATTCCAGCCCTTCGACACATTGGTACATTTCTTTACTATTAATATAGTTTTCAAATGAAGCGGGATGAGTTGGAACTCGGTAAGTAGAAAAAAACAAGAAAAAAATGAAAGTAATTATTAACTTTTGAGAAAACCTTCCTTCACCTTTTTCAGATTTTTTACAAATTAGTATTCCTATTATTGAATAAAAGGTTATCCAAAGCATCCAGTCAATTTCAAAGAAACGATTAGCAAAAAATGAATTTATTGCCCCAAAAGACAAATAGCTAGCTATGTTTGATAGTGATTTGGGAAAGTACGTATCCATTACTTCTTTATCGAAACCTTTTATAATAAATTGATAAAACGAAATAACAAAAATAAGTACCATAAATACATAGTTCAAAATTAACACTTCCTAATTTCCAATTGTCATCCTTATATATTCGGTAATCTTGAGAAAATAACCTTCAATTATTTTATTCGAAAAAAAGCGGTCTTCATGATTGAAGAACCGCGCCCGTTTATTTACTTAGAATTCCGTTTTATATTCAATCTTCTTTGCCTTATACTAACCGATCATTAAAAATTGTAATGGGATGAATCTTTTGATTTACTATTCTATCTACAATCTGCCTAATAACACTTGGGTCACGAAGTTGATTATTATCAATATTCATGAGCTCAGATACCTTTATCCACTTACTATCTATTATTACGTCCTCTTCAAGCCTCAATGATCCGCCAATAATTTCAGCGGTAAAATGAAATAAAATCACTTGATCATTTGAACTACTGATGAAGTTATATACACCAGTTGTACTAGTAAGTTTCACATCAAATCCTGTTTCTTCTTTTACTTCCCTGCAGGCTGCATCAAGTATATCTTCTTTAGACTCAATACGTCCGGATGGAAAATTCCACTTATTGATTGCAAATGGTTTATTTTCTTTAATAATTAAAACTTCGTCGCCATTAATGATTGAAACACTAACAACTAATACTATTCCATTCTGAGGCATTTTCTTATCACCTATTTTTATATTTTTAAATAATCTAGCCAAAAGTTAGAACCTTCAGTCTTTAATGCCGGTTCAATTACTCAGTTGCAGACAATTCCAAAAAACAGCCCTTCTCCGTTAAGAAGAATTCATTTTTTAAAATTCGATGATCGGATAGAATAAATCGCTTGCTCGGCTCCAAATCTGCTAATTGTTCTTTCTAATTCCATACCTACTCTCTCTAGAAGCCTGCAAGAGAACTTATTAGCAGTTTGTGTTTCCGCCACTATTTTTGCAAGATTCAATTCATTTAATGCAAAAGTAAGTATCACTTGAACTACTTCTGTTGCATAGCCAGATCCCCACCAATTGGGTAAAAACTGATATGAGATTTCCATATACACTCTCTCGTGGTGAGGGTCAAGAGAAACCAAACCAATAAAATTATCTGCGTGTTTTTCCCTTACAACCCAATAAAAAGAGTCGTCACTTGAATTAAGCATTTCATCCATTACTTCTCTAATCGAATCTTCCTGACGTATGCCCCCAAGATATCTTCTTACTTCCTGATTTACATATAATTTTTTCACATCAAAATAATCCGATTCTTGAATGATATTAATAAAACATCTATCTGTTTCAAACAAATAATTCAACTCCCTATAGTTCGAGGAAAACTCTTAAACAAGGATTTTTTCTAATATAATCATTTAAAATATTGAGTGGAAACTTTAGTTTACGCCTAGAACTTAGTTTACAAGAGGAAAGGCTGGAAAAATAAATTTTTATAATTCAATCCAAAACCTTTTAATAATATTTCCATCTTCTTCAATAAAGTCCGAATCTGGTACGCCGCCATTATTCAATATTGTTTTTTCCGAACCAATATTACTCTTGTCACAAACAACGAGGACTTTTTGGATTCCTAGTTCTTTCGCTTTTTCTAATGATAATGATAAAAGTTTCGTAGCATATCCTTTTCGCCGCTCAGAGGGACGGATGCCATAACCAATATGTCCGCCACAGTTTAATAGCTTATCAGTTAGTCGATGTCGAATATTAACAGCACCGATAACTTTTTTATCATCATTAACTAACCAGAACGTTGTGTCAGGCACCCAATTTTCAGGGAGATTTATTCCATTCTCGGAATCAAGAAAAAATTGAATCATTTCTTGGAAATTTGAGGGATCTTTACTAATGACCCACGGGACCATGTCCTCTCCACTTTCCTTCCATTCCCGGTAAAAGGACAGATATTCTGTTTCTAATTCCATTGTTGGTCGAGTTAAATATACATTTGGCTCTATTGGATTCACCTTCTAACAAAATTTTATAAAGTAATTAACTTTTGACAACCTTATTATTATTTTATTTTCGGATTGTCTTCGATTTCAATCTCAAGTTTCCCATTTGCATCAATAGATTTTATTTTTATTACAGCATTGCCTGAATATCCTTTTTCAAAATATCCAATTACATATTCTGTGTTTAAAGATCCAAAATTATCAATATACTTTAGCAGCAAAGCTCCCTCAACAAAATCCTCAGTGGAGTTTTTAATCGTATTCAAGTTGAGTTTATAGGTTTCACCCGGCGCGAGCGGTGGGATCTTAATATCTGAATTAATATTTTCATAGGTCAAATACATCTCCGGTATTTCTTCGTTTGTTTGATTTATCACCTTTATATCGATTCCTACTCGTCCAAGAAGAAAAACTGCAAGACCGACAATCGCTATTATCATAATAGTGATGACAATTAATATTTTTTTCATTTAAGCGCCCCTACATAAATATTAGCTTCCAAAATCCTTTACTAAACTAACCTCAATATCCAAGAATTTGAAAGGCTTCCGATACATCCTTATATTGAAAATACACTTTCCTTCCGAATATATCCAGCCCTGTTAATCCAATAAACATGATTTATGGTTGCAGTTACCCATTATTAAGCTCCTGAACCTTTTGTTAAGTTAATAAACTCTTCCGCATCTTTAATGGATAATTGCATTCCTTTTTCCCAAAAAGCTTGTGAAGTAATATCTTCCCCTAAATGCTTCATTACCAATTCTTCAATGGTCATCCTGCCTGAATCACGTAGCAGGTCTAAATAACTTTTTTCAAATTCTTTTCCTACTTTCTTTGCCCGTGCATAAAGGTTAAGAGAAAATAAGTACCCGAAAGTATAAGGAAAATTATAAAATGGAGTATTAGTAATATAAAAATGTGGTGTCCAAACCCACGAATGAATAGAAGCACCATCAAGGGAGCCTTGATAAGCTTCAACCATTGCCGTTTGCATTAATTCATTTATCCGTGATGAAGAAACGATTCCATGTTTTCGTTCCTCGTAAAATCTCGTCTCAACCAAGAACCTAGAAGGAATATTCATGAAGTTCATCACAGTGCGTTTTAATTTTTCATCCAGTAAAAATAATCGTTCGCTAGTGCCGTTCGCTTTTTCCATGGCTGCATCTAACATGATCAGCTCAGAAAATGTTGAGGCTGTTTCAGCCATAATCATCGGATATTTTTTATTCATACCTTTGACGGGATTCATTGCATAGTTATGAAAGGCATGACCTAACTCATGTGCTAGTGTTAAGACATTTGTGATTCTCCCGTCATATGTCATAAAAACTCTTGATTCTCCCGAAAGTGGAAACCCTGCACAAAAGGCAACAGCCGATTTATTCGGTCGATTTTCTGCTTCAATCCAGCCCTTTTCAAAGGCATTGCGCGAAAAACTTTCTAATTCCGTTCCAAACTGACTAAAATGCTCTATTATAAAATCAACAGCTTCTTCATAATTCATTTTTTGAGTACTTTGTGAAATAGGTGCCCAAAAATTATAGGCTTGCATCTTTTTATCACCGAACATTTTTGCTTTCTGGTTTAGGTAATCAGCAAACAGTTGTTTGTATTTATTAACTGCTGCCCACATGGCGTTCAGTGTTTCCTCTTTAATGCGGTTGTCCTTAAGAGGTTTTTCTAGAACATTTTTTATACCACGCTTTTCGTATACTTGTAATCGGAAACCAGCAATATGATTGAGGATCTTTGCAAACAGGTCTTCTTTCTCAGTCCATATTTCTTCTAAAGCCTTATGGGATTCCATTCGAACTAATTCATCAGGATGGGAACGTAAATTAATCGTTTGGCCAACTGATAATTCGTTATTTTCACCGTTGATTGAAATATTAACTTTAATACTACTAATAAGAGAATTATAAAACTGTCCCCAAGCATGATAGCCATCAACCATTAGATTGGACACTAAACTTTCTTCTGTTTCGGATAGCTGATTTTCAGCATTCTCTCGCCATTCGTTTAGAATAAATTTATAGCCACTTAACCGATCAGTATCAAGTAGGCTTTTCCACAAAAGTTCGTTTGTGTTTACAAGGACGTTTTTTATTTTTTGTAATGCAGACTCAAAGCGGGCACTAATAGAGGATGTCTTTCCTCGGAGTATGGCAGCATTCTGATCCTTTGGATTCTGCGCTAGAAGACAAGTAATAAAAGAATTTGCCTGTGACAAGTTCAGCTGAATACCAATTGTTTGATCAATAATATCTGCTATTTTTAGCGAATCATTTATTTCAAGTGGAGTATGAAAAAATTCTAATCTATTTTCCAATTCATCAACTTTTATCTCTACCTGTTCGATATGGTAACAAAATTGAATTGATTGGCTTCCCCCTGGAAATAATTTTTCTAAGTCCCAAACTTCTCTATACCTAGTTTCATTCATTCAATTTCCCCCTAAATTGTATAATGAATCAAATAGCTATTCCTGACCCACTCTGAATATTCCAAAAATGAAGGGCGGTAATTCCACTAAACTGTCCAGTAGGTCACAAGAAATATTAAAAAGTAAGGGAATTGTATACTTCCCCGATAATCCCCTTCAATTGATGAACCCCTAAATCGGTATTCGTCATTATCACTGCTCCAGTTTCTAAATAAGGATACGCCACCATCATACATTGAAAGCCCACACCCCAGCCGAGTGATGAAATTTCAATTTCATGCTCTGATTCATCTAGAAAAACACCTAGTCCAGTCCACTCTTTACAGCCCTGTGAGTTAATCATTTCTTTTCCTTACTTGCAGAAAGACCAATCTTACTTTCATCTTTTAAAGAACTCATAAATTCAATTACCAGACTGGCTAAATCATATGGTGTTGTCCATAGTCCGGAAGCTGCCGGATAGGGATAAATCGGATATTTAGCATTGACTATCTTTCCATTTTTATGACCACAAGAAAAATCTTCTCTTCTTTCTTTTGGTATTGTCTGTGGAAATGAACTATTTTTCATTTTTAATGGTTCAAATATATATTCATTCATTGCGTCATAAAATGACTTTCCAATGCAATCCTCTATTAGCTGTTGTATGATACAAAAACCTGCATCTGAATATTGAAAGTCGCTCCCTGGTTCATACATCACTTCAATAGGTACATTGCAATAAGGCGATCTTCCCTCCAATAAATCGACCATAGCTGGAAATCCTTGAGTGAAATTAAGTTCAGGAAAACTACCATCCGGGTCTATAACCCCTGATTGATGACAAAGCAGCCGCCGTAATGTTACTTTATTATTTTTCGTGAATTCATTATCAGGAACCTTCCACGATGAAAGTCTGTTATTTACGTCTTCATCCAAATCGAAGACACCTTGTTCCGCTAATTTCATAACTAGCATTGACGTTACAAATTTACTAATTGAACACGCATTAAATATAGAATTATTGTTTACAATATTTGTGGTTCCTGCCTCAAGGGCACCAAAGCCTGCTGTCATATTGATTTGGCCATTATCAATTAATGCGATACTTAAACCAGCTACATTATAATGTTCCATACGCTCGCTAATGTTTATATTTTTTAGCTTCATAAAAGCCCTCCGCTCTTTGCAACATTAGAATAATTTTAACACGAATATACGTTCTAATGTATATTTTTGGACTGCTCATTATTATTTTATTTTTCTTATTTCATCAAAGAGTGTCACTAAACAATTACATAAATATTAATATGCAACAAAAAAGAGCCTTTTGGCTCTTTTTACAGGTCATTCCTTCACTAATCCGCCTCTTAATTGGTTCACACCAAATTCTAAATAACCCTTTAAACAGGTCAGCATGAAAACCCAGCCTTCTTTATTATCTAGCAATTGACTAATTAGAGCTTCATCATTTTCATTAAATCCAGCTTCGTTAACTTCAATAATTGTAGTTGCATGATCCGTCTCATTCAGCGTAATCGTAACAATATGCCCTTCGCCATTTGCTCCCCATTGGAATTCGATTTTCTTATTTACCTCGATTTCCTTTATTTCTATATCCAGTTGCGCATTGTATTCAACATATCTCACTGTAATCGTCTTACCTTGCTCCCATCTTTCCGAACTCGATGAGAACCAAAAATGACCGATTTTCGTAGGATCGACGAATGCTTCAAATACCTCGTTCGCTGGTTTGAATATTTTCATTTTTGTCACGTTGTTCATACACTAAATCATCCCTTTATGGATTTTTTTAAATACGTATTATTTCTGAAAGTTGAGCAGCCAGCCAATGCCAAACTTATCGACTAAGTTTGCATGAATCGCTCCCCAGAATGTATCCTGCAGCTCAGCAGTTATCTTTCCGTCTTTGCTTAGAGCGTCATACACTCTTCTAATTTCTTCTTTGCTTTCACATTCTAAGCTAATTCGTACGTTATCCCCTTCATGGGTTTTACTGAAGGTATCTGAAAAATGAATGATACTGTTACCAAGGTGTAGTTCGGCATGCAAACACTTGCCATCCTTGCTTTTTTGAAAATTAATTATTTCCCCGCCAAAAAGACTTTGGTAATACTCCATGACATCACGGCAGTTATCTATGAATACATATGGACTAGCACTTTTCAAAAGAATCCCTCCCAATTTTTGATAAATTCATTTTATCACTGATGCTTCTTAAACTTAAATGAGTCGATTATTGATAAAAGGCATTTACCGTCTTTTGCTTTGTAAAACCATCGTTATTGAACAGATAATTTTTTAAAAAAGCAGTTTAATTAACCACTGCACAACCAGAACTAAAATAGCCGAAATAACAACTTCAATTGGTAGTCTTTTTATTCCCCCGTATTTATACTTTGAATCAAAGAGGATCCTACAGCCGTAGAATACTAAAATGCCAAGAAACAAATTAATATAGCTTCCTAACGCCACTAGCCTCACTACCCTTTTTTTTAAAACTGCTCTTTTAATTATTCAACAGAATAGCTTTTAGTGTTTGGGCATTTTCTTTATCTAATGTTCCTAAAGCATTCTCTTCTCTGTCAATAATCGTTGCTGATGCATCGCCTTGATTAAACCAGATAAAATATTCAAACAATCTCTCTGGCATATTTTTATCAAACGTGAAGAATAAAGTAGCCTTCACATCTTCTTTTCGAGACATTTTAGCCTTTACGTTCTGTTCCCACTCAATTTTTGCAAATACTTCTCTTAAAGTTTTAATCTTTTCTTTCTCTGTTATTATTATTTCGTTGTCACTGTGTTCACCTGTTAATATTTGAACATCTACTCTAGTTAGTTGGTTCAAATCAAACTCTTTAGGAACTTCTTTCGAGCATCCAATAAGAGTTATTAGGAAGATAGTAACTATAGATAAATTCATAAGAATTTTTTTCATTCAAGAACCCCCATTATCAATTTTAATTCTATCTACCTTTTTTATCATTCACTCCTAGATGGATATTCTCCAATTATACCCAAAAATATCTTCTGCAACATCTTTGAATCTATAGCTCTCTCCAATTCATTTCTGTGGCGATTAATCCATGAATATTTCCATACACCATTTTGCCATAATTCCATGCTTGTCCCTTACTACATAAATCGCATTAATCTGAAAAACGGCCACCAATAAAGAAAATTGGTGACCGTTCTTCAATACTATTAATAGATCGTTTGCATGCCTTTTCCAGCGACTGTCATCCATTCGAATTGACGCAGGCGCACCTCAAATAGTGTCAGAGGATCGCGGAACATTTCTGGATTAGCATTCATGTTATTTAGCATTTCCTGGTTCGTCTGAATCCCGGCACTTGCTTCTTCAACAGAGCGATTCAACATCGTTAGCGGGCTCTTGAAAAACATCGTGACATCCCGCTCCAATGATTTTTCAAACAGTTCAAAGGGACGGAAAAACTGCTGGCAGACCAACTTAGCCGCTTCATCATAATCCTCATTTTCGACAAATGATTTGTATTTGTTATAAAGCATTGCTTTGTTTTGCGACAGGGCGCCAAACAGTTTTCCAGCGCTTTTTAATAAAAATTGCGACGGTGTCCGGCGGAGCAGAATATTAATTGAATCCAGCTGAAAACGGCTCGTCATCCGGTCCGTATCGCGGCGCCAATCATCTAGTACTTTGAAGTCACACTCCAGCTTGAGGCGCTCGTCCCCGTACATCTGATTAAAGCTTTCTGCCATCTCATTCAAAAATTCCTGACCTTGCTCAAACTCCTCTTTGCAGCGCACAATCCAATCCTGAAGCAAGCGGTAATATTTCGGCATCACCTGCTCCTCCAAGTAAGCTTGAAGTCGTCTGTTCATCTCGTCATTTAATTCCAAGTGGATATTGCTAAAATTGCTATCTTCCTTGATTAGGACCGAACACTCCTTTAGCAAACTCGGGACTGTCTCTGCAATATCGATTTCAATCGCATCTTTAAATGCGCGATATGACTTCGTGAACGCTTTTGTTTTTTGTGCCTCCGTATCCTTCAGTTGATTGACGGCTCCGGTTAACTTCATCAACATTTCTTCATTCCAGCGCACTGATTCTACCAATTGATTCTCCACATCAATCCGCTTTTGCAACAGGCTGGCAATCGTCGTTCGAATATAGAACAATAGCTTTGCCAGACGCTTATCTTCTATGTTTATCGAATTGTTAATTGATTGAATAAACTCTTTTAAATCCTTCAACTGTGAACCGCCCTCATATTGCGAAGAAAACGCAAAAACTTGGGATTCCGGAAGATAAGTTTGAATGGTGGACCTAGTTTCCTCAAAAATCCTGATTGCTTCCTGCTCGCCGGTAATTGTATCCATTTTACTTATAATAAAATGAATCGGAATCTCAGGTGCTACGTCTTGAATTTGTGTTAGAACACTACGCTCCTTTTCCGTAAACGGGACATTAGCATCAAGCACAAATAGGACATTGTCAGCAACATGGAGACTTTTCAGAATTTCATTACGATCGTGAAGGCTGCCCTTAAGTCCCGGTGTATCAATGAAAGCAACCCTATTTCCTTTTAAAAATGCGTTCGGCCGCTTAAATTCAATGATTGATTCGAGCGCATTGCGGCGGCGATCCATTCGTTCTTGGAAATCAGAAAAACCAGCTAGATTGGTAATCTCCCAGTCGGTAATTTCAGTGATGGCTAATTCATTCTCGTCTTTAAACATGACGACAGATGAGGTTGGGCTATCCTGCAAATCTTCCCCTAAAATTGTATTAACAAACGAAGATTTCCCGCTGCCACTTAACCCGGTAATGAATATATGTTGGGTGTCAAAGTCAATTAATTGATCGACAAGCCATTTTAAACGGTGGTTCTTACCCATCTCATGGTCCTCTGCCCAATTCATAATGGAATCAAATAGTGTCAGGCACTCATCCAGTTCATCCATGTCTGTTTCTGTCATACTGATTAGGTTTTCTGCTTCACTCACAATCGTCGTACTGATACTTGCTGGAAAAAGCTCATTCCAAGAGAGCACGGCTGCTGACGCTAGGACTACATTAGCTTGGTCAGCCAACCGCAGCCAGTTCGTTAACAGGTCAGGGATAAATTCCTGAATTTTTTTAATAAAATATCTGCCGTCAATAAAGCTAAAATAAGTTTCCTTATGAAGCATGGAAAGCACTGGCCAGTTTTCATTTCGATCCAGGTCAAGATTTAATAATAGGTGGTTGATTTCTCTTAACCACGCTAAATAAGTTTCCTCATTCTTGTAGCTGTTCCAAAGCGCGGAAACGAACTGCTCAAATTTCTCCTTGTCTAGTTCAAACAGTAAGATCAAGGCTTGGCTAAAATAACTAGGTGCTAGGCTTTTCGTTACACCCTTTTCTACATACGTAATAACCATATCAAACCAAACCGGCGATTCTGTCCGTTTGGCTTCATTTACAGCTAGTTCAATCGCATTATTCCAATCCTGTTGTTCCTCGAAAAAAGTACGGGCGATTTCGGTAACATTCGGGTAATCAGGATTGGCATCGATCGTTTTTTTCATCACCGAAACGGCTGCATCTAGCTTGTCGCGCTCGATATAGAGTGAAAATAACTGTAACGCTACTTCTGTATTTAAGGTTGGATCATCTGAGACAATCGCTGTGTAAATATCCTCAGCCGTCGATAGCATCCCTAACTCATAGTAAGCATCGGCGGTATTTTTCTTCGCCCATGACTCTAGATCATTACTAATGTTTTCCCATTTAAAAATCGCCGCTTCAAAATCTTTGTAATGAAAATAGACTTCACCTTGGGCAAAGCGAATGTGGGATAAATCAGGCAAATCCTTTTCTGCTTCCTCCTGAAACGCTTCGCCAAGAACACGAATCGGCTGACTATTTTCATGCTCATTGATGAACATTTCATGATACGTTTTCTGTTTTAATTGCTTCTCTATTGACATTTCATTCCCTCCAATTGCAACACTCTATGTCATTCATATGGAAAAGAGGCGTAATTATTCCTCATACTATTCGACGGATATGTAAAATATAAGTCTCAATTAGTACGATTCTACCAAAGGATCTTTTTAAAAGGATGTCAGTTGTATTTCATTTTGGAGACAAATTAAAACTTTCGAGCTAGTATCAATAGAGAGTTCTGCGGGTTATAATTAAGACAAAGACCTAAAGGAGCAGTTAACCTTGGAACAGGAACAAGCACTTTTTTTAGCCAATTGCATCGAAAAATCACCTCCCGCCGCCTATGAGATAAAGAAATTAGAAACAGTTGGCGGGACTCTTCCAAAGTTTCACCAATGGACAAATGGGAAGAAAACGTTAGCAGCCTATGAGGTGACCCGGCCTGCAACGGAAACCGGCTATTACTTTGTATTTATTGATTGGCACCGCAATGACATTTATTATTTGGTAATTTATGCCCATGATAAAAAAACGACAGTCGCAGAGCTCCGGCAAGTAGAGGAAATTGACGAAGCACAGCAAATCGTCTGGTCATACAAACCATTTAAACGTGATGGAAAAAACGATCAGCGGAAAGCTTATTTTAAGCAAATGTTTGGCTCAACAACGGTGCACATCAAGCTTCCGGCAGCCGCAATGGAAGTGGAGTCATTTTTTGAACAAGTTTTTAAGCTATGCCAAAACCGAATAAAAGCAGATCGAATTGTGGATGTTTTTGATTTTGAAAATTGATTGGAGTGTGGAAAATGACAGCCTATAAGAATTGTCAAAGCTGTGGAATGCCTTTAGCAAAGGACGAGCATGGAGGCGGAACCGAAAAGGACGGGTCAAAAAGCACCAAGTATTGCAGCCACTGTTATTTGAACGGAGAATTCACTCTTCCCAATATAACAATGGAGGAAATGAAGGAAAGAGTGAAACAGAAGATTGTTGAATTCGGGATGCCAAAGTTTATTGCTGGTTTGTTTACTAGAAATATTCCTAAACTGGAAAGATGGAAGAGATGACGTAGTGTCGTCTTTTTTTTATCTTTCCGCTTATTTATTATTAGTGATTAATCCGACAGTTGGCTCCGCTTTGCCGACAGTTGGCGAAGCTTTTCCTTCGAATGACTTTGGTTGCCTTATCGTTCCACTTTCCAATAAGTCCGTGTTCCGTTATTTCTTATTACTGCGTCTTTCGGAACCTGCACTAGCACGAGCATAAATCCTAGTATATCAACACTGGCCCCCATTGAATTAAGGATAATGAAAAATATCATGGATCCTGTTAATTGGCCGAAGACACCTAGAATGAGCGGGGCCAAAATCGATAGAATCGCAAAAGGGGCAATCGATATCAGCAGAAACCTTGCCTTGGTTAATGATTGCTCTGTATGCACATATCCGCCGAAAAAGGTCAGCCCCATATAGGTATCCTTTGATTTGATGAAATTGGGTATGAAAATTAAATGAAAAAATTCATGAATAATAAGCATCAGAAATACCCCAATAATAAGGCCAATAATAACATCAAGATGAATCGTAAGCGTGATTGCATCCCCTGTAAAAAAAGTGTTATTTATCGAAAAGTCCGAAAAGAAATAGATAATTCCAATTGAAATAAGCATATTGAGGTACATGAATGGAACAGAAAGAATAATAGCTGAAGGAAGCGTTTTTGGCTCTTTCAGCGGATTCCAGGCACTGTTCAGTAATTCTATGTGTGTTTGCTCATTAAATTTAGGCACTTTATTCCGTATTTTAATAGAAATCTCCTCCTAAACCAATATTGCGTTCCAAGCCACCATCTACCATGGAAATAAAATCAGAGAACCATCCCTGCCAATAAAGGCGGTGTGAGCAGAGCAAGACTTCTCACATTTATAGCCGAAAAACGTATATTTTCCACTCAACTTGGATATACTGATTCGCTTTTGCGGCGCTCCGCCCCTTTTCCACACAAAAATTAGTGGGAAACATTCCCACTAATCGTAACAAAATAAGGGACTGCTGTCAGCCCCAAAGTGGTCAAAATATGCTTTATAAAACTTTACTTAAAAATGCCTTCGTCCGTTCCTCTTGGGGATTGTCAAATAATTCTTTCGGGGTATTTTCTTCGACAATCAGGCCGCCGTCCATGAAGAGAACGCGGTCGCCCACCTCTTTGGCAAAACCCATTTCATGGGTCACGACTACCATCGTCATCCCCTCTCTGGCCAGCTGCTTCATTACTTCCAGCACTTCACCGACCATTTCCGGGTCGAGGGCTGATGTCGGTTCATCGAACAGCATGATGTTCGGCTCCATCGCCAAAGCTCTCGCAATCGCCGCCCGCTGCTTTTGCCCGCCGGATAAGGAATCAGGGTAGGCCTCTGCTTTATCCACTAAACCTACTTTTCTTAAAAGCTCTAATCCTTTCACCCTCGCTGTTTCTGCTGAAACCTTTCTTACTTTCATCGGTGCGAGCATAATATTTTCAATCACCTTTTTATGGGGAAATAGATTAAATTGCTGAAAAACCATCCCGACCTCAGACCGTAACTTATTAATGTCTGTTTTTTTATCCATCAAATCTGTCCCGTCTATAAAGACATGTCCCCCGGTAATCGTTTCAAGCATATTGATGCAGCGTAGAAATGTCGATTTACCGGAGCCGGAAGGTCCAATCACAACAACTACCTCCTGGGGCTTGACGGTCACATTGATATCCTTAAGAACCTCATTCGTACCAAAGGATTTTTTTAATTTTTTCACTTCTATCATTCTGTAGCCAACCTCTTTTCAAGGAGAGATAATAGGGAGCTTAACGAAAGAGTTAATACAAGATAGATAACAGTAGCTGTAAGATACGGCTCCCATGCGCGCATATATTGTCCTTGCATCGCCCGGCCCCAATACATTAGCTCAGGGACGGCAATTAACGCCGCAAGCGAAGAATCTTTAATTAAGACAATGAACTCATTGCCTAGCGGCGGAATCATCCGTTTAAATGCCTGTGGCAAAATAACATACCTCATGGCTTGTCCATGTGTCATGCCGAGCGACCTAGCCGCCTCCATTTGCCCCCTATTGATCGATTGAATCCCGGCACGAAATATTTCTGAAACATAAGCAGCTGAGTTTAAGGAAAGAGCCAAAATCGCGGCCAAGATGCCATTCGTTGTATCTAAAAATGCAGGTACAACAGCAAAATGAATTAATAAGATTTGCACCATAAAAGGAGTCCCGCGAAAAAAGTTGATATACCATCTAAACGGCAAAGCCCACAGCTTTTTTCGCATCATTTTTCCTAAACCGATAAATAATCCGAGTACTGTGCCGATCAAAATACCCGCAACGGATAGGCCAATGGTTAATAACGTTCCCTTTAGAAAAAGAGGAGCGTATTCTACAATAAGATTCCAACGAAAATCCATCTCTCGATCCCCTGCCTAATGTGAAAATTTGCTTTGCTTTTTATTTATCCTAATCAAAAATTGCGTAACTGCTTTGGAAAACTAGTTACGCAATTTCATACGCTATTGCTGCTCTTTTAATAATTTTATATCAGGCTTGATTTTGAACCATTTTTCATAAAGCTTTTCATAGGTTCCATCTTCTAATAGTTTGTTCACAGCCTTATCTAAATCTGCCTTGAGCTTGCTTCCCTTTGGTAACAAAAGGCCGTAGAATTCCTTTTCAAACGTACCATCGTCTTCAATGAAAACGAAATTGTCGTTCGGATTATTTTTCACATAGGTTTCAATAACGGTGTTATCCGCCACAACGGCATCCACGCCACCTTTCTTCAACTCAAGGATAGCTAGATTGTTGTTTTCAAATTTTTTAAGTTTATCATTATTCTCGCCAAAAAGTTTCTCAACCGCTTCCTGGCCTGTCGTCCCATTCTGAACGGCAATCTTTTTGCCTTCCAAATCTTTGGCACTCTTAATTGGGCTCCCTTTTGGGACAAGGATTTCATTTTTAGATAGAAAGTACGGAACGGTAAAATCATAGGTTTGTAGTCGTTTAGGTGTGATCGTAATCGCAGAAACGGCAATATCGGCTGTTTTCCCTTCAATTTCAATAAAAACTGGATCCCACCCGACGTTTTCAACCTTTACAGGGTAGCCAGCTTCCTTTGCTACTGCCTTGACAAAATCAATATCAAAGCCGACAACTTCTCCTTTATCCTGATATTCAAACGGCGCATAGGCAGCATCTGTCACCACCCTCAATGTCTTCTTTTCACCATCCCCGCTTGTTTTGCTTGTGCCGCAGGCCGATAGAATAAGAGCTAATGAAACAAGTAAAACGGTTGTGAACATTTTTAATTTCTTCATTTCTTGCCCCCCATTTTTTTTGCTATTTTATTTTCCACTATTTTCATATTTTTATTGTAATAGACCCAGGAGAAAAACCGCTTTGTACAATCATACGTTGACCTTGTCCAAAACATTCTCTCTATTTTATTTTCAATGTAGCATTCCTGTTTACAAGAATGGGATTACTTGGAGCAGTGATTTTTTTTCGGGAGAATTATTGGGACGTTCCTCACCTTTTTTTAAAGTGTGAGGATTTTTTTTTATGATTTTTTGAATATTTTTAAAAAATTTTTTTACCCTCTTAACCTTATGAGGACACGAATGAAAACGCTATCAATTATTTTGACTAATTTGAATTATCTGATTTTTGTATTGACCATGTTTCCAATTGGTTGTATGATTATCGAAAATAATCATCTATAAGGAAACACTGTCTTCGGTCATCACCGCCATATTAGCGCGGGATGAGGCAAGGCAATTCTTTTTAAAATTTAGGTTTAATCATTTAAAGCGTTTTAACATTAAAGAGGAGTGGTTAGGTTGGGAAGTCAATGGATTTTCCTTGGCGGCGAGTTCGTCAAGAAAGAGGATGCTGTCGTATCAGTTTATGATCATGGTTTTTTATATGGTGATGGAGTCTTTGAAGGTATTCGCGTCTACAGCGGAAACGTCTTTAGGCTCGATGCCCACCTGAAAAGACTATTTGAATCAGCACAATCCATTATGCTGAAGATTCCATACACACAGAAAGAAATGACGCAATTAATCGTGGAAACGGTCAGAAAAAACCAGCTGGAAAGCGCCTATATTCGTGTCGTTGTTTCCCGCGGAAAAGGAAATCTCGGCCTGGACCCTTCTTCCTGCTCAATACCAAATGTCATCATTATTGCCGAGGAATTGACGATGTATCCGAAGGAGTTCTACGAGCGCGGCATCAAAATTGCCTCGGTCGCAAGCCGCAGGAATCGTCCAGATGTTCTAAGCCCTCAGATAAAGTCGCTAAATTATTTAAATAACATTTTGGTTAAATTAGAAGCCAATCAAGCCGGAGTCGAAGAAGCACTTATGCTGAACGACCAAGGTTATGTAACAGAAGGTTCAGCTGACAATATCTTCATTGTGAAAAATGGAGTTGTCTATACCCCGCCTGTTTACTTAGGCGCTTTAGAAGGAATTACCCGCAACGCCATTATTGATGTGGCCAGGACCAAGGGCTATGAGGTTCAAGAATCGCCGTTTACAAGACATGATGTATATGTTGCTGATGAGGTGTTCTTAACCGGAACTGCAGTGGAGGTCATTGCTGTTATTGAGGTAGACAGCCGTGTCATTCAAGACGGAAAACCTGGAGCCGTAACCAACGACCTTTTAGAAGAATTTAGAAAAATTGTAACAACAGACGGAGTGGCTTGTTATCCAACAAGTACAAACCATGCCGTTGTAAGTTAGGAGATAGCAAAATGAGAAGCGATATGATTAAAAAGGGGATTGATCGAGCCCCCCACCGTAGCCTATTATACGCAACCGGGGTAACCGTGAAAGATTTAGAAAAACCGTTTATCGGTGTTTGCAACTCGTTTATTGAAATTATTCCTGGACATAAACACCTTAATCATTTCGGTGAGATTGTCAAAGAAGCCATCCGTGAAGCCGGCGGCATTCCGTTCGAGTTTAATACGATTGGCGTTGATGATGGCATTGCCATGGGGCATATCGGTATGCGTTACTCACTGCCTAGCCGTGAAATTATCGCCGACAGTGCCGAAACGGTTATCAATGCCCACTGGTTCGATGGTGTATTTTACATTCCGAACTGTGACAAGATTACTCCGGGAATGCTGATGGCCGCTGCTAGAACCAATGTTCCTTCAGTATTTGTTTCAGGCGGGCCAATGGAGGCAGGTGTTTCTTCTTCGACTGGAAAGAACCTTTCTCTCACATCAGTTTTTGAAGGAGTTGGTGCTTACCATAACGGCACGATTAGTCAGCAGCAGCTGCTTGAAATCGAAACTCAGGCATGCCCTACTTGCGGTTCCTGTTCTGGGATGTTTACCGCAAATTCGATGAACTGTCTTATGGAGGTTTTGGGAATGACAGTTCCCGGTAACGGCACAATCGTTGCTACTTCTGAAGAAAGACACGAATTGATACGTCAAGCAGCTCGTCATTTAATTGATTTAGTGAAAAAAGATATTCGCCCGCGTGACATTATTACTAGAGAAGCCATTGATAATGCCTTTGCTTTAGATATGGCCATGGGTGGATCTACCAACACTGTGCTACATACTTTGGCGATCGCCCACGAGGCCGGAATTGACTATGATTTACAGGATATTAATAAAATTGCTGAAAAAGTTCCTTATTTAGCAAAAATTATGCCAGCATCAGATTATTCGATGGATGATGTCCATAAGGCTGGCGGCGTTAGTGCCATATTAAACGAGCTTTGTAAAGTTGATGGTGCACTGCATCAGGATTGCTTGTCGATTACCGGAAAAACGCTAGCTGAAAATGTGAAGGATGCAACAATCCTTAATGAACAGGTTATTCGCCCGAAAGACAACCCATATAGCCCAGTTGGCGGATTATCAATCCTGTATGGAAACATTGCTCCGGATGGCGGCGTTATCAAGGTCGGCGCGGTTGACCCATCGATTAAAACCTTCCTTGGTGAAGCGATTGTGTTTGAATCCCAGGACGCGGCACAGGAAAACATTCATAACGGCACCGTCAAGTCAGGCCATGTAGTTGTCATCCGCTATGAAGGTCCTAAAGGCGGACCTGGAATGCCGGAAATGCTTGCCCCAACCTCAGCGATAGCTGGGCGCGGTTTAGATAAGGAAGTGGCGTTGATTACAGACGGCCGGTTCTCCGGTGCAAGCCGCGGAATCTCTGTTGGACATATTTCACCGGAAGCCGCAGAAGGCGGACCGATCGCCTTTGTTCAAAACGGTGACAAGATCTTAATTGATCTTGAAGGCCGTTCCATCGAACTTCTCGTAGATGAGGAAGAATTGGCTGAGCGACGCCGCTCATGGGTGCAGCCGGAGCCAAAAATTAAATCTGGCTATCTCGCAAAATATGCAAAGCTTGTTACCTCCGCTAATACTGGCGGGGTAATGAAAATATAAACATTTAATTTTATATTAGCCGCACTGCTATTTGATTACTGGCGCGTAACACGCTTTTACTGGCGGATAAGCTCTTATTACTAACGAAAAGTCCAATTTGGAAATATAGGGATTCACTAGTACCCCTCCCCTTCCTAAGAAGATAAGGTGCTAATCAAACTGACATTTTAATAAAAAAATCGATGACGGGAATAAAGGAATAAGAAATCGTATTTTCAGAGAGCTGGGGTTGCTGGAAGCCCAGTAATACAACTTATTCCGACATCATCCCTGAGTGTTGAGCTGAACGGTTTTTACTTTAGTAGGCTCAATCGGGTGCTCTTAACCGATCACCTGTTACCAAAGGAAGCGTATTTCTATTTAGTTATCGCTTCATAAGGCAGTATTTGTAAAAATACTGTAAAACCGGGTGGTACCGAGAAAATGAAAGGTCTTTTCTCCCCGATTATTCTGCTTAGATGTTCTTGGCTGCAGTTTATTCGGGGAGAATAGGGCCTTTTTTACTATGTAATGAAAACACAGTCACACGCTCAATTTTTCAAATATTCAATTATCCATAAGGAGGGATTACGACGTGAAAGTTGAAGCAAAACAGCTGGAATTCCAAACCAGTATCGCACCTAAAACAGGTGCAGACCTTCTCATTGACCTATTAAAAAGTGAAGGTGTTGACACATTATTTGGGTATCCGGGAGGTGCTGTCCTGCCGATTTACGACGCAATCTATCGGGCCCAGGGTACCATTAAACACATTCTATTCCGTCACGAGCAAGGAATGATCCATGCTGCCGAGGGATATGCCCGAATTACCGGCAAGCCTGGTGTAGTTATTGCTACTTCAGGACCGGGTGCTACAAACTTGGTTACTGGAATCACGGATGCGATGATGGATTCCTTACCGCTCGTGGTATTCACCGGACAGGTTGCACGCAGCGTTATTGGAACAGATGCCTTCCAGGAAGCTGATGTGATGGCGATTACGACGCCAATCACCAAACATAATTATCAGGTGCAATCCGTTTCTGACTTGCCAAGAATTGTGAAGGAAGCTTTTCATATTGCTTCTACCGGCCGGCCAGGCCCAGTATTAGTCGACATTCCAAAAGACATTTCGGCGGGAGTTCTAGTTGAGGAACCTGAAGAAGCATGTATCGATTTACCCGGGTACCAGCCAACAACAAAGCCAAATCCATTGCAGATTAAGAAACTGGCAGATTCAATTGCCAAAGCAAAAAAGCCCGTCATACTGGCAGGAGCAGGTGTACTCCATGGAAAAGCTTCAAGAGAATTAACTGCTTTTGCCGAAAAACACCGGCTTCCGGTCGTGACGACATTATTAGGACTTGGCGCCTTTCCGGCTGATAGCCCGCTCTCGTTAGGGATGGGAGGCATGCATGGTACTTATGCGGCAAACATGGCTTTATACGAAACTGATTTACTCATTAATTTTGGCGCCCGTTTCGATGACAGGTTAACAGGCAATCTTAAACACTTTGCGCCACATGCGAAGGTCGCCCACATCGATATCGACCCAGCTGAAATCGGAAAAAATGTGCCAACTCAAATACCAATTGTATCCGATGCAAAAGAGGCATTAGTTGAATTAATCGTTCAAACAGCTGAATCACCCGAAAACAAGGCATGGCTGGAAACGCTCGATCAATATAAACGGGAATATCCACTTTGGTATAAACACAATCCAGACGGAATGTGTCCGCAATGGGTAATCGAAGCCGTTCATAAAGTAACAAATGGAGAGGCGATTGTTTCCACAGACGTAGGCCAGCACCAAATGTGGGCAGCACAGTACTACACCTTTAGAGAGCCGCATCGCTGGATTACATCTGGTGGTCTTGGAACAATGGGCTTCGGCTTCCCGGCTGCGATTGGGGCACAAATTGCTTCACCGGAAAGTACTGTTGTCGCGATTGTCGGTGACGGCGGTTTCCAAATGACTCTGCAAGAACTTTCCGTCATTTATGAACGAAACCTGCCAGTCAAAATCATCATCGTCAATAATGGAGCTCTTGGTATGGTTCGGCAGTGGCAGGAATTATTACACGGCAACCGGATTTCCGAATCGATTTTCCATACTCAGCCTGATTTTGTAATGTTAGCTGAGAGCTATGGGATTCGGGGGATGAAAATTGACAACCAGGAGGATCTCATCACTTCCCTGCCTGAGTTGTTTGCCCATGATGGCCCAGTTCTTGTAGATTGCCGCGTGCTGCAGCAGGAAAAAGTTTTTCCAATGATGGCTCCTGGTAAAGGAATCCATGAAATGATTGGGGTGAAACCTTTATGAAACGCATTATAACCTTAACAGTTCAGGACCGAAGCGGTGTTCTCAATCGTGTCACCGGTCTCCTGCAGCGACGGCAATTTAACATTGAAAGTATCTCCGTAGGACCGACAGAAACAGAGGGAATTTCAAAAATGACCCTTGTTGTTGAGATTGAAGATGAGCAGCGCCTCGAACAGGTAACAAAACAACTAAACAAGCAAATTGATGTGTTAAAAGTTTCCGATATTACCGATAAAGCGATTGTCGTCAGAGAACTGGCACTCATCAAAGTGGCAAGCAGCTCACAGCTCCGCAGCGAAATCAATGGCATTATTGATCCATTCCGTGCTTCGATTATCGACGTCAGCAAAGAAAGCTTAGCAGTCCAAATCACTGGCCGGCCGGAAAAAATTGATGCCTTAATCGAACTCTTGCGCCCTTATGGAATCAAAGAAATTGCCAGAACAGGACTTACCGCCTTTTTACGCGGCTACCAGCCGCAGGTTAACGAACTAGCAACTTATTCACTATTAAAATAATCATATTCTTGAAAGGATGATCAATAATGGTAAAAGTACTTTATAACGGAGATATTCAAGAGGAAGTTTTACAAGGGAAAAAAATCGCCGTCATCGGTTATGGTTCCCAAGGTCATGCTCATGCTTTGAACTTAAAAGAAAGCGGCTTTGATGTCGTGGTTGGATTACGCGGCGGGAAATCATGGGATAAGGCAGTTGAAGATGGAGTTGACGTTCGTTCAGTAGCCGAGGCAACAGCTGCAGCCGATGTGGTAATGGTCCTCCTTCCTGACGAAATGCAGCCAAAGGTGTATGAAGAAAGCATTAAACCAAATCTGGAAGCTGGCAATGCCCTTGTTTTTGCCCATGGATTCAACATTCATTTTAGCCAAATCGTCCCTCCTGCCGATGTTGACGTATTCCTAGTAGCACCAAAAGGACCGGGACATTTGGTGCGCCGCACCTATACTGAAGGCGCTGGAGTACCTGCCCTATATGCCGTTTATCAAGATTACAGCGGCCAGGCACGCGATGTTGCCCTAGCCTATGCGAAAGGGATTGGTGCAGCCCGTGCCGGCGTATTGGAAACCACTTTCCAAGAAGAAACAGAAACAGATCTATTCGGGGAACAGGCTGTTCTTTGCGGCGGAACTACCGCCCTTATCAAAGCCGGATTTGAAACACTTGTTGAAGCTGGTTACCAGCCGGAAGTTGCATACTTTGAGTGTTTACATGAATTGAAGCTAATCGTTGACCTGTTATACGAAGGAGGCCTAGAAAACATGCGCTACTCCATCTCTGATACAGCACAATGGGGCGATTTCGTTTCCGGACCGCGTGTTGTCAACGAAGATACAAAAGCGCGGATGAAAGATATTTTAAAAGATATCCAAACTGGCGCATTCGCAAAAGGCTGGATTTTAGAAAACCAAGCAAACCGCCCACAATTTAATGCAATCAATCGCAGTGAAAACAATCATCAGATTGAGGTAGTCGGCCGCGAGCTTCGCGCGTTAATGCCATTTATTAAAAAACCAGTGAATGCAAAGAAAGAAGTGGTGGTCCATGGTTCACGTTAACATCTTTGATACAACTTTACGCGATGGTGAGCAGTCCCCTGGTGTTAATTTAAACCAGCTGGAAAAATTGGAAATTGCCAGACAGCTTGAGCGCTTTGGCGTAGACATTATGGAGGCCGGCTTTCCGGCTTCCTCCCAAGGGGATTTCGAAGCAGTAAGAGCGATTGCGCGGACGATCAAAAATGCTTCTGTCACAGGATTGGCACGTGCAACGAAATCGGACATTGACATTGCGTGGGATGCTTTAAAAGATGCAGCAGAACCAAGATTACATGTTTTCCTGGCCACCTCCCCTATTCATATGCAATATAAATTATTGAAAACACCTGAGGAAGTCTCACAAATAGCCGTCGATATGGTATCTTATGCAAGAAAAAGGTTCCCGCATGTTGAATGGTCAGCAGAGGATGCTTCCCGGTCGGATCTTGATTTTCTCGTGCAAATCATTACCAATGTCATCGATGCCGGAGCAACTGTCATCAATTTGCCGGATACAGTCGGTTATACAACGCCAGAAGAATATGGACGGATGTTCCGCTACGTGCGGGAAAACGTCCCAAATATTCATAAAGCTTCATTATCCTGCCATTGCCATGATGACTTAGGTATGGCCGTAGCAAATTCGCTGGCAGCAATCGAAAACGGCGTTACCCAAGTGGAGGGTACGATAAATGGAATTGGCGAACGGGCCGGTAACGCCTCATTAGAAGAAATTGCCGTCGCTTTAAATATTCGCAAAGATAAATATCCTTACACTACCAATCTAGTTTTAAAAGAAATCAAACGCACCAGTGACTTAGTAAGCCGCTTTACCGGGATGAAGGTTCCAGCTAATAAAGCCGTTGTCGGAAAAAATGCCTTTGCCCATGAATCCGGCATCCATCAGGACGGCGTGCTTAAAAATACCTTAACTTATGAAATTATTACCCCGGAATTAGTCGGCGTCAGTTCCAATGACCTTGTGCTTGGTAAGCATTCAGGCCGTCATGCCTTTAAGGATAAAATTGAGCAAATGGGCTTTGAATTGGCTCCTGAGAAACTAAATGAAGCGTTTCAGTCATTTAAGCTGTTAACAGACCGGAAAAAAGAAGTAACCGACGAAGACCTATTTACGATTTTAATCGATATTCAGACTGCCGCTGTCGATGTGAAGAAATACGAGCTTGTTGCTTTTCAGGTTCAGTATGGCTCAGCGAATCTCCCGACAGCCACTGTCGCCCTGACCACACCTGAGGGGCTGCGTGTGGAAACTGCTCGTACAGGCAGCGGAAGCGTTGAAGCACTATATAACACTTTAGAGGCACTTATTAAAGAAGAAATTCATTTGACTGATTTTAATCTAAGTTCAGTTGGGCGCGGCCGCGATGCCCTTGCAGAGGTTCATGTCAAAATGACCGTGAACGGAACTGACGTCAGCGGCCGCGGCTCCGCACAAGACGTATTGGAAGCATCAGCAAAAGCATTCCTAAACGCCGTAAACCGAGTATTCTTTAACCAAACAGCCATGGTGAAACAACCAGCAGCACTATAGGATTTTAACTTTTGTTAATTTTTGTAAAAAGGTGCCTGACACCTTTTGGGTGTTTTTACCAAATGGTGTCAGGCACCAAAATATTTTTTTAATAAATAAGGAGGTTGCTTCTAGTGAAAAAGCATATTGTCTTACTTCCCGGTGATGGGATCGGCAAGGAAGTTATTGAATCTGCCAAGGATGTATTAAACGCAATTGCTGAAGAATTTAATCACTCGTTTAGTTTCGAGACTCATGAAATCGGAGGAGCAGCCATTGACCTTTACGGCACTCCTCTGCCGGAATCAACTGTTGATGCCTGTAAGCATGCCGATGCTGTATTACTTGGGGCTGTCGGCGGGCCCAAGTGGGATCAAAATCCCTCTCACCTACGCCCAGAAAAAGGTCTGCTCGGAATCCGTAAAGCGCTGGATTTATATGCTAACTTAAGGCCCATCAAAGGATTCAAGAATCTGCTCCATGCTTCACCGTTAAAGGAAGAAGTCATTTCAGGAAGCGACCTCCTTATTGTACGTGAATTAACGGGCGGGCTTTATTTTGGAACTCCAAGTGAACGCCGGGATAATGGTCAGACGGTGGTTGATACGCTTGCTTACACCCGTTATGAGATTGAGAGAATTGTTGACAAAGCTTTTGAGGCTGCTCAAGGCCGCCGCGGCCGTCTTACTTCTGTGGATAAGGCGAATGTGCTGGAATCCAGCAAGCTATGGCGGGAAATTGTTGAAGAAAAAAAGGCTCAGTATCCAGATGTAGCGGTTGAACATGTTTTGGTCGATGCTGCTGCCATGAAGCTAATTACGAATCCAACTCATTTCGATGTCATTGTCACCGAGAATATGTTTGGCGATATCTTAAGCGATGAAGCGTCAGTGTTAACTGGTTCACTAGGCATGCTCCCTTCTGCCAGCTTAAATGAGTCGGGTGTCGGTCTTTACGAACCAGTCCACGGTTCAGCGCCTGACATCGCCGGCAAAGGTGTTGCCAATCCAGTAGCGATGATTCTCTCAGCTGCATTGATGCTAAGATATTCCTTTGGATTGAATGATGAGGCAAAAATGATAGAAGATGCCGCCCAAGGTGCGCTTGATGCCGGCTTTCATACCGCTGACCTCCGGGTTGAAAATGGCCTCCAGGTAGGCACTAGGGAAATGACGAAGCTGATTGTTGATTTTATTAAAACGCAAACAGCTTCTAAGTGTATCGCAAGTTGTTATTTTTAAGTGATTTATAGGGGTAAACCGTCTTTGGTTGGTTGACGGTTTATCCTTACAATTTATTGGTTGTGGTTAATCGACAGTTGGAACTCGGTTGCCGACAGTTGGAGTACGCTTTGCGACAGTTGGCGTGCGCTAACCGACAGTTGGAGCGGGATATGCGACAGTTGGCGTAAGTTTTACGACAGTTAATCAAGCTATCCGCCAATTACGCAATATATAAATTTATAAACGTGAGGAAGGAAGCTATGCAGACACCAAAAACGATTATTCAAAAAATTTGGGAACAGCATGTTGTCCATCAAGAAGAAGGCAAGCCGGATTTACTTTACATTGATTTGCATCTCGTTCACGAAGTTACCTCTCCTCAGGCATTTGAGGGCTTACGAATGAACGGGCGCAAAGTGCGCCGGCCGGAGCTTACCTTTGCGACGATGGATCACAATGTGCCAACCCGCCAACGTCTAGTCATCAATGATCCTATTTCGAAAAAACAAATCGATACCTTGCAACAAAATTGTCAAGAATTCGGTGTAACATTAGCTGATATTCATCACCCGGATAACGGGATTGTCCATGTAATCGGCCCCGAGCTTGGTCTGACACAGCCGGGAAAAACGATTGTCTGCGGTGATAGCCATACCTCAACACATGGGGCATTCGGAGCACTCGCTTTCGGAATCGGAACAAGTGAAGTCGAGCATGTCCTCGCTACGCAAACACTTTGGCAGGCACCGCCAAAAACGTTAAACGTCAAAGTTAATGGCATGCTTGGGACAGGCGTTACCGCAAAAGACTTAATCTTAGCGATTATTGGGAAATTTGGCGTGCAATTTGGAACCGGTTATGTGATGGAATACACAGGTGAAGCGATTCGCGCCCTATCAATGGAAGAGCGGATGACCGTTTGTAATATGTCAATTGAGGCCGGTGCCAGAGCAGGACTCATAACTCCAGATGAAACGACATTTGAATACTTAAGAGGAAGACGACATGTCCCGCAAGGTGAAGCGTTCGATGAAGCAGTAGCAAAGTGGCGCGCCCTTGCCACCGATGAAGGTGCAGCCTACGACGCAGTCGTTGAAATCGATGCAGCTGAAGTCGAGCCGCAGGTGACCTGGGGAACGAATCCAGGCATGTGTATCCCGATTACAGCAGCCGTTCCGAATCCGGCCGAAAAAGAAAAGCCGAACGAGAGGGATGAAATCAGCAGGGCGCTCTCCTATATGGGACTTGAAGCCGGACAACTGATTTCTTCTGTAAAAATTGATCATGTGTTCATCGGCTCGTGTACAAATTCACGTTTAAGTGACTTACGTAAAGCAGCCGCGGTCGTTCGTGGTCGGAAGGTTAGCCCTACTGTGAAAGCTATTGTCGTTCCTGGATCATATAGTGTCAAGCTCTCAGCCGAAAAAGAGGGTTTAGATCACATATTTAAAGAAGCTGGGTTTGAATGGCGCGAGGCCGGATGCAGTATGTGCCTGGCGATGAATGATGATATCGTCCCTGCTGGCGAGCGCTGTGCGTCAACTTCAAACCGTAACTTCGAGGGGCGTCAAGGAAACGGAGCACGCACCCATCTTGTCAGTCCGGAAATGGCTGCGGCAGCTGCGGTTGCTGGTCACTTTGTTGATGTTCGTCAGTTCACAGCACAGGAGGTTTGTTAATTAATGGAACCTTTACGTACTCACCAGGGCATTGTTTGTCCGTTAAACCGGACCAATGTCGACACTGACCAAATTATTCCGAAACAGTTCTTAAAGCGAATCGAACGCACCGGCTTTGGGCAATTCTTATTTTACCACTGGCGTTTTGACGACAATGGGAATCCGCGTCCCGATTTTCCTTTGAATGATTCAAAATATAAAAACGCATCCATTTTAGTAGCTGGCGAAAACTTTGGCTGCGGCTCCTCTCGTGAACATGCTCCCTGGGCTGTTCAGGATTTTGGGTTCAAAGTCATTATTGCCCCTAGCTATGCCGATATTTTTAAAAATAACTGCGTGAAAAATGGCATTCTTGCGATTCAAGTTAGCGAGGAACAAGTCCAAGCAATTATGAAAAAAGCCGAATCCGAGAAGTACACATTAACCGTGAACCTTGAGGAACAAATTGTTTTTGATCATGAGGGCTTTGAAATAAAATTCGAGATTGCACCATACCCGAAACAAATGCTCCTTAACGGCTGGGATGAAATTAGTGTTACCTTAAGTAACGAGGAAAAAATCAAGCAATATGAACTTTGCCATCATTAAGCAGATTGGGGCAAATAATCAAATCAAGCACAAAAAACACATGGCTTTTAAAGATTTCGCCATGTGTTTTTTGCTTAAAATTTACCCATTGTGAAAAAACAAAACTATCCCTATGCTCTTTTTCATTACCTGGGTGCTCATTAGAATTCGGGCAAATGATCAAGATTATTTTCCTTAATCCCATCCGGTTCGCTCCGGATGATGTCTCTCCCGTACTTATGGAAAACATCAATATTCGCAATCCTTCCTTGCTTTGCTTCCTCTAGTGCAGTTATATAATCCAGTTCCCGCCCTGTATTTGTCTTAAAAGCAATAAGATCGCCATCATTGTTTTTTCTAACCGCGACGAACGCTTCTTTTCCATCCCTATTAGGTTGATTCGCTTCCATTTGGGCCTGCTGCTCACTTTGCTGCTTGTATTGGTCGTATATTTTTTCAAAATCCTGTTCCATTAAATGTCCACCTCCGAACATTTGTTAGTATTTTTCTTTTTGAAAAAATTATCCGTGGACTGAACAAACTCAAAACAAAAACCCTCCAAACAGCAAAATGGAGGGGCTCTCGCTTTGTCAAAATTCTAAACTCAAATAAACGAATGGAAAAAAATGCGTCCATACCAGAAGGACATTTGTCCACGGACGGTGCCTGACACCGTTTCTTTGACACCATTTTTTTAAAAGTAACGGTTTACCACCCCTTGTAGATTCCAATCACATTTCCATCAAGGTCCAGGAATTGCGCATATGTACCGAAATCTTGGACAGCTGTTTCAGGTATGATGACTTTCCCGCCAAGTTGGGTTACTTTTTCTAAACAGGCTGAAATATCAGCCACTTTCATATAAATGGTCAGGTAGGTAGGTTCTTCACGTGTCCAATTATAGATGATACCGTTTAAGCCAGCATCTTCTTTAGCAATATTCATTACTGGTCCATCATCGGTAATCCGCCAATTGAAGACTTTCTCATAAAACTTTTGTGAACGGTTCCCTTCTCTGGCACCAATATCGAAGAAACCGAATTGATTTTCAGATATATTATCTGCTGAAATCTGACTGTTTTTATGTCCAGCACCACTATAAGCACCAACGATATTCCCACTTGGATCGACGAACTGGGCAATTGAGCCGCCTGTTGGAACCTTCATTTCCGGCAGGATGACGGTCCCGCCCATTTCCTCCACGGTTTTCAAACATTCTTGAATGTTATCCACCTTCACATAAATGCTGACATGTGTTGGGTGATCTTTATGCGGCCATTTTAGAATGTGACCGCTTATTCCCGCACCAGAAATTTGCAGTAGAGGCCCTGCATCAATAATTTTCCAATTAAAAAGGTTTTCATAGAAGCTTTTCGCTTGATTTCCGTCCCTTGCAGCAATGACAAACATTTCAATCGGTTGACTCATTATAACCACTCCAGTTCTATTTACTTACTCCTCAAAACACTCCGCTTTCAGTATAAGCAAAGGCAGCCACTTTATAAACCATTCATCTTAAAGTTCGACCCCATTTAACCTATTTCCTCCAAAGAAAGGGGGGGATTCGAGTTTCCACTCATACTGTCCACCCCACGCGGACATTTGTCCACGAGCGGTGCCTGACACCATATTTTTAACACCTATTTTTGACGCTTTTCTTCTTTTTCAGTGCCGATTCCATCGACGAGTTTTTCGGCGACGCGCCGGTATAGGTTACTCATATGGACGAGTGAGGATATCATGAGTACCTGCTCTAGGTACGAGGAACTCTCCTCTTGGTTTGTGGTGATTTCTTCCTTAACATCTTTTACTCTCGCATCGATATCCTTTTTAAAATCAACCACATTCTGGCTGGTCAGATTCAGGTAGCTAGTATAAAAAGATTCCAAGTCAATTTCCTCGTTGATTATCTTTTTATTGATTTCATCAAGCGTGACTTTAATATCATTGATGGACAATGCCCCTTTCAGCTGATAGATCAAACTGATCAAAATCAGATGCTCTTTTGAATACTTTTTATTTTTGATCGGAAAAATCAGCTTTCCCTTGGCATAATTATTAATCATCGTCTTGGTAAGAACCTTTTCCTCGTCATTCCGTTTTGATTCAGTAAATTTATTTTCAAATAGTTGAATGACTTGATCCATATATAAATCTACTTTTGGAATTTCATTCAGCTCTAAGCTTGTCTCGAAGCCGAGCCGTTCGATTATTTGCTTGATATCTTCCATTTTAAAAACTCCGTTCATTTACTTGTTAAATTTTATTATACACAACAAAACCGGTATTGACTAGATGTCGATACATTAGTATTATTATATGTAGTTATTAAAACTACATGGTGCGCCAAGGAGGCATATTTAATGAACAGTTATATTCGGGAACCTATTAATGGATTCACTCATTTAGCTGGAGCAATTCTTTCGTTTATTGGACTTCTAGCGATGGTCATCAAGGTATCGCTGACAACTCCATCTCCACTCGCCATCGCCGCTGTTATTATTTTCGGAGTAAGTATGATTCTGCTTTATTCTGCATCGGCAACATATCACATGGTGATAGCAAGGGACAAAGTCATTGCCTTTTTACGGCGGTTGGACCATTCGATGATTTTCATCCTGATTGCCGGCACATATACCCCTTTTTGCTTTATTAGTTTGAACGGGAAAACGGGTGCCATCCTATTTTCGATAATCTCAGCTGTGGCTATCAGCGGGGTAGTCTTCAAGATGGTATGGTTCAATTGCCCGCGCTGGATTTCAACAGCACTATATATCGCCATGGGCTGGATGATTGTGTTTGTTTTTTCGCCGTTATCGGGGAGTTTAAATCCGGTTGGTTTGTTCTTATTGGTGCTCGGGGGAATCTTCTATACCATCGGTGGCGTCATTTACGGAGCAAAGCCCAAGTTTTTGGAATCTAAATATCTAGGCTTCCACGAAATCTTCCATATTTTCATCCTGTTTGGCAGCTTAGCCCATTTCTTATCCGTATTTCTTTATGTAATTTAAATAATTACTGTATCAAAAAAAGCTTGGGATCCAAGCTTTTTTGATACAGTAATCCTATTTATTACAACTGAATTTTTGTATTTCTTCCGATCTGTGCAGATCAATGTTGATTAACTATTTTTCACTAATGATTCCATCCCACTGAGGATGCCCGTTTTAGTCCTCGTCTTTTATGTCGAGGTCTTCTGGGATAGGTTCGTTTAGGATTTCTTCGACTAGTTGTTTGTATTTTTCTATTTGTTTTAGGTGAGTGTTAAATTGATCTTTATAGATTAAATACTCAGTGCCATCAAAAAGGGCACGAATTTTCTTTTTTTGGATAAGATTTTTGACTGTTTCCTCCGGTAAGGATAAATATTCTGCTGTTTCTGCTATTGTAAGGTACATTGTTTCCTACTCCTCTTTCAAAAAGTTAAGATGATTGACAACTCGTCCTGCTCTTCCTTTTGTGGTGACCGCTTGGGAAAGAGAGTTTAAGATTGCTTCTTCTGAAGCCTCGGCTGCCGCGGTAAATAACTGGTTCATTATCTGGTGGTCTTCGCGAACTTGAATCCGCATCTCCGTCAATTCCTCTGAAAAATGGGGAATTATCTGTGCGGTAGAAAATGCAATGACAATATCACCGCTGCCATGGCTAAAATGACTGCCCGTTCTGCCAAGACCAATTCCACAGCGTTTGGCAACACGCTCTAACTGACGGTCACTTAACGGTGCATCTGTTGCAAGCACGATAATAATCGAACCATCGGATGTTTCGGAAAGTCCGTCCGTCCCATCATATTGAAAGGTACGAAACTCTTCCTTTTTACCAAAATTACTAAGAACTAAACAGCCAAGGGTGTATTCTTCAAACATCCGTGATGAAGAACCAATCCCACCCTTATAACCAAAACAAATCATTCCTTTACCGGCACCAACTGCCCCCTCCTCCGCCTGCTGGTTGGAAGCATTCTTGATTGCCTCTTTCGCATGCTCCGGTTTAACCGGGAACTGACGAATTGAATTTAAATAGCTGTCATTGCATTCCCCTACAACAATATTAAGGGTTCCTGTGGTATCGCCAATTTCCACATTATCCGCTAGCATATACTCAAGCGTTCCTTGGGTCACGGCAGGTACTGCGAAGGTGTTCGTCAACATAATCGGCGATTCAAGCACCCCTAATTCATTTAGCTGGACAAGCCCCGTCGTTTTCCCAAAACCATTGATCACATAACTTGCAGCTGTTACTTTCTCTTCAAACAAATTACCTCCGTGAGGCAAAATTGCCGTTACCCCTGTACAGGCATACTCACTTCCATCTTTATCAAGAGAGAAATCAAGTGTCACATGACCAACCATGACACCATCAACATCCGTAATGCAGTTCTTAGCCCCGCTTGGCAGTTTTCCTATCGTAATTCCTGCGTTTCTAACTTTCATCGCCCTACCCCTGGTCGAAGGTCAAGGAAGTTTTGGCTGGCAAAACCCCTTACCTCCTCTTCTTTAAAGTGCTTTAACAATTCATTAATGAGATTTTGACTTTTTGAAGCGTCCTCTAAATTCGTGACAAAGGTTGAAATGCCGTCAAAATCGGAACCAAGTCCGATTTGCTTCACCCCGCCTAATGAGCAAAAATGATCAATATGCTTAACTAGGTCGGTAATCGTTGCCTCTCCTGATTCTTTTATAAAAGGCGGATGGTAAACAACATGAATCAATCCACCTTTGGCAAACATTGCTCTCGCCTGTTCATCTGTTAAGTTACGCGGATGATGGCAAAGCGCCCTTGCGTTGGAATGGCTGGCAATCGGATATTTGGCTAATTCAATGACCTCCCAAATCCCCTTGTCACTTAAATGAGAGACATCTGTCAGGTTCTGATGCTTGTTATTAAACTCGACAATCTCCTTTCCAAACAGCGTAAGCCCGGCCCCTCGTGGTTCACCGGCACCGTCCGCCGCGAGGTTTGCATTATTCCAAGTTAGACCAACAGATCGGACACCAAGCCGATAAAGAATATCGAGCTTAGTTAAGTCGTTGCCAAGCGCATCCACGCCTTCAAGCGTTAACATCGCACCAATCTGACCAATTTTGAGCCAGTCAAAATCAGACCATTCTTTTATATGAACCATATCTGGATTTTTCCCAAGCACTTCCTTGTAAAAATAATCGATTTGCTCAAGGGCAACCTGGAATTTCTGATCGCCCTTAATTTCCGGTTCAATGAAAATGGCAAAGCATTGTACCTTAACTTTCCCCTTATGTAATCGAGTTTTATTTGTTTGCAATTCAGGCGCATCCGCAAATCGTAATTTCCCTTTTGCTTCTTGGAGTTTCATCAATGCGTCACAATGCAGGTCAATGATATTCATATAGCGTGGACTCCTTTTTATTCAAAGTTTAACATACGAAAAGAGCCAGGGTAAAAATTCCCCTAGCCCAATTCTCTATTTGTTTGTACTTTCTACACGCGTCTTTTCTCGAAACAGCACGTGCTCCAGCAATAAACAGAAAATTAATCCGACGAGCAATCCATTGGCGACGATGTTGCGAAGCCATGGAGCGACACTTTCAAACGCTTCAGGAGGCAAAAACATCATCCCAATTCCGACCATTAGTGAAAGGCCGATGACCAATAAATTTCGAGCAGACGGCTCCTGCCCCATAAGATCGCGAATACCAAAGCCCATCATTTGCGAAAAGGGAATAAACAAGGAAGCATAGGCAACTTCTAATGGCAGAGTAGCTAAAAACCCGCCAATATACGGGAAAAATCCCGCAGCCATAATTAAGACTGCGCCAATAATCAACGGACGCATTTTTTTAATACCTGTTGTTGTAATAAATCCAGCCGAGACGGACAAGGGAACCACTCCAACAACGGAAAAAATACCAGAAACAAGTAAATTTAAGCCATTTCCAAAAATACCCTTTTGATACTGTTTTGGCTTCACTTCTTTTTCTAAGGCAATTCCAACCACTAAAATACTGGCAATGACGTTCGAAATCAGAACGATTGAAGTAATAATCGATGTCAGCACAATCCCTACATCAAATTTAGGGAAGCCCCACTCTAAAAGTTGCGGAATTGCAAACCAGCTTGCTGGCTCATAAGCTTTTCCTACATGATTGAATCCGAAGAAATGGAACAGCGACCAGCCGACAACAATCCCAATAAGTGGCCCCATGCTCTTCCAAATACCTTTTGCTTTCAAGGAAATTAATAGGATAATGACAATTTCAATGAAACAAATTCCAGCAATTTTCCCATTTAGCTGGCTTGTTGCGGTGATGCCGAGAATACTTTTGAAAAAGGAGCCGCTTAGTTGGGCAACCAGTAGGATTAAATAAACCCCTGTCACGATTGGGGTAAATAGATTGCGGACTTTTTCAATGATTGGCAGAAAACCTAGGATGGCAAGAAATAAACCGGCAATGATAAGCCCCATTTCTAATTGCTGCAACAGCAAACCTTGTTCTCCTGGAGCACACATCGTCCCCAGGAGAATAAAGATGGCCCACCACATTCCGGCCGCTCCTTCGACAACAGGCAGACGATGACCAATAAATACTTGGATTAACGTGGCGGCGCCAGAGACCAAAAGCATCCGCTGCATAAAGGTCGAAATTTCTGCTGGCGACATATGAAAGGCTGCTCCAACAACAACTGGCACAGCGATAATATTCGTGAGCATAAAGACTGCCCACTGGATGCCCTGAACTCCTGACAAAAAGCCGCTATCTTTTTTGGTTAAGTTATTCATTATTTAAAACACCTTCTTTTTTATAAAAAACTGATTTCTGCTTTTCTACTTTTTTACTATAATAGCGATCGAGAAAATATCCATTTGTTGAGGCCAGGACTTGTTGAAATAGCATGCCTACAACTACCGGAACGGCAACTGCTGCCGGAAAAAAGGAGACGGCAAGTACAGCACCGGCACTGATATTTCTCATTCCGCCCGAGAAGGTCAGTGTGATGACCGTATCTCGATCCCTTTTCATTAACAGGCCCAACAGGAAGGAAAACAAGTACCCTGTTAAGGCGATGAAAAAGACGGTCATCGTAATACTTACAAGTTTCATATTTATATGTTTCAAATAGGGAGCAACAACTGCCCCGTTAAGCATGACAACAAAGCCGATACTTATTTTGGAAAAAGGAGCGAGATGAATTCCCAATTGATTGTTAATTTTCCCCTTTGTTACTTGATTTAACAACATTCCAATCAGGGAAGGGATGACAACCATGCCCAGGAGACCCTTCATAATATGCAGGAAATCCATTTCCACTTGTTGGCCGATAAATAGCGAAAGCGAGATCGGCACAAGGATTGGCGAAAGCAGGGTGTCAATTAAAATAACCGATAAAACTAGCGGTATGTTTCCTTTATAGATGGATACCCAAATGAAACTCGTGACCCCAGTTGGGATGACCATTCCCAAAATGAGCCCGGTAATCGTGTAAGCATCACCAGAAAAAGCGATATGTCCGATGCCCCAGGCCCAAATCGGCATCAAGGCATGTAAGATCAACATCGCTAGGAAAATTGGAAATGGATGTACCATAACTTCTTTTATTGAATGAAAATTGGAACTTAAACTACCGGCAAAGGTCATAAAGGCAAAAATCCAAGGAATTAAAAAGGAGAAATCCTTCAGATAAGCACTGAGCAGTACACCCGTCACAACACTAACGGGAGTAATAAGAGGCATGATTTTTTCTAGTTGTTTATTTAACTTTTGCAGCATGTTTTGCCTCTCCCTCTAGTCCTTCAGTGAACTCATATAGGTCTTCCAAGCGGTAAGACCTCCGTCTAAAACAGTTACTTTATAATCGCGGTTATCGAGAATTTCTGCACATTTTGCGGCAGAATTCCCCGTTGTGCAGGTGACGATGATCTCCGTTGCTTTAGGTAAGGATAGCTTAGTATCTGATTCGTCCTCTTCAAGATCAAAGATAGTCGTCTTAGGGATGTTACGACTTTCTTCTATATGAAACTCATGGTATTTTTCTTCTGCCCGAACATCGAGAAGGACTAGTTTATCTCCACCTTTCATCCGTTCATGGAGCTCTTTCGGTGTAATTCTTTTAATTGTCATTCCGCACACCTCCATTACAAAGAATACCATAATTTCTTTTCAAATAAATCATGGGCTTAATAAAAATATTTCGGAAATCGATAAATTGGAGGAGAGAAATACGTCTCAAGCCTTAGGAAAAAATAATTCCCTAGTTCATTGAGGAAAAACGAAGGATTTCTTATCATAAATATAGAAGATAGTTGAAAAAGGGGATGGAAAACAGTGAAAAGAATTTTGATACTTTTATTGGTCATTACCGGGCTATATATTGTCTTTAATCAGTCCGTTCATTTCAATCTGTTTGGCAGCAACAGCAATACCAACACAGACGGGCAGGCTGCCATAACAAAAAACACCAAGGTGCTTGCGATTGATGTATCGAGTGGAAATACAACCATAATTCCTGAAGACAGAAAAGATTTGAAAGCTGTTTATACGGGAAAACAAATGCTGACCGTTAAGGAAGATGGAGATACAGTCGAAGTTACACTTAAAAGCAAGGGCTTTAATTGGTTTGACTGGAGCGCCTTTTCCGAAAAGAGTAAGTTGACAATCTACATTCCGAAAGATTATCAGCGAAACATGTCCATCGATTTGGGCTCGGGAAATATCGATTTTTCCGGGGAGTCAAAAAACAAGCCGGTAAAGTTGGAAGAATTAACAATCAATATTGGATCTGGCAACATGAAACTCAAAAACCTGAACGTAAAGCAATTTGACCATGGCGGCGGGTCAGGGAATGTGGATATCGATTCATTAATAACGAAAACAGGCACTTTTGATATTGCCTCTGGCAATCTTGATATCCAGCATTATACCGGAGCAATAAATGTGGAAGTATCATCCGGAAGGCTTAATATTCAACTGGATAAGTTAATTGATTCCATTAAAATGGATGTAAGTTCCGGGAATGCCGAACTCAACTTACCGGATAAGGCTGATTTCACTTTAAATGGGCATGTGAGCAGCGGAAATATCTCCTGCGATTTCCCATTAACAACAAAGGACCTAAACAAGAAATCAATTAAAGGTACTCACGGCTCAGGTAAGTATCAAATCGAGCTAGATGTCTCAAGCGGCAACATCAGAATTCATTAATTTTAAAAGGGCACTTGGATTCCCATTCCAAGCGCCCCTTTTTACTCCAAAAATGACAAGTAACCATTATTCCTATAAATTCATAACGTATAGTGCCTGCCGCAAAAACGGATTAGGTTTCGTATGGAAGGAGAGTGGTCACATGTATCAACACCCATTTCATTATCAAACCTGTCCATGGGTTCCGTTTTATCCGACATATATGGTTACCTATCAACTTCCCCGTACTTATCCGCCAGTGGATACCAAAATATTTGCCAGCTCAGTCAAATCGTTTCGGTTATTAATGGAACAAGGAAGTATTTTACTAGATAGATTGGGCAATTTAGCGTTTGCCCATAAAATGATGACTGCCGCCCAGCAAGGGAAAAATGCCGAGGTCGACAGGATGATTAAATCCATTGGCCTAAAAGTCCCCGTAACAACCCAGTTTTCTCCTACTGGTGTGAATTTCATATTATCAACTGATCCCAGCCAAAACCAATCAGTTAATTGCTGCTCCTTAACCATTTCAATGAAATGGGGAAGATGATTATCCTGTTTGTTTTCATTGGAGATTATTTTCTATTCTTATCTTATTGAATTAGGTGTAAAATGAAACTTTAATAAGTTAATAGAAAATAGGAGTATCACCTTTGGAAAATCTGACTAATAAGTATCAAGAACAATCCCTTTTCAGTATCTCTTGGCCGCTCTTTATTGAGCTGGCTCTTCATATGGGTATGGGCATCATTGCTACATTTATGTTAAGTCACTACTCGGACGCTGCCGCTGCTGGAGTAGGCGTCGCGAATCAGCTTTTGAATATATTTATTTTAGTGTTCACCGTGACTTCGATAGGCGCAACGGTATTAATCAGCCAAAACCTCGGAGCAGGACGCCTGAAAAAAGCAAGACAGTTATCCCGCTCTGTATTCGGCTTGAATTTTTGGTTTGGGATTATTGTATCCATCATTGTTTTCCTCTTTGGAGAACAGCTGTTACGTCTATTCGACATTCAGGGAAAAGTATTTGAATACGGACTTACGTTTGTCCGAATTTGCGGTATCTCCCTCTTTTTCGAATCAATTTCACTGGCGTTAAGTGCCGTTCTGCGCAGTCATGGGTATACAAAGGAATCAATGGTCGTGACCGTGGTCATGGACCTGATCAGCGCTGGCGGAAATATCATCGCTATTTCAGGAGTTTTTGGCTTACCCATTACAGGAGTAACCGGTGTTTCGTGGGCTATTGTTGGGGCGCGTGCCTATGCAGTATGTGCACTCATCTACCTCGTGTACAACAGGCTTGCTTTGAAACTAACGATCAGTGATATTTTTAAAGCAAAAAAAGCGGATATGAAAGAACTGCTTTCGATTGGAATTCCTTCAGCGGGTGAAAATCTTTCCTATCAATTGTCTCAACTCGTGATAACAAGCTTTGTCGTTTCGATGGGCACTGCTTCCCTTGCAGCGCGTGTCTATATTTTAAACATTAACATGCTCTGTTATTTATTCACACTAGCGATTGCTCAAGGCACGCAATTGCTTGTAGCCCGTTATATTGGCGGCAGCCAGTTCAGCCGGGCACTTCAGCGCGGCATTCGTACATTAAAGATTGCCATGGTCGCCTCGTTAGTTACATCATTAATGATCGCCCTAATCGGCTCGCCTATTTTGGAGACCTTTACGATGGACCCAATGATCATTGCGATTGGTTTGCCTGTATTATGGGCAATTGTGTTTGTTGAACCGGGCAGAGCGATGAATATTGTCTTGATGAGTTCGTTAAAGTCAGCTGGCGATGTTCGGTTCCCCGTTATAATTGGAATCATCTCGATGTGGGGTGTCGCAGTTTCGCTTAGCTACCTGCTTGGGGTTCATTATGGCTTAGGACTGTTAGGGATATGGCTCGCACAAGGGACAGACGAATGGCTCCGGGGCTGCTTTGCCTTGAGACGCTGGCTGATGAAACCTTGGGAGCGGAGAAAAAAAGTGAAGGGTCTTGCTTTACGTTAATTATTTTAAAAAAAGTGGAATCCCGCTTATATCGGGATTCCACTTTTGCGATTGAAGAGGTACTCGTTCATTTGCTCGACTGGAATAGGTCTGCTAAATAAATATCCTTGACCAGTTCTGCAGTCATTTTTCTTTAAGAAGGAAAGCTGTTCATCAGTCTCGATTCCTTCTGCAATAACGGCAAAGTTTAGGTTTAGCCCCATATCAATAATGGTTTTCACCATTATTCCCTGGTTTGAATGGTAAAGAATATCATCGACAAACGACTTATCGATTTTGATTTTATCAATTGGGAGATGCAATAAATAACTTAACGAAGAATAACCTGTCCCAAAATCGTCAATCGAAAGCAGGACGCCCAGCTCTTTCAATTGATTTAAAATAATCATTGAATTCTCAAGGTTTTGCATAATACTTTCGGTAATTTCCAGTTCTAAGTGGTTCGCTTCAAGTCCGACTTCAGCTAAAACATTGGAAATATACTCGACAAAGTGATCATCCTCAAATTGACGAACAGAAACATTAACAGCGATTGGAAAATTATGAAATCCTGCATTCTCCCATGCTTTTCTTTGTTTGCAAGCTTCCTGCAAAACCCATTTACCAATTGGAACAATCAACCCAGTTTCCTCTGCCAGCGGGATAAATTCAGAAGGGGCAATAAAGCCAAGTTCAGGATGCTGCCAACGAATTAATGCTTCTATCCCTACTAATCCCCCTGTTGCCAAGCACACCTGCGGCTGATAATAAAGCATCAGCTGATTCTGCTCCAACGCTTTTCTTAAGCCGTTTTCCAGCTCCATTTTCCGAATCGATATCCCATTCAAATTCGAGGAATAGAAACAAAAGTTATTTCCTCTTTCTTTTGCTTGGTACATCGCAGTATCGGCATTTTTTATTAACGTTTCCTCATCCATTCCATTAATAGGGAAAATGCTGATTCCAATACTTGGAGTGACATAAAATTCCTGATTATTTACTTCTAATGGATAAGAGAATTCGTTCAGAATCTGCTTGGCTACCTTGGTTGTTTTCTCTTTGTCGATGTCCTCGAGCAAAATAATAAATTCATCTCCGCCCTGTCTAGAGACAAATCCTTCATTTTGAACGGCCATTTCTAACCTATTCGCAACTTTTTGGAGAATGACATCCCCTACTGTATGACCTTTCGTATCGTTAATAATCTTAAAACGATCCAAGTCTAAAAATAAGACAGCAAGCATTTGGTCATCTTGTTGTTTTAACGCTTCGTTCAAGTGGTGTCTAAACCTATTGCGATTTGGCAAGCCTGTCAACGAATCAAAATAGGCCATATTTTGAATCGTTTTCTCGGCTTTCTTGCGCTCGGAAATGTCCCTTCCGACCACTTGAACGGCAAACCTGCCCTCATAAAATATGGACGTAGCGGCCATTTCCACATCAATCGTCTCTCCATCAAGCCGTTTTGCCTGAAATTCAAATCTTACTCGTTCTGGTTCACGATTATCCATTCTGCCTACTTTACTTTTTATGGTCTCAATAATTTGCGAAGAAGCAAATTTCAATGCAGACTCGCCAATGACTTCATCAGGGCTGGTTGCCCCTACTAATTTCCAGCCGGCTTCATTCATATATTCTATTTTTTTGCTGCCTACGACGGCGATGATGTCAGGGGACATTTCTACTAAACTGCGATAGCGGTCTTCACTTTCCTTGCGATCGGTAATATCAAACAAGACACTATTAAAATCAACAAAATTTCCCCGTTTATCTAACGTTGGAAAACCCCTGTCCTGGATCCAGCGCACTTCCCCATCGGGACGAATGATCCGGTATTCACTTGTGACCGTTTCCCCGGCAGCAAATTTCTTTTCTCTTGCTTGAACTATATATAAATCATCTGGATAGATCACTTTTTTCCAGAGGTCAAAATCGTTATAAAAATCCTTATATGAATAGCCATATAACTTTTCAATCCCTGGAGTAATTAACAACTTATCTGACTTTAAATCATGCGACCAAATGGCGACATCTAGTGTATCAAAAATATTTTTCAATTTAAGTTTATTTTCCCGAAGCTCTTCACTTATTTCTCGCCCCTTGTTTAAAGTGCGAATAAGATAAGGTAACGTTCCGATAAGAATGAATAGGGAAATATACTTAATGAACGTGATCGACGGAAAAAAGCATGATATAACCACATCTAGCAGCACTACACTGCATAGCAAACAAAATATTAGTAACCAACGAAGTCTTTCATTTACTTTTTTGCGGGTTCCCATGTTTGTTTTCTCCCTACGTCATAAAAAATATGAGTCATCTTTAAAGTAACAAAAATTCACTTATTTAACAATAATAGCTTTATAAAAACGGAAGCGATTACACCCATACCCATATATTGTGGATGTAAGGCTTGTTGGTTTTTATCAGTGGAATATCCCACCTGATATAACAGCTTTTTGGGAGCTGTTCATTTTTTTGTCAAAAAGTTTCGAACAAACTTTGAACTTATCACTATTGCCATGTTTTTTATGTGGAAATCTAATATATTGGAAGTAGAAAGAAACAAATAAAAAAAGGAAAGGCGGAATGAAACATGTTTAACAAATTATTAAGAGAGAATAAGATTTCAGCAGTCATCCTAACAGTCATTCGTTTATACCTCGGATATTCTTGGTTCACAGCAGGTTTACACAAAATTACAGGAGGCTTTGACGCTGCAGGATTCTTAAAAGGAGTAACAGCGAATCCCGTTAAAGGACCAGACGGCGCCGTAGTCTACGGCTGGTATGTGGAATTCTTAAAAAGCTTTGCCCTTCCAAACGTAGATATCTTTAACTTTATTGTCCCTTGGGGTGAACTATTAATTGGCTTAGGACTTCTCTTAGGCTGCTTAACGACAGCAGCTATGTTCTTTGGCTTAGTGATGAACTTTAGCTTCTTCCTAGCAGGTACTGTATCTCACAACCCAACAGACATCTTCTTAGGCTTTATCATCTTAACAGCTGGTTATAATGCTGGTAGAATCGGTTTAGACAGATGGGTCATTCCTTTCATCAGAAAGATGGGCAAAAAGTATACTGGTAACGAAAAATCTAACGTAGTCGCTTAAATTAACCACCAACAAAAAGACGATTCGAGTGCCAAATCGTCTTTTTGTTATTTCCTTTTGCTACTACACCCACCACATTTGCGATACGGGATCTTCAATTAAAACTGATTTTAAATTAATAGTAGCACGTTTGAAACCTTCTTCGATCGACATGATCGGGTCCTCATGCTCAATGCTGACTACATAATCGTAACCATAGGTTCGAAGTGCGCTCATCATGTCAGACCATTCTTTTAAACTATGGCCGCAGCCAACCGAACGGAAGGACCATGCCCGCGAACGCACTTCCCCATATGGCTGCATATCAGTTAAACCATACATATTCACATTTTCCTGATCAATGGATGTGTCTTTCGCATGGAAATGGTGGATCGCATTTTCTTTTGCTAAAATTTTAATCGCGGCAACAGGGTCAATTCCCTGCCACCATAAATGACTTGGATCTAAGTTAGCGCCGATTGCATCACAGGTTTCCTCACGTAATTTTAACAACGTATATGGTGTATGCACTAAAAAGCCGCCATGAAGCTCAAGACCAATTTTCACATTATGATCTTTTGCATATTGACCAACTTCTTTCCAATATGGAATCAATTTCTCTTCCCATTGCCACTTTAACACGTCACCATATTCATTCGGCCATGGTGTAACCGGCCAGTTAGGAAATTTCGCTCCTTCATGATCACCCGCCGTTCCTGAAAAACAGTTGACAACTGGAACACCTAATAGCGAAGCAAGTTTAATCGTTTTTAAAAGAGTTTCCTGAGACTGATTTGCAAATTCTTTTTCAGGAGAGATCGGGTTACCGTGGCAGCTGAATGCGCTAATCATCAGCCCACGGTCCTCGACTTTTCGGATATACTCCCTGCGCGCTTTTTCACTTTCTAGTAATCCATCTAAATCACAATGGTTATTTCCAGGATAACACCCGGTTCCGATTTCCACCGCATTTAGACCAGCTTCCTTTACAGTATCCAGCATTTCTTCGAATGATTTTTCAGCAAATAAAACGGTAAATACACCTAGTTTCATAAAGTAGTTCCTCCATTCTCATATATCTGGTCAATAATTTGCGAAACTTGAAGTGCTTCCTCAGGTTTTACAACCAGCTCTTCCAATCCTAGACATGCATCGATAAAATTCTTCGCCTGCGGCAGTCCTGGATTTTCCTCGCCCGGAATCCAAGTAGCCTCACTATTTAACAGCATTCCGTTCTTTGTCGTGTATACCTCAAACGGGAAAACACTTAAACCGCCGTCCACACCGGAAATGCTTAAATGCTCTTGATCGTCTTTGATATTCGCCGCCCAAGAGGTTTCGAACAACACCGAAGCCCCATTTTCAAATTTAAGATAAGCTGTGACATGATCATCGACATTAAACGATTCGTGATCAAACGAACCCCATTGGTTCACTTGATTAGGTATTTTACTTAACCTGTTATACGTGGTGCCTGACACTGCAATATGTTTTGGATTTCCCATCAGCCAAAGGGCTAAATCGAGAAGATGACAGCCATAATCAATCAGGCTGCCGCCGCCTTGAAGGTTTTTATTGGTAAAAACGCCCCATCCTGGTACTTTGCGGCGTCTCAAGGCTTGGACTCTCACCACCAGCGGAGTCCCTACTTCATCCATCGCTTTCTTAGCCGCCACAGCTTCCTTCATAAAACGGTAGTGGTAAGCAATCGCCAGTACTTTATCCGCTTTTTTGGCCGCCGCGATCATGGCCTCGCATTCCTTTGCACTTAGAGCCATCGGCTTTTCACACAAAACATGGACTCCGGCTTTAAAGGCAGCAACCGTAATCTCGGCGTGGAATTTATTTGGTGTACAAATACAAACAGCATCCACTTCTGAAAAGAGATCACGGTAATCAGCAAAGACGTGAGGGATGTTATATTTTTCGGCTATCTCTTTTGCTCGGTCGATATTCACATCACTTAGGGAAGTTATTTCACATATGTCACGAAGCTGAAGAAATGCAGGGATATGACGGCCTTGGGCAATGCCGCCAACCCCAATAATTCCGATGCGAAGTTTTATCATTCTTTCACTCTCACAATTTGTTTTGTTTCATTTGATTCAAGCGCTGCCAAAATAACCAATAATGATTTCATTCCTTCTTCACCAGGGACGGGCGGCTCTTGGTCATTAAGAATCGAATCCACAAACTTCCCGATCACTTGGGAATTATTTTGTCCGCCCTCATCATTAGACTGGATTTTTCCAAGCTGATAATTCACCACTTCCCCGTTCGCATATTGGACAACAAGCGAATTAACCGGGTCATCTTCTAAACGAAGAATCGCTTTTTCCCCGTAAATAATCGTCGAGTTATCTTCTTTACTAACATAAGCCCAGCTTGCAGCAAGTGTTCCGATAATCCCACTTTTTGTCTTTAATACACAAACGGCATTGTCATCAACATCAGCGAAATCCTTTGCGCTCGTTTCCACAAAGGAACCTACTTCGACAATTTCTTCCCCTAACAAATACCGCAGCAAATCCGTCTTGTGAACACCTAGATCGCCCATCGCCCCAACGAATGCTTTTTCTTTTTGGAAAAACCAGCTCTCTTTTCCGTCAACACTCCAACCTTCTGGGCCGCCATGTCCGAATGCCGTACGGAAACTATAAATTTTACCAATTTCGCCGCTAGCAATTAACTGACGTGCTCTTTGATGAGACGGGACGAAGCGCTGATTATGAGCGATCATTAACTTTTTACCGCTCTCCTTCGCTGCTGAAATCATCGCTTCTGCTTCTTGCTTAGATGTTGCCATCGGTTTTTCACAAAGAACATGAACACCAGCATTTAATGCAGCAATGGAGATTGGGGCATGAAGATAGTTTGGAGTACAAACACTTACTGCGTCCACTCCACCATTTTTCAATAATTCTTCATAGCTTGTATATGCCACGGCATCGAATTTTTCAGCTACTTCTATTGCACGCTCTACGTTAATATCACAAACTGCCACAAGCTCCACTTGTTTATTTGCTTTAAATTCTGGTAAATGGCGGTGCTGGGCTATACTGCCGCATCCGATTACTCCGACTCTTAGCTTTTCCATTATATTTGTCCCCCTTTGATTTCTTCTAGCGGTTTCGCGTTTCCATAGACTGGGCGCTCACGCTTGACAGGCTGTGCCCATTTCACCGCATTGATAATGACGCGCTGAATTTGTTTATTATGATAGGTTGGATACGTTTCATGGCCTGGTCTAAAATAAAACACTTTTCCATTCCCGCGTTTGTATGTGATTCCGCTGCGGAATACTTCGCCGCCTTCAAACCAGCTTGTAAAAATAAGCTCATCAGGCTGAGGGATATCAAAATGCTCGCCATACATTTCTTCTTTTTCTAATTCAATATATTCAGAGATTCCTTCTGTAATCGGGTGGCTTGGGCTTACAACCCAAAGACGCTCTTTTTCATCCGCTTCGCGCCACTTTAAATCACAGCTTGTTCCCATTAACGTTTTAAAAATTTTTGAGAAATGCCCGGAGTGAAGAACAATTAACCCCATTCCATCAAGAACACACTGCTGGACCTTTTGCACAATTTCATCGGTAACTTCACCATGTGCAAGATGCCCCCACCAAACTAATACATCCGTATTAGCAAGTACCTCGTCCGTTAAGCCGTGATCCGGCTCATCTAGAGTAGCTGTTCTTGTATGGATCCCTTCTGATTGAAGGAATTCAGTGATTGCCCCATGGATACCTCTTGGGTATATATCCCTGACAACCGGATTTTTTTGTTCGTGACGGTTTTCATTCCATACAGTTACTCTCAACATAAAACAAACCACTCCTTATAATCGATTTCTTTAACTTTTATTTTAGAGAATAAGAAATTTATGAAAAGCTTCCATTGATGCGTAGTGCGGAAAAAATTGAACTAGATGGATTACTTAATCTGTAATGCTTTCAAGTAATTCATACTGATTTCAATACTTTCAAAGGGCGTGAGACGGCTCATATCCTGCTCGATTACCCACCATTGAACACCGGCTTCTTTTCCCTTATTTAGTACAGCTTCAATATCAACCCCACCTGTTCCAAGCTCGGCAAAAAATTGTTCCTCGTCTGTCGTCATATCTTTCAAATGAATGAGCGGGGTTCGACTTTTATAGCGATCCATCCACTCAACCGGCTGTTCACCTGCTTTTGTCAACCAATATACATCCAGCTCTGTATGTAGATTATCTGCATATGTATCATTAAAAATAGTTTCAAGTGCCGTTCTGCCATCGGACAAACGCTCCAGTTCAAAATCGTGGTTGTGATAGCAAAGCGTGATGCCTTCACTAAGACATGTTTCACCAGTCTGATTTAAAAAAGGAATAAGGGCTTGGTAATCCTCTTCCCTTCGACAATCCGGCGGTAAGTAAGGGCAGACCACATACTTACTTCCTATTATTTTCTGCTCTTCAATGACCCCAGTTAAATTGTTTTTTAATTGTTCAAGCGGTACATGACTTGCCGCTGCCTGAAGACCATACTCATCCAATAACGCTTTTACTTCTTTTGCAGTTAATCCGCCATACCCGGCAAATTCAACACCATCGAAGCCAAGCTCTGCCACTTTTTTTAATGTACCGGCAAAATCCTTTTCACTTTCTTCCCGCAATGTGTACATTTGAACAGCTACAGGAATTTTTGTCATCCTAATCCCCCATTTCTACTAACATTACTTATTTGTTTCCATCTTATATTGTGTATCTGCAAATAAACATAGATGATATAATCAATACATCTACTATTTTGCTATTTTTGAATTTTATTATTTTTGAGGGAACTTATGACGACGAACCTATTCTATTGCGGTTATTCTTATCACACAAACGGATATCATTCTCAACATAAAACAGGATACCCCTCGTATCTATTCCGCTTGCAAACAGAAGGGCATTGTGAAGTGGTGGTAAAGGGAAGAAAAATGAACCTCGAGAAAGGCGACCTACTGCTAATTAAACCAGGGGATCACTATGAACTGCTCGTTAAAGAGGGGCAAAACAGTGGGGACTATCACCTAGTCTGTGAAGGCACTTGGGTGGACCAATGGTGGAACCGTTCCACTAAGCCGGATGTCTCCCGCATCGATCTTGATGAAAAGCTGCTAGCCTTATGGCGCCATATCATGATCGAAAAACGCCGTCCAGAGCCCAGTCAAAATGAAGAGCTTACCGGCTATTTGCTGCGAGCTCTCTGTATAACTTTAGAACGTGCCGTCAGCGAAACCGGCACCTCCTTCAGTCATCCGTATTCGGTGACACGGATGATGAGATATATTGAAGAGCATGCTACGACGGCATTTAAATTAGAGGATGTTGCGCGGTATGCTGGGCTTAGTGTTTCCCGATCTGTTCATTTATTCAAAAGCAGTGTCGGGAAAACGATGATAGAATATGCACTAGAAGTACGGCTTTCCGCGGCAATCGAGCGGATGAAATATACCACAATGACACTTGAACATATTGCCGAAGACTGTGGCTTTGGTACCTATCCTTATTTTCACAGGGTCTTTAGAAAGAAGTACGGTGTAGCCCCTGGAGCTTACAGACGTGTAGATTTGACCACTTAGCTGTGGAACTAACTGATTTACCGTTGGATAACATGATGCTCTTACTTGGGGATACGTTAAACCGATCGTAAAAAGAGCTGATATCCAAAATTTCAAACCTATAGCATAATTGCTTTCGAAATCCAAGTTAATACTTTGCTAAAAAAATTAGGGGATACCATTAGTACTTTGGTATCCCCTAATAATATTTAAGGCTCTTTTCTAAAAGTTTGTTGATTTTTTCAATAATAGAAGGCTATCCGCCAGTAAAGTCAACTTATCCCTCAATTATAGGACTTTATTATGCAAAAACAACTATGTTTACGAAAACAGCCAAATTTAAACACGATATACTCTTGTCTCATACGGTTTTAGTGTTAACTGTCGGAGTGGTTCATGCTCAGAAACCTCATAGTTATTTAACAGCAAATTTTGATAGTCCAAGGAAACACCTGTGATCTCTGCCGGTTCTACGGAAAGGTTTGTGATTACGATTACCTTTTCCTCAGCCGAAGTCCGGGTATAGGCATATATTTGCGGATCCTCTTTAAGCAGCAATTCATAAATACCGTAAGTAAACACGGCATTCGACTTTTTCAAGCGAATCATTTTTTTATAAAAATTCAAGATGGAATCAGCATCCTTTTGCTGTGCTTCTACATTGATTTCCTTATAATTTTTATTCACTTTCAACCATGGTGTTCCGTTGCTAAAACCAGCATTCACTTCATCCGACCACTGCATTGGCGTACGGGAATTATCACGACCTGACGCCCAGATGACCTCCATAATTTCCTCGTGAGGAACCCCGTCCGCTCGTTTTAAACAGTACATATTTTTTGCCGAAACATCATCATAATCTTCAATTGATTCATACCGGACATTGGTCATCCCAATTTCCTGACCTTGATAAATGAACGGTGTTCCCTGCATGAGAAAGTACATCGCAGCAAACGCCGTTGCACTTTCACGCCAGTATTCCTGATCATTACCCCATGTGGAGACGACACGCGCTTTGTCATGGTTTTCAATGAAAAGTGCATTCCATCCCTTTCCCTCTAAGCCTTTTTGCCAGCGGGATAGTACATTCTTTAACTCGACGATATCAAGTTCCTTTTTTGTTTCAGCATCCCAAAGGTTAAGATGCTCAAATTGAAAAACCATGTTGAATTTCCCTTGGTTTTCACCTACCCACTGCTCAACATCATCAACATTATCAACCGTTACTCCGTTCGCTTCACCAACGGTCATGATGTCATATTTAGCAAATGTTTCTTCCTTTAACTCTTGTAAAAACGTATGAATTCCTTCGACGTTCATCATTTTTTCAAAGCATGAAACATACGGAAGCCCCTCAGGATTTGGCATATCCAGAAGGCCTGGCTCCTTCTTAATATGACTGATGGCATCAACGCGAAATCCATCAATTCCTTTATCAAGCCACCAGTTGACCATCTCATAAAGTGCCTTACGAACATTTTTATTTTCCCAATTTAGATCTGGCTGCTTTTTTGAAAAAAGATGCATGAAATACTGATCTGTTTCTTCATCATATTTCCATGCGGATCCAGCAAAAATACTTTCCCAGTTATTCGGCTCTTTACCGTCCTTACCATCTTGCCAAATATACCAATCCCGTTTCGGATTGTCTTTCGAGGTGCGAGACTCGATAAACCAAGGATGCTCATCACTTGTGTGATTGATGACTAAATCGAGGATTAATTTCATCCCGCGTTGGTGTGTTTCTTTTAATAGAAGATCAAAATCAGCCATTGTTCCAAACTCGGTCATAATCTCCTGATAATCACTAATATCATAGCCATTATCGTCATTCGGAGATTGATACATAGGACTGACCCAGATGACATCAATCCCTAAATCTTTTAGATAATCTAGTTTTGCAATAATTCCCTGTAAATCACCAATTCCATCCCCGTTGGCATCCATAAAGCTACGTGGATAAACTTGATAAGCAACTGCTTCTTTCCACCATAATTTATTCATGATAAATTCCTCACTAATCGTTACTTTTGTCTGATTTCTCTGCACTTGGCTGACTGCATGATAAGCGTTCAACCAAACGATGCGAGATTATCAGGCGCTTCGTAGGTTCATTGTTGTTTTCGATTTTTTGGATTAAATTTTTTGAAGCTTGAAAGCCAAGCTCAAAAATATTTATATCAACAGAAGTTAAGGGCGGTTTCGCCATTTCTGCCAGCAGAACATTATTAAAGCCGACAATCGAGATATCGTCTGGAACTCTAATTCCTAATTCATCCAGAGTATTCAGAACACCAAGCGCCATAAAATCATCTGCTACCACAAGGGCTGTCGGCGGATGTTCGAGCTGCATTAACTCCCGAACTGCCTGCTGTCCGCCCTCCCTTAAAAATTTCTGATGAATAATATATTCACTTCTTGCCTCAATACCTGCCTCCGCTAATGCCTTTTTATAACCATCCTGACGGTCAGACGTTACAATTAATTCAAGACTTCCGCCGATAAAACCAATTTGCTTGTGGCCTAGTCCGATTAAATAGGCAGTAGCCTCTTTCATCGCGCGAATATTATCATTATCTACGTGAGTAATTTCTTCGATATTTTTATATGGTTTTCCAATCAAAACAAACGGAAAACTTCTATCCATTAAATAAGAGATGACCTGGTCCTCAACTTTTGAAGAAAGTAAGACAATCCCGTCGACCCGTTTTCCCTGCACCATTTGAACGACAGCATGAAGAATTTCCTCTTCCGATTTCCCTGTCGTCATATGCAAGGCATAATTTTTCTCTTGTGCCCCTTCACTGATTCCCTGCAATACAGTAGGAAAAAAGGGATTTTGAAACCCAACATCCTTCGAGCTTGGCATCACTAGTCCTATTGCCTGCGTTGATTGACTCGCCAAATTTCTGGCATTTAAGTTGGGATGGTAGCCGAGCTGCTCCATTGCCTGTTTTACCTTTTGCTTTGTGGCTTCACTAATTCGTGGACTATCGGCAATAACCCTGGAAACCGTTGATGGAGCAACATTTGCTAAGCTAGCTACATCCTTAATCGTAACGTTCATATTTTTTCCCCTCTCAAAGGGTGTAATTCAATTTATCAATATTAACCTTTCGTTCCTCCTGCTGTTAATCCAGATACGAAGAATCGCTGGAATGACAAGAAGAGAATCGCAATCGGAACAGCAATTAGAACGGCCCCGGCTGCAAATGTCGTGAATTCAGCGCCAAATTGTTTAGCGACCATTTCATATAGACCCACTGCTAATGTATAATTTTTTTCAGTCCGTAGCAATATGCTCGCAATAATAAAATCAGCAAATGGGCCAATAAATGCGAACAGCGCAACAACGGCAATAATTGGTTTAGCCAGCGGCATGACAATTTGAAAAAAGATTCGTAAATGTCCGGCACCATCAATCTTTGCTGACTCATCAAGCTCCTTCGGAATGGTATCGAGATACCCCTTCATCAGCCATGTATTCATCGGAATTTGCCCACCGACGTAGACGCAGATAAGACCTAAATGGGTATCGATTAAATGGGTAAGCGTCGCTAAAATATAGATTGCAATTAGAGCAGCAAAGTTTGGAATCATTTGCAAAATCAAAAATGTCATTAAGCCATTTTTCCGTCCCACAAAGCGATAGCGGGAGAAAGAGTAGGCTGTTAAACTGACTAGAATAACGGTAAATACCATCGTTAAAATACTTACTTTTAACGAGTTGATGTACCAAAAGAGATAATTACTTTTACTTGTATCAAACAGATGCTGGTAATGGGCAAGTGTCGCGTTTTTCGGAATAATACTTGACCCCGATAAGCTTTGCCCAGGGTTAAACGATGACCCGATAATCCAGGCCAACGGATATAAAATAATAACAAACATAATCAATACGACTAGATAGGTCAGGGTAAGTCTGGTGATTTTCTGTCTTTTCGTACTCATATTACATCATATCCTCTTCTTGGAATGATTTTGTTCTTTTAAATTGCCAAATCGCCACGGTGATAACAATCACAGATAAGAGCATCGTCAATGTTGCAGCCTTTGAATATTGCGCCGAAGTCATCGTTAGACGGTAAATCCATGAAATAAGGATATCTGTACCACCGGCGTTCTGCCCAGTTACTGCCGGGCCGCCGCCATTAAATAAGTAAATGATACTAAAGTTATTAAAGTTGAATGTGTATTGCGTAATGAGCACTGGTGCTGTTGCAAATAAGACTAATGGTAAGGTAATGTTTTTAAACTTTTGAAAGGTGGAAGCACCATCAACGGTGGCAGCTTCATACAAATCTGCCGGAATCGATTGTAGAACACCGGTTGTCATCGCAAAGATGAACGGGAACCCTAACCAAGTTTGAATACAGATTAACGCAATTCTTGTAAAAATCGGTTCGGTCATCCAAGGCAGGCCTTCAATCCCAAAGAAACCTAGGATATCTCTGTTAATCGCACCAAAGGATTCATTAAACATCCCCGCAAATACTAGAATGGAGACGAATGCCGGGACAGCCCAAGGTAAAATAAACACAGTCCGCATTATTGCTTTTCCTTTTACATCCTTCTGATTGACAATAATCGCAAGGAAAATTCCCAGCGCCACCTGGAAAGTTGTCGCAACAAATGTCCAGACAAGTGTCCAAGCAAGTACCGCAAAGAAGGTGTTTCTCCACATGTCCACTTTAAAAATATCTACAAAGTTTTTAAAACCAACCCAATCAACCAGTTTTGCCGGCGGAGTATGGTAAAGATCATAGTTTGTAAACCCAAGTAAAATAACGAAAATAATCGGAAAAATAACGACAAACACTAATAGTAAAAATCCAGGTGACATGATTAAATAGGGAAAACCGTTATCAACAAGGTTTCGGTACTGTTCCTTAACGGTGCTGACGGGTTCATGGCTATCACGTTTTTTCCCCACTTTATAGGCATCACGTAAGTTAAACACGTAAAACCCAATTCCAAACACAAGGACAATGATAGCCAAAATCCCATACACTAAAAGGAAAATCGAATGATCCTCGAATGGAATTTCTCCTAATGTAACTAATCCCCATAAACCGATGTTTATTAAATCCATAAATACATAAATAAAAGCTGCACTTAAGACGAGAAAGGAGACTCCCTTTAAAATTTGCTTGTTATACAGTTGACCTATCCCAGGGATAATGGATAGAATCAATGCTTTCTTACGGTGGCTGGTTGGATAGGATACTTCACTCGACATCCTACACTCCCCTTTCTTTTTTTAATAGTTTAACTCAGATGCTTTATCAAGAAAAAACTTTTTTCCCTCATAAAACAGCTGAATTAGAGAGCAGTACCTCATTGAGGTGAGGCACTGCCGACATGGAACTATTTAGTAGAAGCAATATTTGCTTTGATTTGTTCTACTGCCGAATCAAGAGCCGCTTTCGGTGCTGATTTTCCAGTTACAACCGTTTGAAGGGATTTAGCCATTGGATCCCAAACTTGACCCATTTCAGGGATGTTTGGCATTGGCACAGCATATTGTGATTGCTCAGCTACTGCCTTTGCTCCTTCATTATCTTTAATTGCTGGATCATCAAGTAATGCTTTGTTTGTTGGAACTTCAGCTGTTTGTTCGTAACGATATTTAGAGTTTTCATCATTTGTAATAATTTCGACGAATTTGGTTGCCCATTCTTGATTCTTAGAATAAGCAGATACATGCCAGCCTTTAACGCCCATGAATGTTTTTACATGGTCACCGTTAGGAAGTGTTGGAAGTGCTGTAACTCCAATTTTAATGCCTGCATCTGTATATGGTTTAAATGCCCATGGTCCGTTCATAACAGAAGCCACTTTCCCTTCTGTGAAGAGACCATCTAGAGCAGACCCGCCATTTTCACCAATGATCCCTTTAGGGAATAATCCCTCTGTATACCATTTTTGGATATATTCAGTACCTTTGACAGCACCCTCATTATTTAAGCCAATATCTTTCGGATCATTGTTCTTAAAAACATAACCGCCCATACCGCCAATAATACCGTGAGCGAAATAGAAGTTATCCCAAAGCGCTAGAAAACCATATTTTTCACCCTTAGTGAAATCTTTGGCAAATTTATAAACATCATCCATTGTCTTTGGAGCTTCAGGCATTAAATCTTTATTATAAATAAAAACTGGTGTTTCTGAAGCTTTTGGAAGTCCGTATAATTTACCATCGTACGTTTCTGCATCAATCGAAGGTTGTGAAAATTGATCCGTAACCTTTTTGTCGACTTTAAGCTCAGCAATAAGACCTTCTGTTGCAACTTGCCCTACTTGGTCATGCGGTAAGGTTACAACATCTGGGCCTGTCCCTGCAGGACCGTCAAGGCGTAATTGATCACGCATTTTTGTAGCCATTTCTACTTCTTTGAATTCAATTTTTATGCCATTTTCTTTTTCAAAATCAGCCGCTACTTTTTTAAGCCAGCCAGATTTGTCTTTATCTTCCCATACAACAAGTTTATCCGGTTTTGCTACTGTTTCTTCCTTTTTGCCAGTGTCTTTCTTGTCTGTAGTATCACGCTTTGGACCACATGCAGACAGAACACCAAGCATCAAGACAGCCATCATAAAGATTGCTAGTGCTTTTTTCATTTTTTCCCCTCCTGTTAAATGTAGGAATGATTTGTAGTTCTGCCCGCACCGCAAAACCTATCTTTTAGAATAGCGCTTACATTTGCGAAATCGGTTGCACAACTTACTTTCATTATAATACCTAAATTTAATTTTACAACTAGTTTTTGTAAAAAGTTTTTTATTATCCAGATGAAATGGAAAGGCTAGCATGGATATAAATTTATATCATTTCTATTTGTTTTTTAGTAAAATAGCCTTAAAATAACGTTTCAAGAAAGAGAGTTGAACTAGCTTGTTTAAAGAAGCCATCTATCATCGACCAAAGGACAATTACGCATACGTTTGCGCAAACGATGAATTACATATTCAAATTCGCACTAAAAAAATGGATATTAAAAAGGTAACTCTTATCCATGGTGACCCCTATAATTGGGAAGGGAAACAATGGAAAACTGACGCCCTACCGATGAAAAAAAGCGGTTCTGATCAGTATTTTGACTATTGGTTTGCTTCAGTAATCCCCCCTTTTAAAAGATTACGGTATGGTTTTCTCTTAAATGATGGAACGGAAACCGCCTGTTTTACAGAAAAGGGCTTTTACGCTGAGCCTCCAGTTGACGATACCGCTTATTATTTCTGTTTTCCATTTATGAACAAGGCAGATATTTTCCAGGCTCCCGAGTGGGTAAAAAATACAGTATGGTACCAAATCTTCCCTGAGCGCTTTGCAAACGGAAATAAAGACATTGATCCTGATGGGGTCCTTCCTTGGGGGAGCGATGAACCGACTCCAACAAATTTTTTCGGTGGTGATATCGAGGGAATCCAGCAAAAGATACCTTACTTGAAGGATTTAGGAATTAGCGGCATTTACTTTACTCCAATCTTTAAAGCCTATTCCAACCATAAATACGATACGATTGATTATCTAGAGCTGGACCCGCAATTTGGAACAAAGGAAGCTCTTAAAGAATTTATCGATGCCTGTCATAAAAATGACATAAAAGTAATGCTTGATGCAGTGTTTAACCATAGCGGCTTTTATTTCCCTCAGTTTCAGGATGTGCTGAAAAACGGGGAAAATTCCGCTTTTAAAAATTGGTTCCATATTCATGAATTTCCATTAGTTACCGAGCCGCGTCCTAATTATGATACCTTTGCCTTTACACCGTTTATGCCAAAATTAAATACGGAGAATCCAGAAGTAAAGGAATATTTGCTGGAGGTCGGCCGCTACTGGGTTAGGGAGTTTGACATTGACGGCTGGCGTCTCGACGTGGCTAATGAAGTCGATCATGCATTTTGGCGTGAATTTCGCCGTGAAGTAAAGGCAATTAAACCTGAACTGTATATCCTCGGAGAAATTTGGCACGATTCAATGCCTTGGCTGCGTGGTGACCAATTTGATGCTGTCATGAATTATCCGTTTACCTCGAATATCCTGAACCTATTTGCTAAGCAATCGATTACGGTGAAGGAATTCGTTGAAAATATGACAAGTGTGATTCATATGTATCCGAAAAATATTAATGAGGTTGCCTTCAACCTTGTTGACAGCCATGATACTCCAAGAATTTTGACAGAGTGCGGCGAGGATTTGGATCGGGTAAAGCAAGTTTTCACTTTGCTGCTGACCTTTATTGGAACACCATGTATTTATTACGGTGATGAAATCGGGATGACCGGCGGACAAGATCCAGGGTGTCGCGGGTGTATGGAATGGGACCCTGACAAGCAAAGTCAGGAGTTATTTACCCATATCCAAAAATTAATTCAGTTACGCTTTGAAAATCCATTGCTTGCCAATGAGGGAGAACTTAGCTTCATTACACCCGGGGAGCATGATCCATGTCTCGCCTATTCGAAGTCCAATGGGGAGCAGACATTCTGCATTATTTTGAATACAAGCAGTGAGGCAGCTGCCTATTCGCTTCCATTTGATTTAAGCAATAAATCGGTTAAAAACCTGTGGGAGAATAGGGATATCGCAATTTCTGGCGCTGAGTTGACGATTCAGTTACAAGGAAATGGCATTACTATATTGGAATTTTAACAAAAAGGACAGGGAGCTCATCTTGAGCATCCTTGTCCTTTTTGCCTAGTTTTTAGTTATTTTTTAATACAATAGACTCGTATGGACGGAGATTGTTTTGGCTGCCTGCTTCATAGTTAGCAAGGACAACGTTATATTCAGCTAGCTTTGTTCTAAGCTCAGCATCCTCAATGATTACTTCATCTCCACTAAAATTACACAGGACAAGGAGGGCTTCATCGTTCCACTTTCGTTCGTAGGCAAACAATTTAGGATGATCCTTTAGCAGCAATTGAAATTCACCTACCACAACAATATCCATTTCCTTTCTTAGAGCAATCAATTTTTGATAAAAATAAAAGATAGATTCCGAATCCTCCAAGACATTTTTCACATTAATATCTTTGTATCTAGGGTTGACCTTGATCCACGGGGTTCCAGTCGTGAAGCCGCCATGTTCGGAATCATCCCATTGCATCGGCGTTCTGGCATTGTCTCTGCCTTTTACATAAATCGAAGTCATAATTTCCTCATCCGTATAGCCTAACGCTTTTCTTTCGTTATACATATTAATGGTTTCGATATCGCGATAATCTTCAAGGGATTCAAACTTAACATTGGTCATGCCGATTTCTTCCCCTTGATATATATAAGGTGTCCCCTGCATAAAATGCAGGCAGGTTGCTAACATTTTCGCAGATTCCACGCGGTACTTACCTTCATCACCAAAACGAGAAACAATCCGCGGCTGGTCATGATTATTCCAATACAGGCTATTCCAGCCTTTGTTATGTAACGCCATCTGCCACTTCGTAAGATTTTCCTTCAAATCGACTAAATTCAACGGTTTTAAATTCCACTTTCCACCCTGAGCACTGTCTAAGTCCATATGCTCAAACGTGAAAATCATGTTGACTTCTTTCCGATCAGGGTCCGTGTATTTTATAGCATCCTCTGGGTTCGCACCCGGCATTTCGCCAACGGTCATGATTGGGTAGTTAGACAAAACCTCATGGTTCATTTCTTGTAAAAATTCATGGATTCTCGGTCCATTCATATAGTATTGACCGCCATCTCCATATAATTGACCTTCGCTCTGCTCGCCGTCTGGCAGGTCCGGCTGCTTCGATATCATATTAATGACATCCATCCGGAAGCCATCGATGCCTTTATCGAGCCAGAACTTCAACATCTGGTACACTTCTTCCCGGAGCTTCGGGTTTTCCCAGTTGAGGTCAGGCTGTTTTTTTGAAAATAAATGTAAAAAGTATTCATTGGTTGTTTCGTCATATTGCCACGCCGAGCCGCTGAACACGGAACCCCAGTTATTCGGTTCTTTTCCGTCTTTACCTTTACGCCAAAAATAATAGTCGCGATATGGATTGTCTTTTGATTTTTTCGACTGAACAAACCAATCATGTTCATCAGAAGTGTGGTTCACTACTAAATCCATGACGAGTTTCATTTCGCGTTTATGCAATTCCGCTAACATCCGGTCAAAATCAGCCATTGTCCCAAATTCGTTCATAATAGCTTGGTAGTTACGGATATCATAGCCATTATCATCATTCGGCGAATCGTAAATCGGACTGAGCCATATCACATCGACTCCTAATAATTTCAAATAATCCAGTTTCTCGATAATGCCTTGGATATCACCGATTCCATCGCCGTTCGAATCATTAAAGCTTCGGGGATAAATCTGATATACGACACTCTTTTTCCACCATTGGTCATTGGTTTTCAATATACTTTCCTCCTCAATGCAAACAAACACACTATATCACAAAGATGCAGCAAAAACTGAAAAAATCCTCGTCCAATTAAAGATGGATGAGGATTTTTTTATTATCTTATTCATGATCCGGTGTATTCACCATGATTCCAGCTACTTGGGTTAAACGGTCATAAAAGGCCAATCCTGCCGGGTTTTGGTCGAGGCCAATTTCCTCAAATGCCTCTCTCATGCAACGAAGCCAGCACTGGGCTCTTCTCGGAGTCACTTCGAACGGCAGATGACGCTCTCTCATAGCCGGCGGCCCGAATTCTTGGCTGTAAAGGGCCGGACCTCCTAAAAATTGCGGCAGGAACATCCGCTGCTTCCGCTTTATCTCGTTCATATCCCCTTCAAATAATGGGGCTAGTTCAGGATCATCATATACACGCGGATAAAAGGCATTGACTAATTTATCAATCGTTTCTTGTCCGCCTATTTCGCTATAAAGTGATTTAAAATTATATTCCAATTCCTCCACCATCCACTATTATTTTCCCCCTGTTACTGATAATTATAATGATAAACCGGATGGATTTTCGTGATTTATATCACACTAAGGTAGAGTTTACATAAGTTTCCTTCTGGTTGCACTCAATTTATGTCGCCATTTGAGTGATTATGGTATTCTAAAATAATATGAAAGACACTTAACGGGGATTGCATTTTATAATGGTCTTTGTACGAAAAATAGGTCGTCTTCAAGAGGTGTGATGAATGAATAAAGCCTGGATTTATGTTGCTTTAACTTGTTTGTTGGAATTAATTTGGGTGTACGGCTTTAATACAGCTGCTACATGGTGGGAGTGGGCGATTGTTTTGGGGATTATTTTTATCGACTTTCACTTTCTTCCCAAAGCATGTAAAAGCCTCCCGACTGGCACAGTTTATGCGGTTTTTGCAGGAGTAGGAACAATTGGAACAGTGTTGATGGATGTTTTTCTTTTTGGCGGGAGCTTCAATGCTGGAAAATTTCTCTTTATTGCAATAATAGTTTTCGGCGTAATTGGCTTAAATCTCGCAGATAACAGTGAAAAAAAACAAACTGTAAAGGAGGCCGCCTAATATGGGCTGGCTATTTGTCTTTTTGGCTGCAGCAAGCGAGATCACTGGTGCTGCCGGACTTAAATTATATAGTCAGCGGAAAACCATTCGTAATGGGATTCTTTATATTGGCGGGTTTGGTCTGTCTTTTGCTTTTTTATATACTTCCTTTCACTATTTGCAAGTAAGTATTGCCTATGCGGTTTGGGTTGGGATCGGAACTGCCGGTGCGGTGTTAATTAACATGTTCCTGTTTGGGGAGTCAAAAAATATAGGGCGCGTTATTAGTGTTAGTTTGATTATTATTGGGGTAATGGGGTTAAAGGCTCTTTCCTAAAAAAAGAGCCGACCCGAACGAGCAGCCTTTTGCCATTTCCGGTCCATGAAACTGCCTCTCACGGACATTCTTTTCTAGCCCTGTTCGTTACCTAATCGGTGCAACGAGTTCCACTTTAATCCGATCCGGGTCTTCGAAATAAACAGCGTAATGAGAATCGCCTCCAGCGTAAGGATGCTTATCTTGATAAAGGATTCCTACTCCTTTCACCTTTAACTTTTCGGTGATTTCATCAACCTGTTCTTTCGATTTTGCATGAAATGCCAGATGGTTTAGACCTACTCTGCAGCGATGGTAAGGGACATCCATAAACCGATCCTCTGCTTGAACAAAAACGAGATAAGTATCACGATACTTCCAACTAATACCCGAGTCCCATTTCTGATATCGTTCATATCCTAATTCCGTTAAAAACCACTCCCAGAACTCAATAGTTTTAGTAAGTTTGGAAACATAAATTTCAAGATGGTGGAGCATGTTTTGTTCCTCCATTTCTTTAGTGTTCAAGATGAACATAATATTTATTGCAAAAAAGGACTGAACACATTATTCAGCCTTCTCTCCCAATCTCTATTTTTACATATTTGCAGCAATAATAAAGTATCAAGATCAGGCAGACCATGAAAAACGTTCAACACTAAATTCCAATGTATTCAGCTATTTTGAAGCGGAATACATGTCTCATATTTTATAAAATTTCGTAATTTATTGTAATCCAATTTTACCACGATATGACATTAATTGAACATTACCGGCAAAATTTTCGCAAATGTTCACTGAAAATAGTATCCTAGCTTCAAAATAATGGGGCAATGCAAATCATTGTTTTGAAAAGTAAGAGTATTTAAATTATAATTCAATAGAATAGATTTGTTTGGGATGGGAGAGAGTTTGATGGCTAAAATTCAAAATGTTGGACAAATTGGAGTACCCGTGAAGGATATTGATAGAGCGGTTGCCTTTTATAAGGATATACTAGCGCTGCCATTACTATTTAGTATGGAGACAATGGCTTTTTTCGAGTGTAATGGTCTCCGCCTTCTGCTAAGCCTTCCTGAGCAGGAGCAATTTGCTCACCCAAGTTCGGTTATCTATTTTCAAGTAGCAGATATTAAGGAAAGCTATCAAGGATTAGTTGAAAAAGGGGTCAACTTTATCGACGAACCGCACATAGTCGCCAAAATGGGGCATACAGAAACATGGATGACGTTCTTCAAAGATACAGAAGACAACACCCATGCACTAATGAGCGAAGTACAAAGTTAATGGTGCAAAGGAAGCCGTTTTGGATGGCTTCCTTTATTTTTTTAGAATAAAATGTCATTGACTCGTGCTTTTATTTGTATTAATATATTTGTTTGCAAGCATCATACATTAGCGTGGTTCGAGATCCTCCCACGAAAAAAAACTAAGGAGAAATGAATATGGAGAAAACAACTAACACAGTAGCACAACCAATTGGTGCCAAACCAGGTATTGGTTCTGTTGAAACTGCTGCAGCCGGCAAGGCGCACAACAAAGTGCACGGAGTTGTTGTGGGCGGGATTGTCGCCGCATTATACATTGCTGTTTCAGCCTTAATTCAGCCGTTTGGCTTTACCCAAGTCCAGTTCCGTGTCTCGGAAATGTTTAATCATCTAATCGTTTTTAACAAAAAGTACATTTATGGAATCGTTCTTGGTGTATTTTTGACGAATTTATTCTTTTCACCAATGAAAGCCTATGACCTGATTTTCGGTGTCGGCCAGTCGGTGATTGCCTTATTGATTGCGATTGGATGCGCCCGCTTTATCAAAGGCATCTGGGCACGAATGATCGTCAATACACTTGTCTTCACGTTTACAATGTTCATGATTGCCCTTGAACTTCACCTGGCGTTTGGTTTGCCCTTCATGTTTACATGGCTGACAACAGCCGTTGGTGAATTGGTCGTGATGGCCGTCGGCATGCCGATAATTTATGCTATTAACAAACGCGTCCATTTTGAAAAAATGGTTTAATCATAATAAGAGTTGCTGCTAAAAGTGATAAAGCAGCAGCTCTTTTTTGTTGTGATTTAGTTAACCATTCTTTTTATCTTTTGAATTTCTTCCCCATTAATTTGATTGCGAAAATCCCCATTTATTCTTACGGCTGAGCCAAAATGGTATTCCGAGGCTTGGAGCTGTTTATGTATATACTCAATATTACTGGAAGAGAGACCTGATCCCGGCATGATGATTGGCTGGTCAGGAGTTTTCTTCGACGCCGTTAACATCTTATTTAATGGGTCAAGTCCTTCGAGGACCGTTGGTTTTCCTCCAGAAGTGAGAATACGGTCTATATGATAGGGCGAGTCGCAAAGATCCTTATACGCCTCTAAAGTATCAGTCTGATCAATGGCGCGATGAAAGGTTACGGATAGGCCTTGCGCTTCTTCTAAAACCATGGGAAGAATGTCAAAATCTACTGTATGCTTTTCGGTTAGCCCTCCAAAAACAATCCCGGCGGCACCTAACTCTTGAATTATTTTAATATCTTCTTTAATGGCATCCCATTCATTCTTACGGTATTCAAATGAATAGCTATGAGGCCGAACCATAACCATTACAGGAATTTCTACGCTCTTTACAACCGTTTTAATCGTTCCGTAACTTGGCGTCAGGCCGCCTTCGGCAATTGCGGAAACCAACTCAAGACGGTCCGCCCCATTGGCTTCAGCTGTTTTTGCATCTTCTTGATTTAAGACAATAATTTCTACTTTGCTCATTTTTCAATCCTCCTTAATCGGAAAATATTTGTAATAGGTTTCTGTTTGTGTCCGCGTAATGCAGCCGTTTTTTTCAAAAACTCTTTGCATTTTCTTATTTGCGATATGGGTGCTCCCAATGTAGTGGGTTGCTCCCATTTTCTTTAGTGCCCATAACGATTGAAGATGCAGATCAGTACTTAAACCTTTCCCTCTCGCTTCAGGTAATAGTCCAAAATAAAACAATCGCCCCTCCACTATTGTACCGGGCTCAATGTGGGGGATGGAAATTCCAATCGGGTTATCTTGTAAATAATATACGTGGCATGATTTTCCCCAGTCTGCCCCTAATTCGCTTTTAACAGACAATAGATGCTGGTCCATTGTTAAGGTTGATGGTTTATTATCTGAACCTGACATACACCTTTCCCAGAAGTGTTTAAATTCTGATTCTGAAAACCTTTGGTCTGCTATGGCAGCATAGGTAAACAGTGTTTCCCCTTTATCAAGGTTCGATAAATCCTTGTAAACTTCAACTCTTGAGGAAAAATGTTCAAACCCGTTTCTCAGGAATATTCCCGATAAGTAGTCGAAGTCTTCTGACGTCCTATCCAACGAAACACCTATACGCTCGAGTCCCCACTGGGAGCACAGATTAATTAACAAGGAGAGCTCTTGCTCAGAAATCAGGTCTGTCGGTTTTTCTTTTTGTTCAATTGTAATGTAGGCAGGAAAGCCATTTAATAATTTAAAGGTTTTACCCACTAAACTCTCTATTAATAATATTTTGGGCATAACACTCGACCTTTCCCCATTTTAATCGCTATCAAGAATAATTTTAATAAATATTGAGACTGGAAAACAAATTCAAAGTTTGAATATTACTAAATTAAATTTTTCGATTATTAAGTTTATTGTGGTAGGATAAATTTGTTATAGTTATATTGAGAAATTAGAAGGGAGAGAACCGAATGTTAAAACGTCCATTAGAAAATGAATACCCTAATTATTATGTACCGTATGTGAAGCTAGTTCCTGAAGGTGACCTGTTATCGATTCTGAAAGAGAATCTGGTTGACACGGCAGCCCTTTTGGAGAGTTTATCTGAGGAAGACAGTCATTTCCGTTACGCCTCTGGTAAATGGAGTATCAAAGAGGTGCTTGGTCATATGGCAGACACTGAAAGAATCATGAGTTACCGCCTGTTGCGAATTGGACGCGGTGACCAGACACCCTTAGCAGGATTTAACGAGAACGATTATATTGATGGTTCTCAATTCGACCAACTTCCGATAAAAAACATCCTTGAAGACTTTGCAGCAACACGAAATGCCACCATCACGTTAATTCAGAATATGCCGGATGAGGCCTGGGCCAAAAGAGGCATTGCAAACGAAACCGATATCACCAGCCAAGCCATCGCCTACATCATCGCAGGCCATGCCATCCACCACCTGAAAATCATTCATGAAAGATACCTGCCAGAATTCAAATAAACCATTTGATCGCAGTGCAAATGGTGTTAGTTAAATGATTTAATTTTATTGATGTCATTTTAATGGTGTCATTTTAATGGTGTCAGGCACCGCTCGTGGACAAATGTCCGCCCGGGGTGGACACTCTCGTTTTTTCGGTTTAGTATGAATTTAAGCTTGCGAACGTTAGTTCTGTGATTTATAATGGAAATATCGGTAATAATATGTAGTGGGCTGCATTCATTGACAACTATCCAATGCCTGGCTATCAACCTATCGATACAAAGAACTCAAGGAGCTGATTTTTAATGACGGTACGATTAATTCCCTATTTAGTGATGGACGGAAATGCAAAGGAAGCGATTCATTTTTACAAAGAAGCATTGAATGCTGAGGTTCTCTTTCATCAATCTTTCGGCGAAATGCCGGAAAACCCAGAATTTCCTATACCTGCGGAAGCAAAGGACCGTGTGAGTCACGCGACAATAAAAGTGGGTGAAACAGAATTAATGTTTTCTGATACATTCCCTGGCCAGCCACATCAAAGCGGAACACAAGTTACGATCTGTATTACAACTGACGATGCTACATTGGCTCATAAGTTTTTTGATGCATTAAAGGAAGGCGGTCAAGTGGGCATGCCACTGCAAGAAACTTTCTTTAGCCCAGCTTACGGCAATGTAACAGACAAGTTCGGAATTTCCTTTCAAATTTTCACTGAAGGTCGACAATAGATTATATCAAAACAAAACAGCTCTGTTCGCATCTATTGCGACAGAGCTGTTTTTCTTTTTCCAGACAAACTCTTCCACAAATTGGAATTGAAATCTACAACCTATAGTTTGATATAAAATTTAAAAATTCCTTTTGCTTGGAATGATCATATTTCATAACGGCATATGTGTTAGCTTCGGGCATTGGGATCGAATGACAATCGACCTCTAGTAATCTTCCTTCTAATAATTCTCTCCTAACCGTAGATGTCGGCAGGAATGATACCCCCAACCCCTCAACAATAAACCTTTTCGTAATATGGACTTGCGATACTTTCATCATTCTTATACTTGGAAATTTGATTTTCACTACTCTGCAAAGATGCTCCCAATAACCAGGATGATTGTGGGTTAATAGAAAGTTGGTTGTTAATACTTCCCCTTCATCCAATGGGGGAGCTGATTCAGCATCCCCCCCATCATGCGGGGCAACCAATATGACTTTATCTTTATATAAAAGCTCACTAATCAAACTTGGATGACTACTGTTTAAGCACGACAGCGCCAGATCTACTTCATCCTTTAAGAGCGCCTGTTCAATATCAACAGATTCAATAATTTTTACTGAAATCTCCACTTCCGGGTACTGCTTTGTATAGCTCTTCAGAACGTAGGGTAAGATGGTATCTGCGATTAGAGGTGAGATACCGAGTGATAATTTCCTTGTGTATCCTTGACTAAAGGAAGATAAATCCTCTAGACCATGTTGATAAACCTCCAGCAATCTAGTTGCATGAACTAAATATCTTTTCCCCTCCTCCGTCAGTTTAATTTTTTTCCCTTCGCGATGAAACAATTGAGTCCCCAATTCTTTTTCCAGTTGTTTAATATGAACCGTTACGGAAGGCTGTGAAATATATAGGATCTCTGCTGTTCTGCGAAAATTACCACAATCAGCAGCCGTAATAAAGGTGTTTATCCATTGAAATTCCATTTTTCGCTCCTTATTAAAAATTTTAATTAATCGCTTCTAAAATATTCAATATTCTTAATTGTCCTTTTCCTATAAAATAACACTAAATAAGGAAGGGAGCGATTTTTATGATTCAAAAAGGATTGAAAGGGATTGTCGCGGCAGAAACATCGATTAGTCATATTGATGGGGAAAATGGACAGCTGTTTTATCGGGGGTATGAAATTCGAGAGATTGCGAAAAGATTTTCTTTTGAAGAAGCAGCCTATCTTCTTTGGTTCGGCCACTTACCTGATGAGGTACAGCTAAGCGTGCTAAAAAACGAGTTGAAATCTAATCGTGAATTACCCGAATATGTAATGGAAATAATCGACCAACTCCCGCCCGCCATGGATTTAATGAGTGTTATTAGAACGTCCATTTCCGCAGAAGGCGGTCAGTCGGATTATGGGTGGAAACCTGGTGTTTCACAGGCTATCCGGTTAACCGCTTTAGTTCCTACAATTATCGCCTATCGAAAAAGATTTTTAGAGGGGCAAAGTTTTTTCCCATCTCGGAGCGATTTAGATTTTGTTGAAAATTACTTGTATATGCTAGATGGTAACTTGCCTTTAGCTGCCCATATCGAGGCACTGGAAACATATATGATCCTAACCTTAGAGCATGGAATGAACGCCTCTACTTTTTCTGCCAGGGTTACAGCATCCACTGAATCAGATTTAGTTTCGGCAATCACATCAGCAGTTGGGACAATGAAAGGTCCTCTTCATGGCGGCGCTCCTTCAGGAGTCATCGAGCTTCTGGATGAAATTGCGATGGTTGGTGATGCTGAAACGGTAATTAGAGCAAAGGTTTTGCGCGGGGAAAAATTAATGGGGTTTGGACACAGGGTGTATAAAACGCATGACCCGCGAGCAGTTGCACTAAAAGCAAAATTAATGGGACTCGTTGGTGAGGATGAGTGGCTTGATTTAGCGATGACAGTAGAGGATACGGGTGTTAAGTTATTAGCGGAGCTGAAGCCCGGTCGATTGCTTTATACAAATGTAGAGTTTTATGCTGCGGCCATCATGAAAGCAATCAATTTGGATGTGGAACTTTTCACCCCTACCTTTACTGCAAGCAGAATGGTCGGATGGACGGCACACGTCCTAGAACAAGCAGAAAACAACACAATCTATAGACCACAATCTAAATATATTGGGACCTACAATAAATAGTAGTTATGGTGTCAGGCACTAAAACTAACCCCAACGCAGTTTTTTGCGTTGGGGTAGGGCTTTATCCCATTTTTGTTCGTGCTGGCTGATATTTTCTCATTGGTCCTTTTTCAAGTACTTCTTGAATATAGAGGTTCCCGTTCGGACTTGTTTTTTTAAGCAGTTCCATTAAATATGTAATATCATCCAGTGCTCTATGTGTTTGGTAATTTGTGATATTGTGTGCTTGTAAGAGAGTCAAGAGCTTACCATTTGGGAAACCATAGTTTTTCCAAGGGATATTTCTCATCGTGCAATACCATTTTAAATCGTTGACCTCGGGATACATGTGATAAAGAAAACTGCGATCAAAGGAAGCGTTGTGTGCAAACACAGTGTCCGCGCGATGAAAATAGGTTTTTACTTTTACATCATAAAAGCTTTTTCCTCTAACCAACTCGTATGGGATCCCGTGTACTCTATATGCTTGGTCATAATTATTTCGGGCTGATGTCGATAGAGGCTCCCGCAAAAAGGAATCTTCCTCAATTATTTCGATGATTTCCCCAGAATCGGATCGATAGGTAAATAACTTTAAAGCCAGTTCAATCACTTCATCTTTAGTAGGACCCAATCCGGTCGTTTCCACGTCCAAAAGCAAACCATATTTTTCTATGCTAGGCACCATCATCATTCCTTAATAGTTAGGTTTTCCACTATTATAACAAAGCTTACCCAACTAATACATCTCCTAAATATCCCTATTGATAACCAAATAGTCTTAGAAAGATTCCTCTTTTTTTGTCCTTATAAGCACTGTGTTACGTGTAAAAATTTACATTAAGTAAAAAAGCTTATCACTATGCTAAAAAACATACCAAGCTCTCCTTTTTTTAAGTGTCAGGTTATATGTTTTTGAATCTTACCAAAAGATACTAATAAGAAAATCATTAATTAAGTTGACACTTAATTAAGTGTACACTAAAATAAAAGTATGATTGAAAAAGTTCTACATGCATTAGCTGAACCTAGACGTAGAGATATTCTCTCCCTCGTTCGTAATCGAGAGCTTACCTCCAGCGCGATTGCCTCACATTTTGACATTTCCGCGCCAGCAGTTTCTCAGCATCTCAAAGTTCTTGAACAATCCGGCTTAGTTGTCGTCCGGAGGGACGGAACAAAACGGTACTACGGTATTAGAAGGGACGGTTTTGCTGAATTAAAACAATACATTGACCGTTTTTGGGATGAAAGTTTACTTCTATTGAAAGAAGCTGCGGAAGAGGAAGAAAGGAGAAAAAACGATGAAAACAAACAATGATACAATCAGGAAAGAGATTTATATCGAAGCACGCCCTGAAACATTATTTTCGTTTTTTACAGATGCAGACAAAATGGTCCGCTGGATGGGGAGACAGATTCTACTCGAACCAAAAATCGGCGGTAAATACCGGATAGATGTTAATGGCAGCGATATTGCCATGGGAGAATATGTGGAAATCGTGCCTTATGAAAAAATCGTCATGTCGTGGGGCTGGGAAAAGTCAAAAGTTGTCCCTCCTGGTTCCTCTAAGGTTGAGTTCCGGCTAACTCCTAAAGAAAATGGGACAAATTTAGTCTTAACGCATTATGATTTGCCAACTGAAGAAATTCCGTCACATCAGCAAGGTTGGTCTCATTACATGCCGCGCATTAAAGATTTTGCAGAAGGTAAGGACCCAGGTGTCGACCCTTGGTCCGTTGTAGCAATGCATTAATTTTTAAATAAAAAAGTTTAATTGGGAGAGGTAAAAAAAAAGACTACATTATCTTGTAACTGTGGATTTTCTGTAAAAAATACTGATCGTTATAAAGTAGAAGCTGCTATGTGGCACCATGCCATTCACGACCATGCTGACATGTTAAAAAGCATGACAGTCGAAATGCTGGAAGATTGGTTAAAATAAAAGACAAGCAGTTAGCGACTGCTAAATAATAGAGGGGGAAACATACGATGACTAATACAATTCACCAAGAAGTGGTTTTCAATGCGAGTCCTGAACGTGTTTATGAAGCACTGACTGTTTCCAATCAATTCAGTGAAGTTACAGGAGGTGCTCCAGTTGAGATCAGCCCCGAAGCTGGTGGGACTTTTTCTTGTTTCGGTGGCATGATTCATGGAAGAAACATTGAGCTTGTTCCAGGTGTTCGAATTGTCCAAGCTTGGCGTGTAAAGAACTGGCCTGAAGGAGTTTATTCAATCGCTAAGTTCGAACTGAAGGAGCAAGATTCGAAGACCCTTTTGGTTTTCGACCATACTGGTTTTCCAGGAGTAGAAAAAGAACATCTTGCTACGGGCTGGGGAGAGAATTATTGGAAGCCATTAGCGAAATATTTAGGTTAATAGCAATAATACCAACACATTATTTCAATCTTGACCAGTTGAAATAATGTGATTTTTTTGTTTAGGGAATTAAGTGTTAACAAATTGTTCAAATCATTTTTACAAATATGTGAACTATTGAGCAAACTTCCCTATTTTTAAAATTAATTTGTTATATTAACAGTGTACTTAATATATAGAACTTAATTACTAAGGAGTGTTTCACATGGTAGTCAATTGGTTAAGAGAAAACAAAGTTGCCGCTGGAATTTTGACAGTTCTTCGCTTATATATCGGTTATTCTTGGTTAACAGCTGGGTTCCACAAACTGACAGGCGGATTTGATGCATCTGGATATTTGAAAGCAGTAATTGCCAATCCTGTTAAAGGTCCTGATGGCGCCATGGTTTATGGCTGGTATGTTGATTTCTTAAAGCATTTCGCTTTACCAAACGTAGATATTTTTAATACGATCGTTCCGCTTGGTGAGTTCTTAATCGGACTTGGGCTTATTCTTGGCTGCTTAACAACAGCAGCAATGTTCTTCGGTCTTGTGATGAACTTCGCGTTCTTCCTAGCCGGAACAGTATCTCATATTCCAACGGACCTTTTCATCGGTGCCATTATTCTGTTCGCTGGCTTTAACGCAGGCCGCATCGGTCTCGACCGCTGGGTAATCCCATTCATCCGCAATACTCCATTTAAAGGTAAAAAGACCATCAAACAAACGGTCTAGCAAATTAAGTAAACAGCCTCCTTCTCATCACGAGAAGAGAGGCTGTTTTTTGGAAATAAAACAAACATTTATATTTTAAGCACATCTTGTGTAATTTCATTAAGGCTTTGTTGGAGAATCGCCAGCTATCCCTGCAAGAAACGCCTTAATAATAATCAACAAGCTTTCATCCAAATCCAGCGCCATCTTGAAGCCGCCCCTTTGTTCCAACGAAGAAAATCCATGTAAAATGCTGCGCAATCCCCGGACCGCATGTAAGGCTCTATCACCCTCTAAATGATAAGTCTGCAAAATACGGACGGACAGGTCCACGATTTTTGCACCTGCCTGCTGCACATCAACATCCTCTGGGTCCGGTGCCAGCAAAGTTGCCTCATATATTCCCGGATGCTCCCGGGCAAAATTGACATATGCTTTACTAACCGCTAGTACGGCTTCAGTGCCTGACACCCCAATCGCTGCATCTGCCATAACCCCGTAAAGCATATCAATTCCATAGATCGCCAGCTTTTTTCTCAGCCCTGGCAAACCGTCAAAATGGTTATATAATGAAGGAGGGCGAATCCCCAATTTCTTAGCAAGATTCGCCAGTGTAACCTCATGAATACCAAGTTGATCGGCTAGGACTCCTGCTGCTTCTAGTATCGTCGTTAAATCAAGTCCAATTTTTGGTCTAGGTGACATTCTTAGCTACTCCTTTATCCTATTTTCCGTTCTATATTTTCAATCGCTTGTTCCATAACTTTCACAGGATTCTCAATCATTTCTCCATGGCCTACTGCAAGGAGCTTAGGTTCATAGCCCACTAGTTTCTTTGCACTCACTAGCGCCGTTTTTTTACTCCATGTGCCGAAGGCTGGGAACGGGAACCATGGCTTTATATCGCCCGCCACTGCAATTCCGCCTCTTGTCTGGAAGGCATCACCAGCAATCAATGCCTTCGTCCGCAAATCGAAAAACGACAGCGAACCTGGTGTATGTCCCGGCGTTTCGATTGCTGTCAAGGAGCCAATCAAGTCACCTTCTTTCAATAATACATTCGCGCGCGTTTTTAATTTTTTCGGTACACCGCCTTTAATCGGCGTTTGCTCCTCATGTGGATCCAAAGAATGGTCGTCATTCATTAATCTATGGTCTCGAATTGAAATATAAACCGGTACCTCTGGCAGCAAGTCCTTTAACGAATCTAAAGCACCGACGTGGTCCTCATGTGCATGTGTCAATACAATTTTAGTAATCGGCTTACCGATTGTTTCTGCCGCCTTTATAATCCCCTTTGTACAAAATCCAAGTGCAGCATCAATCAAGGTTAATCCGTCCTCTTCTTCGACCAAATAGCAATTTACCGGAAAAATATTCGCCATGAATGTCACTTGATATAAAAAACCATTTTTAATCATTCTCATAAGAATCATCTCCACTTAACTATTATCATTAGTTTTATTATAACTAATAACATTAGTTAAATCAACAAATTCCCCCCACCTTTTTACAATTATTTTTAAAATGGATTACTAAGGTTATTGGTTAAAATATAAACAAATATTGAATTTTTAGTCACATCCTGTATAATTGTTCCCGAATCAATAAAGAGAAAGTTACTTTTTTAGACGGAGGTGGCTGCCATGACAAACGCTGCTATTATTCAATTTAACAATGTTACCAAGCAATATGATAACGATCCGCCAGTTCTTGACGATGTAAGCTTTGAGATTGAGCGCGGAAAGTTTTATACGCTTCTTGGCCCCTCTGGATGCGGCAAGACAACGATTCTAAGGTTAATCGCTGGTTTTATCGAGCCCACCAAGGGAGAAATTTATTTTAACGAAAAAAAAATCAATGATATCCCGGCCAATAAGCGCCAGGTAAATACTGTTTTTCAAGATTACGCCCTTTTTCCACATTTAAATGTCTTTGAAAACGTGGCATTCGGATTACGCATCAAAAAAATGAAAAATGCAGAAATAGAGCGGAAGGTAAAGGAAGCGCTCAGCTTCGTTAACCTTAATGGCTATGAAAACCGGGAAATCCGCGAAATGTCCGGCGGTCAGCGTCAGCGTGTCGCCATCGCTCGGGCAATTGTCAACGAACCGGAAGTCATCCTTCTTGATGAGCCGCTTTCCGCTCTCGATTTAAAGCTGCGGACCGAGATGCAATATGAACTCCGTGAGCTCCAACGCCGTCTGGGGATTACCTTTATTTTCGTAACTCACGATCAAGAGGAAGCACTAGCGATGTCCGATGAAATTTTTGTCATCGATAAAGGGAAAATTCAGCAAAGCGGCACACCAACTGATATTTACGACGAACCGATTAACCGTTTTGTTGCGGACTTTATTGGTGAATCGAATATTGTTGATGGAAAAATGCTGCAAGATTATCGGGTGGAATTTGTCGGCAGAGAGTTTGAATGCGTCGACAAAGGCTTTAACGAGAACGAACCAGTTGAAATTATTATCCGTCCCGAGGATTTGGAAATCACTACGTTGGAACGGGGCAAGCTCCAGGTCCGCGTTGATTCCCAACTGTTCCGCGGGGTTCATTATGAAATCAGTTGCTACGATAAGGATGGAAATGAATGGCTTGTTCATTCCACGAAGAAGGCAGCCGTTGGCAGTGAAATCGGGCTTTATTTTGACCCAGAGGCGATTCATGTTATGCGCCATGGTGAAACAGAGGAAGAATTCGACCGCCGTTTAGAAACCTATGCTGATGTGGACCGCCATGGAAAATAAACGAACCAGCGGTCTTTACCGGATTCCTTATCTGCTTTGGATACTTCTATTTGTGATTGTGCCGATTTTACTTGTTCTTTACTATTCATTCTTTGATATTGAGGGGAATTTTTCGTTCGTCAATTATCAAAAGTTTTTCACACCCGTTTACTTAAAAATGACGCTCAGCTCGTTTTGGTACGCGTTTTTAATCACGGCCATTTCATTGCTGGTTGCCTACCCAACGGCATATTTACTTACAAAAACCAGGCATAAACAATTATGGCTGTTATTAATTATTGTACCGTCATGGATAAATTTATTGTTAAAAGCCTATGCCTTCATCGGTATTTTTGGAACGTATGGCGCTGCAAACAGCTTTTTAAAAATGATTGGGATTGGATCAAGGCAAATTTTATTTACTGATTTCAGCTTTGTGTTTGTATCGGTTTATATTTTTATCCCTTTCATGATTCTGCCGATTTTTAACGCTTTAAATGAATTGAATCCAACCTTTATCGATGCAGCCAGTGACTTAGGGGCATCAAAATGGACGACGTTCCGCAGAGTTATTTTTCCATTAACGATTGATGGAGTAAAATCTGGGTGTCAGGTAACATTCATTCCTGCGCTTTCTTTGTTTATGTTAACGAGATTAATCGCCGGCAACCGCGTGATTACACTTGGGACATCGATTGAGCAGCACTTTCTCGTTACACAGGACTGGGGTATGGGCTCAACGATTGCGGTCTTTTTAATTATTATTATGGTGCTGATTATGGTCGTTACTGGTACCCGAAAGCGAGGTGTGTAGATTGGATAAAAAAATAACCCCTTTATCAAAAATATTTCTTGCGGTCATCTTTTTTATCCTGTATGCACCGATTTTCTTCCTCGTCATCTTCTCCTTTAACAGTGGAGAAACGATGTATAGTTTTAAGGGCTTTTCATTAGAGTGGTATCGCGAGCTTTTTCAAGATACGAGACTGTTGATTATCGTTTTAAATACAATCGTGATTGCTTTTTTATCCGCACTCTTCTCTACCATCATTGGTGTGCTTGGAGCTTTGGCGATTCATCAGGCGAAAAAAAGGCAAACAAAAAATACTTTATTATCATTAAACAATGTGTTGATCGTCAGCCCAGATGTTATTATTGGCGCTTCGTTCTTAATTTTGTTCACGATGGCCGGGCTGAAACTTGGCTTTTATTCCGTTTTGCTATCCCATATTGCTTTTAGCATTCCGATTGTCGTCTTGATGGTATTGCCAAAATTAATGGAAATGAGTCCTACGTTGATTGATGCCGCCCGCGACTTAGGCGCGAGCAGCTGGAACGTTATGACAAAGGTGATTATCCCGTTTATTACACCAGGAATTTTTGCCGGCTTCTTTATGGCGTTAACGTACTCATTAGATGATTTTGCGGTGACTTTTTTTGTAACTGGGAATGGTTTTTCTACACTATCAGTTGAGATTTATTCCTTAGCGCGCCGGGGAATTTCCCTAAATATTAATGCCCTGTCCGCCCTGCTGTTCCTATTTACCTTGCTGCTAGTGGTGATTTATTACTTTATTACCCAGCGCAACAAGCCTAATGGAATGGGGGTACGTAAACGATGAACAAACTTGTCCGTTTTTTTCTGTTCATTGCTGTTGTCTCGGCCGTGCTTCTATATATGATTTCTAGTTTGAATGCTTCGCAGGGGTATTCCGGCGGCAATACGGTGACTGTTTTTAACTGGGGCGACTATATTGATCCGGATTTAATCAAGAAGTTTGAAAAAGAAACCGGTATTAAAGTCATCTATGAAACATTTGATTCAAATGAGGCGATGATGACCAAAATTGAGCAGGGCGGTACGAATTATGATATCGCCGTTCCATCTGAATATATGATTGATAAAATGCGTCATGAGGATTTACTCCTCCCATTGGATCATTCGAAACTGCCCAACTTAAAACATATTGATAAACGGTTTATGGATTTGCCGTTTGACCCGGAGAATAAATATTCCATCCCATATTTCTGGGGGACCGTCGGCATCGTTTATAATCCAAAGATGCTCCACGGCAAGGAAATTACCAGCTGGAATGACCTTTGGGATTCTGATTTGAAAAATGAAATCTTATTAACCGATGGTGCCCGTGAAGTAATCGGCATGGGTCTTAACAGTTTAGGCTATTCGTTGAATGATACAAACAAACAGCATTTACTTGAGGCAAAGGAAAAGCTCGACAAACTCACCCCGAATATTAAAGCGATTGTCGGCGATGAAATCAAGATGCTCCTCGCCAATCAAGAGGCATCCGTCGGGCTAGTTTGGTCAGGAGATGCTTCGGAAATCATGTCAGAGAATGAGGATTTGGACTATGTGGTGCCGAAGGAAGGCTCTAACCTTTGGTTCGATAATATGGTCATCCCGAAAACTGCGAAAAACGTCGAGGCAGCTCATAAATTTATTAACTTCATGCTTGATCCAAAGGTTGCCGCCCAAAATACCGATTACGTCGGCTATTCGACACCTAACAAGAGCGCTTTAAAATACATGCCAAAAGAAGTAGTCGAGGATGAACGGTTCTATCCATCACCAGAACTAACGGAAAAGCTAGAAGTATACAAAAACCTTGGTAAAAAGAACCTAGCCTATTACAACGAGCTGTTTTTGCAATTTAAAATGCATCGGAAATAAGAAAAGCGAAAGCGCCCTAGTCTTCAGGAATTCGAAGATTGAGGCGCTTTTTTCTTTCTGTTCATGAATTGGTTAAGAATTTTTAGGCTAAGTTAAAAAATGATGGTTGACCTTTGATTTTGTCAGGAGTATACTATGAACATAAGTTTATTAAATAAACAAATGTTTAGGTGGTGAATTTGTGGCTGAAAAAAATTTCGAAAAATTGACCGAAAAGGAACAATTGATTTTCGATTTGATTCGTAAGAACCCCTATATTTCACAACAGGAGCTTGCAGAAATCTTAGGATTATCTCGACCTTCGATTGCCAATATTATTTCTGGCTTAACTAGAAAAGGGCATATTATAGGCAGAGCTTACGTATTAAATGAGTCCCAGCAGGTCATTTGTATTGGCGGAGCCAATATAGATCGAAAATTCCATGTGAAAGCGAAAGCGCAGCTTGGCACTTCCAACCCGATTCAATCATCGCAAAGTGTTGGAGGAGTTGCTCGGAACATCGCCGAAAATCTTGGACGCCTTGGTGCCAAAGTAACATTATTAACAACCAGTGGAGCAGACAGCGATTGGTCATTCATTGCCGAATCGTCATCACTATATATGAACCTAGATCAAGTGGCGCAAATCCCAGGAATGTCAACTGGATCCTACACAGCGGTACTTGATACTGATGGAGAATTAATCATCGCGCTTGCCGATATGGAAGTCTATGAGGAGATCACACCTGACTTACTCCGTAAACAGGATGTTTTATTGAGTCGGGCAAAATGTATCATGGCAGATCTTAATTGCCCGAAGGAAACATTGCAGTATTTATGCAATTTTGCCAAAATCCATGAACGACCGATTGTTTTGATACCGGTTTCATCTCCGAAAATGAGCAGGCTGCCTGCTGATCTAGATGGAGTGACCTGGTTAATTACCAACCGCGATGAGTCAGAAACGTATTTAAATTGCGAAATCAAAACAGAAGACGAGTGGAGACAAGCACTAGAAAAATGGCTTTCACTCGGTATCGCCAATGTAGTAATTACCAATGGAAAAAAAGGCGCCATGATTGGAAATAAAGAAGAAGGGATTTTTCATATTCCTTCGATTGAAACAAAAGAAATTGTTGATGTCACAGGAGCTGGAGACGCATTTTCCTCTGCTGTCATTTACTCGTGGCTTGAAGGTCATAAATTGACCGATATTGCCAAAGCAGGCACTGTCAATGCTTCTAAGACATTGCAATCCGCCTACACTGTTCGCCAGGATTTATCACCAACTCAACTACAAAAAGACATGGAGGAATTATCATGAAACAGTATATTACATTAGCAGAAGAAGTACGTGCAGCGAAAGAACAAGGAAAACCGGTAGTAGCTCTAGAATCAACTATTATTTCTCACGGCATGCCATATCCGCAAAACGTGGAAACAGCTCGTAAGGTTGAACAAATTATTCGCGATAACGGCGCGGTTCCGGCAACAATTGCGATTTTAGATGGACAAATTAAAATTGGTTTATCAGATGAAGAGCTTGAAATGTTTGGAAAGAGTTCCGATGTTGCAAAGGCTTCACGTCGTGATTTAGCTTACTTGATTGCAACCAAGAAAAAAGGCGCAACAACCGTTGCCGCGACGATGATTTGTGCAGAATTAGCTGGAATTAATATCTTTGTTACCGGTGGAATTGGCGGTGCACACCGTGGAGCTGAAACAACAATGGATATTTCCGCTGATTTAGAAGAATTAGCCCAAACAAACGTAGCAGTCATTTGCGCCGGAGCGAAATCGATTTTAGATTTAGGGTTAACAATGGAGTATCTTGAAACTAAAGGCGTACCGGTAATTGGCTATCAAACAGATGTCCTTCCTGCCTTCTATACAAGAACAAGCCAATTCCCAGTTAACTTCCGTGCAGACGATGTAGAAACTGTAGCTGCTACTTTAAAAACAAAATGGGATTTAAATCTGAAAGGCGGAGCAGTCATCGCTAATCCGATTCCTGAAGAACATGCTATGGATGAAAAGACAATCACTGATGTCATTGAGACAGCATTGAAGGAAGCAGAAGAGAAACACATCGCTGGTAAGGATGTAACTCCATTCCTATTAGGAAAAGTTAAAGAACTAACTGGCGGAAAAAGCCTAGAATCCAACATCGAACTAGTTTATAACAACGCCGTAGTTGGCGCAAAAATTGCTGTTCATTTTGAGGCAATGAAAAAATAGTAAGTAGTGACACTTAATGGGTGATCAATGGTGTCATTTCAATGGTTTCATTTAATGGTGTCAGGCACCACTCGTGGACATTTGTCCACCCAGCGCGGACACTGGTCATTTAGACTGTACACCTAATTAATTATAAGCAAAGAGGGACTTCCACAAATAAGTGGAAGTCCCTCTTCTCAATCAAAAGTCCATTTGTTTAAAAGCTATTATCTTCTTTTAAACTTTCCTTGTTCATATACCAATTGTTCACCTGTGTGAGGATGGCAAAGACGAAAAAGAAATTCATTGCCCAGACGTTGATGAATGGAGTTAAGCCGCCAAACTCAATCGTCGCGTAACCTTTTAACTTCATCACAATCATCGATTCGATAAAAATAAGGATAAAACCAATAACACCCGCAGCAGCCGCTCTAATCATTTCTTTCTCCTCCCAAAAACATTCTCTTTTATATGTTCATTTTCCCTATATCAACCCTAATTACAGTACAATTCCAACAATATTGTGAACACCCTACCCTCTATTATATGGCAAAAATGCTTTGTACAACACCCTAAAAAATAGAAAAAGGTGTCAGGCACCATGTGAATTTTTCACATGGTGCCTGACACCTTTGCTTATTTCATTTTCTTTATAAATACAACTTTCAAATAGTTTCCTTCGGGAAATTCTTTGATGGTTTTGAAATCTGCGGGTAGTGAAAATTGTTCTAATAGTTTGTAGCGTTGGCCAGTTTCGTTAAAGGCTGTCTCGATAAAGCCCTTGAACTTTTCCATTCCAAAGGTACTGCAGTTGGTGGAGGCAACAATCGTCCCGTTATCCTCTGTAATCGCAATCGCTTCTTTTAAAAGATTCGTATAGTCCTTTTCCGCACTAAAGACAAATTTCTTAGACCGTGCAAAGCTTGGGGGATCGAGGATGACCACATCAAACTTCAACTGTTTTTTCGCCGCATATTTAAAATAATTAAATACATCTTCCACAATAATACCTTGCGTTTTATGGTCAATGTCATTTACAGTAAATTGCTCAATTGTTTTTCCCCTGCTTCGATTAGCCAGATCCACACTTGTCGTTTTTGTTGCTCCGCCTAATGCCGCAAAAACGGAAAAGGCCCCAGTATAGGAGAATGTATTTAATACTGTCTTACCATTAGCGTACGAATCCCGAATCGTTCGCCTTACATCCCGTTGATCTAAAAACACTCCGACCATCGCACTTTCATTCAAATAAACGGCAAAATTGACGCCATTTTCTTTAATTATAATCGGAAACTGCCCTCTTTCACCGGCGACGAAGTAATCTTCTTCAATATATTTACCTGCGATATCAAATCGCTTTTTCTGATAAATAGCTTTAAATTCCACCAGTTCCTGTAAGGCCTGAATGATATATTCCCGAAAGTGATAAATACCCACGCTGTACCAGGTTAACAAATAATAACCAGCAAAGTAATCAATTGTCAATCCGCCGATTCCATCACCTTCACCATTAAATACCCGAAACGCCGTTGTTTCCGTATTTTTATAAAATGATTCTCTATCTTTAATCGCTTCTTTAAGCTTTTTCTTAAAAAAGTTCTGATCAATAGAGACATTTTCTTTTCTACTCTGCACCCAGCCAAGTCCCTTATTTTGTTTGCCATAATAGCCTTTGCCAATGAAGCGATTCCTTTCATCGACCAACTTAATGACGGAACCCTCTTTTACTGTATCATTCACATTGATAATGGCTTCCTTAGAAATAAGTGGATAGCCGCTTTTTAGCTTATTTACAAAATTCGATTTTACTTTTAAACAGATTTCAGTATTCATCGGTTCATCCCATCTATGTTATTAATCCTATCAGTCTAGTAGAAAAACATAGACAACAGGATAGTGATTTGCGTTTAAAACACAATATCACAATCATAACACTAAAGAAGGTCCTTTCCCTACAATTTTCACGCCTTCACACACTGGGAGATATCACCATAACAAAAACCCGCCACAAATCAGCGTGGCGGGCCGCAGGTTTGGTTCATGTTAATAAACTCCTCAACGGTTAACACGGTGTCCTTAAACCCGAGTTTTTCCGCCAACTTTGTAATTCCTGGAGCTTCGACGCAGGCTTTTTCCAAAAGTTCCTTTTGTGAAAACACATATCTTGTGTCCCCATCAAGAAGAACTTTTCCTTCCGTAAACACAATCGTCCGTTCAAAATTCTCGGCAACGAAATCCATATCATGAATAATCGTCATCACTAGTTTATTTTTATCCTTTAAGGTTTGGATGATTTGCCGGATTTTTTCCTTGCCGTCATAGTCCTGAGCAATCGTCGGCTCGTCGAAAATAATAATATTCGTATCCATTGCAACAACCGATGCGATACAGAGGAGCTTTTTTTCTGATAAGCTCAAATCATGTGGATTAATCTCCAGTTTATCGTCGAGATCTACCATTTTTAATGCCTGGATGGCATTTTGCTTTGCCTGATGCTTATCCATTTTAATATTCAGCGGACCGAACATTACTTCATCCAAAACCGTTCGTTTAAAAATCTGATCGTTCGGATTTTGAAAAACAAGCCCAATCGTTCTTGCCAGTTGGGCGGCAGTTTTCCTGTTTACATCGTGATCATGAATCAGAATTTCCCCTTCATCTGCTTTAAGCAAGCCTTTCAGCAGCTTCACAAATGTTGTCTTTCCAGCCCCGTTTTGACCAATGATGGCGGTAGAGCGCCGGTCAAACTCGAGGTTAATCCCGGAGAGCACAGGAGTTTCCTTAGTATAGGAAAAAGAAAGATTGGCTACCTTGATCATGCCCCATTCCCCCTTAAAACCTTTTCAGCCTCTTCAAGAGTAACAGGATACTCATCCGTACCCGCTTTCTTAACACCCAACGCCTTACACACCCTTGTATATACGGGTGCAATTACGCCCATTTCCTCCAGGTCTTCTCTTGAAAAAACTTTTCCCGGCGTATCAAACTCTACAACTTTTCCGTTATTAAGCAGTAAGACTCTGTCGCAATACTGGGCAACCTTCTCCATTTTATGTTCAGCTAGAATGACCGTTATTCCATGCTTACTTAGGCTTTGAATCGCCTGAAACACTTCCTCGGAACCTACTGGATCCAACTGGGATGTTGGTTCGTCCAACACAAGAATATCCGGTTTCATTGCGATGATACTCGCAATCGCCATCCGCTGCATTTGTCCGCCAGATAAGTCAAAGGGATTATGGTCCTTTACCTGCTCAATGTTTAACAAATCAAGCACGGAATCAATCCGTTCAATGATTTCAGTCCGGGAGATTCCTATATTCTCAAGTCCAAAGGCAATTTCCTCATAAACCGTCATCTTCGAGCCCGTCACCTGCGTAAATGGATTTTGAAACACCATCCCGACCTTTAACGAAATATCAGCAATCGAATGATGCTTAACTTCCAGCCCGTCGACAATCACTTTTCCGCCGTAAGCCCCTTTATAAAAATGAGGAACGAGGCCAACAAGCGCTTGGCATAACGTCGATTTACCGGCTAAATTTTTCCCAATGATGCCGATAAATTCCCCTTGGTTTATATCGAAAGTCACGTCATTAAGAGCGAGCGATTCCGCTAATGGATATTTATATTTAAGACCTTCGACCACTATTTTTTTCATAAAAATATCCTCCAAGCGACGGCCGCCACTGTTAGCACCAACATTCCAATCTGCAGGACCTTGCTAAACTGATACGTTTTTTCTTCATGCAAATAGGTTTTCGTAGTCTGAGAGTTAAAGCCACGCACTTCCAAGGCCATCGCTCTTTCCTTTGTATTGATCAGCGACCCAAGCACGACAGGTCCCAGTAATGGTATAAATGCTTTGATCCTGACCAGCAATTTCCCTTCTGTCTCCATCCCTCTCGCCCGTTGTGCATCGGTAATCGTGCTCATTGTCGCCATCATCTCGGGGATGATTTGAAAAACAGAAACAATCACATAGCCGATTCGCGGTGACATTCCCTTTCGCACCAAGGCTTCAACAAGATCCGATGGTTTCGTTGTCAGAACAAGAATCATGAAGGCGCCAATAATATTGATGACCCTAAGCGTGATGGTTAAGGCAAAGAGCAGCCCTTCTTTGTACATCGTTAGCGGCCCGATTTGAAAAAGCACCGTTTCATTTTCCGGTTTAAACATTCCCTGGATAAGGACGACCGTAATCAGGATCAGAAAAACAAAGCCAAAAATGGGGATTGTTTTTCTGATCACCTTTGCCGCGAGCAATAACGCAAGGCTAAGCCCAATAAAAAGAAACGAAATTGTGAATGATGGTAGAATAATAGGAATCAAAATGGCAAAAGGAATGTACCAGAGCTTAGTAATTGGATCAACATCATGGACAAAAGAAGCTTTTTCCTCATATAAGCTAATCGATTTCACGAACTGTCACCGGCTTTCTTTTCAACAAAAGACTTTCAAAAACATTCATAGCGACGCTTCGCCCTTTTCATAAGAAGCGGTTAATCAAGAGTCTCTATTTTCTGGTTGTTAGTGTATAATTGGACGACATTTTGTGGTAATCCTTTGAAAATACCATAGCTGACAAGAACCACAACGATTTTATCAGGGATATCGACGACAATTTCGTCAAGCAGAGAGGCAAGCCAAGTAGAATCGGTTTTGGCTAGTACAAAAGTAAATAAAGCATCGCCCCAAACGTTTCCTGTCTGCCCGCCCCAGAATCCGATATTGATTGGTGTTGAAACAATTGTTGCCACAAGCCCAATAATCACCCCAGCGACCACCGCTTTACCCCAGTTGGAAATAAAGCCTTTGTAAAAAAGAATCCCGACTGCCACACCAATTGCCATACTAGTAATCGCATAGACAAAGGAGACAGGATCGGTGAAGCCGTAAATAATATTATTAATGGCGCCTGCTAACGCGCCGACAATTGGACCACCAAGCATGGCTGCTAAGACGGTACCGATGGAATCTAACCATAACGGCAGCTTCAGCAATGCTGCAAGTAATTTACCAATATAGTTAACACCTACTGCAACCGGAATCAGAACGAGTGCGGCTGTGGATAAGCGTAACGACCACATGCTTTGTTTTTTCATTGAAAAAAACCCCCTTTTATTTTTTACAAAGTAGAATCATAGGAAACAATTGCTTCAAGTGCGGTGAGGATTTCAAGCTCTTCTCCTCGTTTACTTTTGTTTTTCTCATCAATATAAGCATTGATTCCTCCTTCCAAATCCCCCTCTTTTTCGACAACGACATTTAAAATAGATGCGGTCTTAATGCCGCGTAAGCCGCCAATCACAAATACTGCAGCTGTTTCCATATCTGAAGCGAGAATTCCTTTCTCTGACCAGTACTTGTCGATATCTTGTTCTTTATCAGTATAAAAGCTGTCATGACATCTGACAATACCTGTATAATTTTTTGCATCGTTCTTTTTTGCTGCGGTCATCACATGAAAAAGCATTTCTGGGTCCGGTATCGCGGGATAAGCTTTGTTAATATAAGAATAGGAGGCACCGTCATTTCTGACGGCACCGGAGGCAATTACCAGGTCCCCCAAACGCAAATGCGGCTGTAAGGCGCCGCAGCTTCCGATTCGAATCATTACTTTTATGCCGATATTCTTTAACTCTTCGACAGCAATTCCAGCAGAGACCCCGCCAATCCCTGTGGAAGTAACTAAAACAGGGATTCCTTTATAGAAACCTTTTATCGTTTTGTATTCTCGGTTGTAAGCGAGCACTTCAGGCTGATTTAAAAATTTGGCTACTTCATCGACGCGGCCTGGGTCTCCCGGCAGTAAAGCGTATTGAATCTCATGCTCATTGCTGATTCTGATATGCGGTTGTAGGTTGGATTTCATTTTCATTGGCTCCTTTTGGTTTTCTTTCATTTTTATGATTATTACGCTGTTCAATTCTTGATGGTTCAGCAATTCAAGATAGGATGGAATTTTCTCGGTGTAATAACAAGAGGCTATTTTGATAGTGGTTTTTCTATGTGGAATGTGGGAATGAATTTACCATTACCTATATAATTCAATTTTACCAAAGTAGGAAGATTCAGTCATTTATTAATATTTCTGATAAAAAAGGTGCCTGACACCCAGGAGTGAGGGTGTCAGGCACCTTTTCATTTATTTAATCTTTATTTTTTCATTCCCCTTTATCCATGACGGATAGGCAGTAAGTCCAAGGGAAATGGGACCCGTTTGTTTTTCTAGGTCTGGAATGTAAACACCAATTTCAGCGTTCAGCTGCTCATTCCCTCCACTCTTATAGCTTGAACCAGATTCTATTCGCTCGCCATTCCCATCCTTAATTTCCGAAAAAAGGAAGTAACGAAACTCCTTTTCTGTATGAAAATTGAAGATTAGGTAGTTGTCTGCTACTCGTAAATCACTTAGATGGTCCCCTTTTGGCTGTTTCAGGATTTGGAGTTTCTTTGGATCCACGACAACATTTACTTCATCCTTATCAATAGCCTGAAGTTTGTTGAGAACTAGGTACAGCTTTTTCGGCTCCCGGAAGTAGTTGCTTTGTAAGTAAAGGATAAACTCGTCGGGTGAAATGTTACTTGATACAACCCCGTTGCTAATTTTATTCCACGTTTCTCCATTTTCATCGACAAGCCTTAGATCCTCGAAACTTAGAATTCTTTTGGAGTTATGAGGATCCATTTTAACATGGATAGCTGCCCTTAGCGGATAAATATCTGCCTTTAAAAACTTTATCTTTTGTCCTTCGATTGTAACGGTTTTATTTAAAGTGTAAGACTTTTTCTTTTGGATTTCTTTTGTAAGATCAAATTTTAGGGTAAATTCTTCTTTGAGATTTGTCCCTTCTACGCTTACACTTAATTCAAATTTCTTCGCCGCTAAAGGTGATTGAAAATAAAATTCAAACATGTCACTTTGGGATGTTTCTCCATTATAGAGAGAACTCCCCATTGAAATTGTACCGATATCAAGCTTTTTCCCATCTAAACTTTCTAAGCGAACATTCACATTTCGCAGCTCTTTCTGCTTTTCTTTGGATTCAATTGTATAAAATAAAACCAATCCATTCTCATCGGCAATCGCACCATCTATGGTAAGCTTTATACCGCTTTTTTCCTGAGATACATCGATTTTTTCATAGTAATCATTTTCAACCGCCAGGAGCTTTCCTTTATCATCCCGGATGAGGTCGACCAACTTTTCCATTCCGGGAATGACGGTAATATAATTCGCGAATGCCGGTGAAAGGCGTATCGATGTAAAAAATCCAAGCAATATGATTGCGGCAGTAGCCAGCGTAAACGCCCATCTTTTTCGGCGAGGTTTCCGTTTCTGTTCTGATTTAGCCTTTTGAAATCCTGCAAAAATAGCCTCATCCAATGAATCCAGCGGAACTTGGATGTTATCATACAAATTTTTTAATTGCTCTTCTTCTTTTTCATACATGGAGATCACCGCCATTTCCCTCTAGTTTATCCCGGAGTGCCTTCAACGCTTTGTTCAGCCACGTCTTGACCGTACCTTCCGGACATTGAAGTGTAAGGGCAATATCCTTTATTTTCATATCCTGAAAATACTTCAACGTTATGATTTCACGGGAGCGCTCATCCAAGCCAAGCATCGCATCTTTTAGCTCCATTTCGTTATAGTTCTCGGTTGTGCCTTGCTGGCTTAGGATTTCTTCATTTAATACTACTCGCTTTTTCGTTTTCAATTGATCATTGCAGTAATTAATCATGATTCGAATCAGCCATGTTTTGAAATATGAAGCATCCCTAACGGTTCGAATACTCTTATAGGCACGATAGGTAACTTCCTGAATCGCCTCCAGCGCCTCTTCCTCACTCCTTAAAAAGGAAAGAGCCGTTTTATATAAATCTATTTTGTATAGCTGAATCAGCTGCAAAAATGCAGAATCATCACCTTTGATTGCTTCTTTCACCAATTGCTCACCCGCGTTCAATCCCTCATCCCCCTCACACCCCTGTTGTACTACATATTAGACCATTTAGTAGAAAAAAAGTTTTGAAATTTAATAAAAAAATATGGTCTCCTCCTAAAGGGTTTCGATAAAGGCTAAAATGTGAGCATTTACGAAATATTTTTGTGCGCTTACGACAAGTTTCCGGACACTTACTACATATTTTATGAAACATACGACATTTCCTGGATATTATTTAGAAATTCACACGATTTCCTGATACTTACTACATATTTTTAAGCACTTACGACATTTCCTGGATATTATTTAGGAATTCTCACAATATCCTGATACTTACTACATATTTTTAAGCACTTACGACATGTTTCCGGCCACTTACTACACATTTTACAATACTTACAACATTTCCTGGATATTATATGGAAATTCTCACAATCTCCTGATACTTACTACATATTTTTAAGTACTTACGACATATTTCCAGACACTTACTACACATTTTACAAAACTTACGACATTTTCTGGATATTATTAGGAGGATCGCACGAGAATCCGATATACCATCCTCAATCTATGATCCCAAACAACCGGCAGCCAAGAAGGATAAACTGTTCCCACTTTGGATCACCAACGGTTCTTTTTTATTTTCCAAAAATAAACCCTCCTCAAATTGAGAAGGGCTGTTTGTATCCATCAGGAATACTATTGTTAGAGTTTGAGGTAATTATCTTTGACTGGGATTGATTGTACCGTGCCCATGGTGAATGCCATGACCAGGATAATAACCGGTATGGCCATGGTGAACGCCATAGCCTGGATAATAACCGGTATGACCATGGTGAACGCCATAGCCTGGATAATATCCAGTGTGACCATGGTGAACGCCATAGCCTGGATAATAACCGGTGTGGCCATGATGGTAGCCTACTTGTGTAGGATAATATCCGCCATGTCCATGATGATACCCATGTCCTGGATAGTATCCGCCATGCCCATGGTGGTATCCATGCCCTGGATAATACCCACCATGCCCGTGATGATAACCTTGTGCATCGTAATTGCCTAATTGCCTTAGCATTTTTCTCTCCTCCTCAAATGGTTCCCAAATAGTGTAAGTGTCCACATTCAATAAGGAATAGATTCTCGTCCACAATTTCCATAACATTTAAAGTAGTACTAGAATAATTTCTCACTTTTTTTTAATCTATTACTTCTATTTTTTAAAATATCTGATATTTTTATATTATAGAAAAATAATAAGGTGGGGGAACTATTGATAACAAATTTTCATGAATACGGCCATGAATTTTTTATGCAGGAAGCTTTAAAAGAAGCGGAAGATGCCGGAAAACGTGGCGACCGGCCAATCGGTGCGGTTATTGTCCATAACGGCATCATCATATCTAGGGGGTCAAACAGAATTAATACAATGGACAGCGAGCTTGAGCACGCTGAAATCAATGCGATGAATCGATGTGCTTCGTATTTACGGAAACATGCGCGGGAATGTATTCTTTATACAACGGTTGAACCTTGTATGATGTGCTTATCTACGCTAATTGTGGGAAATATCCAAAATGTTGTTTTTGCAGTAGAGGATAAATATCTGGATATTGCACATTTCATCGATTCAAATGACTACATAAATAAACGATTGCATCACTATCTAGGCGGGGTATTAGCTGAGGAATCAGCTGAAATATTGAAGACGTACTCCCCTTTTATGGCGGAAGTCGTGTTGACCGGGCGCAGACCGTCATAAGGGAATCTTCACAACTTCCACATAACTTCCCTATAAGTTCAACACATGTTTATTTTAATATAAAGGTAACTTAATTAAGAAATGGTTCGAAGAGCTCATTTCTTAAAACTTCCCATAATTTGATTGGTGCCTGACACCAATCTATTTTTTTGCCTTTAAATATTAATCTTCATAACTTCCACACAACTTCCCCCTAAGTTCTACACAAGTATTTCTTATGATAAAGGTAACTTAATTAGGAAATAAGTTCATTGAGCTCATTTCTTAAAACTTCCCATTTTGGATTGGTGAATGCACCAATCTATTTTTTTTGCCTCTTTTTTGGTGCCTGACACCCTTTCTACTACCGCCATAGTATTTTTGGTGTCAGGCACCAATTTCAAGAAAATGTCAGCTGCCACAATTTGTGATGGCTTACGTTTAAGATTAGTTTACTCCAACCTGTGTCCAAGCCGAGGCTACTGCGTTGTATTGGGTGCTGCCTGATCCGTATAAGTCTGCAGCTGCCGCAAGAAGGGAGCTGCGAGCATCTTTAAAGTTACTCTTTGGTGATAGATAAACCGTTAAGGCTCGGTAATAGATTTTCTCCGCTATAGACGTTCCCAGCTTGGAAATTGTTAAATAGGCAGCCTTGTTTGGAATCCCACTGTTTGTGTGGACGCCGCCGTTATCAGAAGTCGTATTTACATATTTACTCATATGATCCGGCTGACCATAAAGGCCGGGGTCAGATAAGCTGCGCAGAGCATCGCCAGCTTTATTCGGCGTATACACATCTTCACCAATCAAATAATTCTTTTTATCTAGGAATACCCCGAACGTATCAGAAATCGATTCATTTAATGCTCCGGACTGATTTTGATACTCTAATCCCGCAGTTCTTTCTGTTACCGCATGCGTTAATTCATGGGCAACTACATCTAGGGCACCGGATAATGCTCTAAATGTTGTTCCATCGCCGTCGCCATACACCATTTGCGCGCCGTTCCAGAAGGCATTGTTGTAATTTCTGCTGTAGTGTACCGTTGAGCGAATCGTTGCGCCCCTATTGTCAAAGCTGTTTCGATTATGTGTGTTTTTAAAATAGTCATAGACAACACCCGCATAGTAATGGGCATCGACATCGGCTCTTTGTGAGGTAGCATTAAAATTATTATCAGGGTCGACGGAATAATTACCAGGTAATGAGGTTGAATTTGCTGCCGTTCTTGTTTCAATCACACCCGTCATTGCTTTGGTCGTATCATACAAATAGTAGGTGCCGCTTGATAAATAGGTATTAAGTTGTTTTGTGTCTCCCAAGACGCCAACTCCGCTGCCTGCATCATTCACAGCATTATAGGAATCTAGGACATTGCCATTTACAGCATCTATATATACGACCCAGTTTGCCGGGTATGGTTGAATAAATTGGAGAGTTGTTTTATAGGCTAGGTAGAAGTCATTGTCTTTTTTATAAACCACCAGGTCTGCTTTTTCGACCGTATCTTCAAACTTATTCCCATCTGGGCCCGATTCGGCGTTGGTTTCTGTTTCCGCTTTGGTTACATGAATTGATTTCCACGCCTTATCAAGAGCACCATCCTGAGCAACTTGCGCTTTCAGCTTTCCTTTAAAATAAGAAGCTGCTTCCGGAAACACGTCTCCGTTCACAACCGTAATCATGCCATTTTTATCGGTATGGACCTTAAATTTCGCGCCATCCACCGGAATTCCCTGGACTGACTGGACAAAATTATAGTGAGTACTGCCAAGCTCGTCCGTTTCTACATCGAGCAAGGTCAAATCTTTATCAGCATCTAATTGATAGAGTTCTTTATTTTCTTTTAAAAACTGTTTAATAGAATCCTTATTCTTATGAGCTTTAGTAGATAATTTCCCATGGACGAAGGATGGGACAGCTTGTCCATTTTTCCAATTCACCTTGGCATCCTTCCCAAACAACTTCGCTTCCTTGGTAACCGTAACAGTGCCCGAAATTGATTTGGCCGCAGCCGAAATCGGTAACACAGTCCCCATCGTTAATCCCAATGCCAAAACAAGTGACGTTCGCTTCTTCATCTCTTTCTCAGCCTCCCAAAGATATATTTTTATTGCAATTTTCAAAATATATCATATCATGGTAAAGCTATCTGCATAATTGGGAAAAAAGAGACTGATAGGGTGTCAGGCACCGGAGGTTTTTATGCCGCCAAATTAAAAAATCCCAACGCCTGATTCATATTTGGCATTGGGAAAAATTAAGCTATTATTTTTTAGGGGCTGGATTATGACAATATTTTTCCTCAATTTTAGCTTATCTTCCTGTTTTTATCGAAGCACTTGATTTGGAGCACCACTATTTTTTCACATATTCGGCAGTAAATCCGTTCGCCAATAACGTGATAGAGTCGTTCCAAACGCTGTTTTCGGTAGAATTTAAAACGACTGCAATTAATTTTTTCCCATTTCGTTCGGCAGAGGATACGAGGCAATAGCCTGCTTCATCGGTAAAACCTGTCTTAATTCCATTGGCTCCTTCAAAATAAAACGGGCTGCTTGAATCGAGAAGCTTATTTCTATTTTGAAACGTTATGACCTTATCAGAATAGATTTTACTACTTACCACTTCTTTAAAATGAGGATTTTTCATAGCCTCTCTTGCGATTATCGCCAAATCATGGGCGGTGGAATAATGATTGGGGTGATGCAGCCCATGAGGATTCATGAAGTGAGAGTCTGTTGCTCCAACTTCTTTAGCCTTTTTGTTCATCATCGCAACGAAATAGTCTAATGCTTTTTTTTCTGAAACATGAGGGTTACCCATTTGGTTTTTTGCTGTGTAAATGGCTATCGTTCTGGCAGCATCATTACCTGATGGCAGCATTAGTCCGGCTAGTAATTCCCTTAGCGTGAGAACTTGCCCTTCATAAAGATACGCGGAGCTTTCTTCTGCTGTTTTTAAGTTTATTTCCTTGCCAACAGTAATTTGATCATTTAAATTTCCATATTGAACCGCTAATAATGCGGTTAAGATTTTCGTTGTACTCGCGGGAAAAAGCCTCTTGTTATCGTTTTTTGCATAGATAACCTTACCTGAATCTAAATCTAGCAACAATGCCGCTTTGCCCTTAATGGAAGGGCTTGAGTTCATCGATTCTAATAAGCTATTTTTGGGTATATCGTCTTGGGAGCTGATCCAATCTTTTAAATGGGTTCCAAAACCGACGACCATACAGACAGCCACAACAAACATGATATTTTTTATTTTCATATAATACAGCACTCCTAGAAAAATGGTATAGACCCAATATAGCCATTATTTCTAAAGAGAAATGAAATTAAACCTAAAGAAAACCTTAAGAATTATTAATGAAAAAACGCATGTATTGGTTCACTAAAACTTCAATGATCCATTGGTAGTGGCAAGTGAACTTGAAAAATCGTTTCCGTCTCATTACTTGATACGGTTATTTCCCCTTGGTGCAATTCAACGATTCCTTTGGCAATCGCAAGACCTAATCCGGTACCGCCGGTTTCATCCGACCTTGACTTCTCCGCTCGGTATAATCGATTAAAAATATGAGGAATGGCGTTTGCCGGAATCGCTTTCCCATAATTGACAACCTTCACGACCGCATATTGTTCGTTTTCTTCAACAATGAGCTCGATTTTTTTACCTTCCCTTCCATATTTAATCGCATTGGAAATTAGGTTTTCAAACACTCTCATGAGTTTGTCCGGATCAGCCTCAATCATAATATCAGCGGGAGGACTTTTAATCTCTATACTCATGCCTGCGATTCGTAATTCTGGATTAAATTGGGCCGATAGTTGTTTTAGCAGTTCATTAATGTTGAACCTCATCCGTTTTAGCGCCACATCTCGGTTGTTTATTTTTGTAAATTCAAATAGGTCGTTGACCATTCGATTTAGGCGTTTCGATTTATCATAGGCAATGGTAACAAAATAGCGAAGCTCAACTTCATCGCGATATTCGTCTTCCTCAATTAACCGTAAATAGCCGATAATTGAGGTTAATGGTGTTCTTAGGTCGTGAGACACATTGGTCACCAGTTCATTTTTCGATTGAACGGCTCGTTTTTCTTCTTCAATTAACGATTTAAGCTGTTCCTCCATGCTATTTATGTTTTGAGCAAATAGACCTAATCCCCCATGTTTCATTACGGGAATAGCTACATCAAATTGCCCCTCTGAAAGCTGTTGAACCGAATCGCTGATCAGCTTAAAATACGATGCCATTTTTTTGATTGCTAGTGAATAATAGATGACCGTCAACATGATCGTACCAATGAAAAATAGGTTCCAAAATCCATAGTTCTTATACAAATAGACGTATAAATAATTGACGCTTGACGGTAAGGTAATTTTTAGATAAACAAATCTGATGATATATCCTAATATGGCCGTTGATATTGCTGCAGATAGCAAGCTATATATCAAATACGACATTAACCTGACATATAGGGAAGTTGATTTTTTATCCATCAATTTTGTACCCCACTCCCCAGATGGTTTTGATTAATTTATAGCCTAATTCCTTTTCCAGTTTTTCGCGTAAATTGCTGATATGGACCATCACAGTATTATTTGAAGAATAATATGTTTCTTTCCATACTAGTTCAAAGATTTCTTCACTGCTATAAACTCTGCCCAGATTTGAAACCATGATATAAAGAATCGCAAACTCTTTTGAGGTTAACGGGATGGACCGACCGCTAACCTTTGCGGTATGAAAGGTTTTATTTACCTCGAGACTTCCAACCTTAATAATCTCGTCTTCCATCCGTTCCTCTTGGTATAAATAGGTCCTTCGTATTAATGTTTTAACACGAGCCACTAGCTCTAAGGGATTAAATGGTTTTGTTAAGTAATCATCAGCCCCGCTCATTAACCCGGTTATTTTATCGATATCCTCTGTTTTGGCACTAATCATCAGGATCGGAACATGATTTTTTTCACGTAAAATCCGGCATACTTCCATGCCATCGACCTTAGGCATCATCACGTCTAATACAATCAAATCGATTTTTTCTTTTTCAAAAAGAGTTAAGGCCTCTTCGCCATTAAATGCTCGTGAAATTTTATAGCCTTCGTTTTGCAAATAAATCGCAATCAATTGGACGATTTCTTTATCATCATCCACGATTAATATATGTCTCACTTTCTCTTCCCCCTATCATTATTTAGACGAAGATTTATGTAAATTTGTCTCTATATTAAAAAAATACCACAGCATCAAGGACTGTGGCATGTGAAATTAATAATTAGGTTAAAGAATTATGACCATTCAACGATATGAAAAAGAGCTGTCACCTTGACAGCCCTCCATTCACTACTTTAAGTTAATTCCACCATGCTCTGGTGTCTCAATCCTAATCGCTTTCACCTTTTTGAGTTTTACCCAACGGTTCTTTTTCATTCCCTGCTCCAATTCCTCAAAACCATTTGTCAAAATAGGCTCAGCGCCAATTAATATCTCCGTACTAAGAGATGCCATGTAGACTCGGTTTGCCAATTTCTGTCCATTTAGCAATTCAATCGTTATGATCTGTCCTTGCTTTAATTCGGATAAAACCGGCAGCCTTTTAAAATAGTATTGTTTATTGTATTCATCGATTTTCTTGTCAATTAGCCGTGTACCTAGGATAAAAGCCACGACACAAATGATTACTGACCACCAGCCGAGACTTTTTAAGTAGGTGTCTCCGATATACAAAACCACAAACAGAAGTACAATTTTTATTAACCAATAGATGAATTTCATTTAAAACGTCCTCTTCGATTTACCAAATTTTAATTATCGTCTACCTTTTTGATTACTTTACCGTTGTTATCATAAAAAGTAAATGTTTCACCCGAAGGACCTTGGCAGTCAAAAGCATCAGGTGCTGTATTATAAAACCAAAATTTCAAATCTTTAGCTTCCTTAAAATATGGCCCCAATGGCAATAATTCTGCATCGTTCTTGCCTATTTTAACTTTATCGATTTTAGGGCTTTTTGTGGTTACTGTAGCGACACAATTAAAGGAAAAATAATATTCAGAATCAAATTCATTAATATGTTTTATTGTTTCATTGTCAATCGAATCAACCGATGGCAACTTCCAAAGAAAAAATTCTTTTTGAAAACGAAGCTGATAAATTTGGTTTTCACCAGCTATAATGAGTAATCTTTCATCATTTGTCTTGATTTTTTTAGCATTCTGTAAAAATTCACTCGTCAGTCCCGGTTGCTTACTATCACTCAGCCATGCTTGATACGCTCTTTCCTTGGTAAAATAGGCATCCTTAAAAAACAAATCATCCGTTTTCAAAAAATAAATGAGCCAAAAAACTAAAAATACAACCAAAACGGAAATCAAAATCCGAGTAACCCTCATTGTTATCCCCCAATAAAACTATTTTTTCTTTGTGCGCTACCAAGATAAAACCTGTAGGTAATTTGCGGTTCCTAGCCTTCCTGGATTTCCTTAATGCTTTTTCCTCCTAAAAAGGCATGACCCGTAATAAACTTCCCTGCTGTATTGAACCCATATTTTGCATAAACCTTTTCGATTTTCTCATTGATAGGAAAAACCCAAAAGTCTTCCTTGCCGCTTTTCTTTACTTCTGCTTGGAGGAAGTAGATAAGCTCGCCAATAAGCCCCTTCCCTCTGAACTCTTCTCTAGTCGCTACGCTCTCCATTCGTACTTGGTCTTTATGTTCGAATAGACAGGCAGTCGCACAGGCAATACCATCATAGCGAAGAAGATAATATGTGAAAGCAGGGTGCTTAAATTCTTCGGGAAATGCCTTTTCTCTCACTTCCCTTCCGCCAAACTCCTTAATACTACATTCAATCTCTAATGCTTCATTGAAATTTTCTTCTGTCACTTTTTCAATCGTAACCAGATCACTTCTTTTATGGTCCTTGATTTCTTTATTCCAGATTTGAATCGGACTGACCAATTCCTCAAAACCAAATTTGTATGAATCTAATTCCTCTATAAATTGACTTAGTTTTTCAAGATTAAAAAGATAAAAGCGCGGTGTAATGTTTCTTTCATTATAGAAATGAATCACTTCTTCGATAACGGCCTTAGGATTTTCCGGTGCTTCATGAATATGAGCATGATTGGCATCGTAATAAGTCGGTTGGTTTTCATTGTAAAAAATATGTCCCCAAGACGTGTTTATTCGTTTTGTAAAGGTATCAATGTACGCTATATCAAGATCCAGAACCTTTTGTAGTAAATTCAATATTGTTCTCCTCCATTATGTTTACATAGGGTCATATAATCTTTTTTCCTTAAATTTTTTAGCAAACATGCTCAAAAAACGCTTTACCATTTCAAGTAAAGCATCTATTTATTGATGAAAATCCCATTATTTTGTTTAATTTTTTTGAAATATATTATTTCCGGGTCTCCCTCATCCAAGTTTTCTACAAACCCACTCTTAACATATCCAATTGAATCAAATAGGCTTTGCATTATTTCGTTAGATTGGTTTGTTGACGAAAAGATTTTTAGGGTTGGTGATATCATCTCAAAGTGCTCTATCATCAATTTGGCATAACCTTTTTTTCTCTCGGAAGGATGAACAATAACAAGTGAGATAAAGCTGCAATCAAAAAAATGAGTATTAAAAATTAGGTACCCTACAACTGAAGAATCTGTTTTAGCTGCCAAACACTTCTTTCCGTTTATTGCCTCTTTTAAATATCCTTTTCTACTGTCATTTCCAATTACTATTTTATCAATTTCTAAAATTCCTGCTAAGTCTTTCTGTTCAGCGGTTCCTATCCGTAACATTCATCTACCTCCATTAAAAATGGGAAGTTTTTTTCCGATGGCTTCATTCAGGAACAATTCTATTCGATTAATAATGTCGATACAAAATGGTCTTTATGTAAGATCGGAACAGTCAGATTTACATTTAACTGGCTGCAATGCCTTACATCCGCTTCAAATCCACGTTCACGTAATTCTCGCCCGCTGCCGCATTCCCAAATTAGTTCTTAACAGAACCAATTAAGGTACCTTAGCTTTCCTAATCCCATATTTTAAACTATCCCGTTAGAAAGCATCTTCTTGAAGTATTTTTCAATTTCCTTGGTATCCTTTAAAATAATCAACTTATCAGGATACTGACTTAAAATTTTGACTATTTCTGGTTTACTTTCATTTTCAAAATAAGCGTTCCACTTAAACATTTTCCTAAACATCATGAATGTTGGTTTATAGTTTGCCTTTTCCAGTCCTGCCATTTGTAAAATAAATCTTTTAATAATCCTATATGTTCTTTTAGCGTAATCCGTATCCAGAAAGATAATCACATCTGCATGTTGAAAACTTTGTGTTACCCATTCATAATGAACCCCTTCTATAATCCAAGCATCAGTAAGAATGATAGAATTTAAATATTCATCTCTTTCATCTACGGTTCTTCTTATATCCCCAGTTGTACACCGTTTCCAGACAACGTTATCTAATTCATAATGAGGAACTTTCAACATAGCAGATAACGTTCTTGCTAATGTGGTTTTTCCACTGCCAACCGAACCAATAATATGTATTTTTTGCATATCTACCCCGTTCTGTTAAACCGCAGATTTGCTGCAAGAAAACGCTAAGAAGAGTGGTATTCTCATCCGTCTTACATACTCTTGCTCACTTTTAAAATTTTCTTTTTGCGGGCTGCATTCTCGTATTTCGTCTATTGAAAATCCTTCAGATTTTAATAGTTTAAAATATTCTTCAACCGTTCGATGATATTTAACCACCTCTTTTTCAATCCAAGGTTCTACCCGCTTGCCTATATGAAAATATTCGTCGGCGATCCAATTCCTACGCTGCGCAGAGTGTGAAGCACTTTCTATAGAAGAAGTTAAAATCGGATGTTGAACGCTAAAGATAAACTTGCCGTTTGCTTTTAAAGATTTCATCACTTGTTTAAATATGGGACCTAATTCTGCTAAATAATGAAGGGCCAGCCGCGAAACAACTTTATCATATTTCGTTTCTGGGAAATCCCACGTTTCCATTGAACTGTGATGAACTTTCCCATTGGTCCCCTTTAACATTTCTAGAGCTTTTTCCACCATGTTTGCCGAACCTTCTACTCCTTCATAACCAGAACAGCCCTGTAGAAATAGTTCGCGCCCAAATCCTGCATCACCGCATCCTAAATCTAATATATATTCCCCTGTCACATCCCCCATTAACTCTACTATCACAGGCCTTTCGATAATATTGTTTGGGCTTTCTTCCCGATGTCTTCTTTTTAAATAATCTTTGAAAAACTTATCATCATCGTAAACTTCAGAACCTTTATATTCCATATGGAGACCCCCTTTCAATTACTTTACATAAGTTTCTTCTTCATGTGCAATGATAATAGAAAAAAGAAGGTCATAACTTGAAAAGGCTATTAATTAGTTTTTTAGTAACATTACTTTTTTGCACTGTAAGTGGCGAACAACTGAATTTACTCACTCATGTCCATGCACAGCAGAAACCAATTCCTCCATATGCGAAATGGGGTGAGTATGCTATGGAGAAAACGCAGCAAAGGTATCCGAATGCTAAGATTATTGATTATCTTCATATTGGCAGAACTCATGGCCCACATACCTCAACGGAGAAATTCAAATTATGGTTGAAAGTCAATCAGAGAGAATTTGGAGTTTTCATCAATATTGAATTCAACAATGAAACCCAAAAGGTCATAAAAGTCACCTTTAAGGAAACACCTAAATAATGATATTGTTCAGAGTCATTACAGAACCTAAAATTGCACTTTGTAACTTTTACTTTTTCCCTTTCTTTTCAACGAAGGAAAAAACAATTGCAACGACTAACAGAAGGAAAAAAATCCCGATAATTATTGTGGAGGAACCAGGTTCTAAGAATTCATTTTTATTTCCTGCGTACTCCCCTTCTCTGGTTGCCTTTTTGTATTTACCGTCCTTTTCTTGAATAGCAATGGCTTCATCTGTGCTAATCCCTTTAATTGAATAGTACTTGGTCCCTTTTTTATAAATATTTGAAAAGTTACCTGAATAAGTGCCTTCCATATCCGAATACTTTGTAACATGCCCAATCTCTTTATCTATCACTGTTACATATTCATCACTAACGACATAGGTATAGCCATCCCAGACCACAAACAAATAGGCCCAACTTGCGAAGGACTTACTTGGCATTAAAATAGAAGTTATTGTGGTGAAAAATAAAACTAATACAATTATGGGCCTGCACTTCACACAATCCCCTCCCATTGATTACCGCTTCCGTGAACATCTAGAAATAAAAACTTTACCAATATCCCAAATATTATTCAAATGACTAAATGTCCTTATTTATCATATTATGTAAAATAAAAAGAAGAATTCTGATATTATTTAAATATACAGAAAAATAAAAAGGGGGAATACAAGAATTTATGAAAAAGGTAATAACCATCGCAATTACATTATTAGTTTTATTGGGACTCAGTTATGGAGTAACCTATTTTACGAGCACAAAATTTATTGATATTGCATTTTTTGTGGGAATAGCGATTACTGTTATTATTTGGTTTTATACTTCCAAGGGAGGCTTAACAACTAAAAATACGGATATGTTAGTCCAATCTGCAACAGGAATCAAGATGGGAGAGCAAAAGTATGAGTTTTCGCCAAACTTAGCTTTTATCACATCTTTGGCATATACCCTCATTACATTAGCTGCTATGCTTTACTGTTATAGAAGTTACTTTTAAAAACATCTTTTGACAGTTGAAAATAATGAGCCTTATCTGAAAGGCTTGAAAGTCGAAAAAAGCTCGGTGATTTATAGTGTCCGAGCTTTTCCACTTATTTAGATTTCAATTATTAATAGGAATCTATTTTATGATCCTTATTTTTGAAAAAGGTAATAACACGAATTCACTTTTTCCGATAATGTTTTCCTGTTTAATAAATCCTAGACCGTTCCGACTGTCCTTGCTAACTAATCGATTGTCTCCCATGACATAATATTGGTTTTTTGGAATGAAAATCGGGCCAAAGTCTTCTGTCAGTTTGCCTCCTTGTCGTTTCGCAAAATTAAGATTTTCAGCTAAATAGGTTTCCTTATATGGCACCTGATTGATAAATAACTGGTCACCTTTCATTTCAATCTCATCACCCGGGACACCAATTATTCTTTTTACATAGTTTTCATCAGGACCTTTAATAATGATGATGTCACCTCTATTAAATTGTTCGAATTTATACACTTTATTAACAAAGATTTTTTCGTGATTATGTAAGGTTGGTTCCATTGAAGCACCATCAACTATGTACGGAGAAAATAAAAATGTTCGAATTACCATTGCCAGTCCTAACGCAATAAATAATGTTTTAACCCAGCTTTTCAATTCATTATTTGCTTTCGACTTTAACATTTCCAACCACTCCTTGTCTTTTTCAAAGGTTTCCTTAATTATGGTATATTCAACATGTTGGAAATGAAATCCTGCTTTTATCTCCCTAAATGCTGCTTCGACTTCTTTTTTTCTAGTTCAAGTAACGTGGCAGGTTGTTTTATTAGCAGGAGATATAAAAACATTTATAGAAGTAATAAAATGACCAAAACTTAAGGAGCAGACAAAAATGAAAGCAAGCTTAAATGAAGATTGGAAAAAAGACAGAATTGCATCTGCACATTTAGGAGAAAATCCAATGGTGATCGCAAAAATGAGAAGTGGTTTTGCGGTTATTGGAGATACTCAATTTCTTCCAGGATATTGTGTCCTTTTACCTTTCGTTAATGTTGACACATTAAATGACCTCGATGTTAAGCAAAGAAGTGAGTACCTTCTTGATATGAGTATAATTGGAGATGCCATACAAGAAGTTTGTAAGCCCAGAAGAATTAATTATTCTATTTATGGAAACACGGATACTTTTTTACACGCTCATATATTTCCTCGATATGAATGGGAACCAGAAGAAAGAATACCAAAACCTGTTTGGCAATATTCTGAAGATAAATGGCGCAATAGTAAATACCATTTTTCTGTTGAAGAACACGGAGAATTAAAAGAAAAGCTAAGCAAAAAAATTAATGATTTAATAAATCGCATCTACTAATATATTATCCATTTTTTCCCAAAATAATAAAAACCCTTGTTCAATAAAATTCACTTTTTCACTACAATAATTGTTGAAGAGAAGAATATTAATCTATGGGAAAAGCTTGAATGGGAGTAAATTGATTTGCGTTTTGTATCTATTGTTTTTAATCATAGACTTTTTCTCGTAATGTCGGATGGAGATATAATAAATAAAAAAGATCATTTACTCCCAAAGGAACTAGCAATATTAAACAGGTGAAAGAGTTTTGTATATGAACTCGAACTAGAGGTAACTATATCTTTTTCTGATATCGCTGCTCCGCTTTGTAACTAAAGATAAGACATAAAGCAATCATTATTGGAAAAGACAGCCAGGCAAATCCTCTAAAGAAGGCAAATGGAGTTTCAAAAAGAAAGGCCCCCCAAAAGTCAGCTCCTGCTTTTTCCCATAATCCAAGTGTAAAGTACAATTGTTTCGGGTTAAAGAAAGCTCCGGCATCTATGGCATTTGTTGTCACTAACGCTACAAAAATAGGAAGATAGCACATGGCTAATGACAAGTACATCTGCGAAAGTCTTTTGTACCTGCCGGCCTTGGAATCAATATCTGAAAAAATATCTTCATCAGCATCTTTGCTGACTTTTTTAAAATACTGTGTTCCTGAACTTTTGGTACCTGCCAGGTGCTCCCATCCACTATCTTCAAAAAGAGTACAGTAATCTACAAAATCCGCCTGTTTTTTAAATATACGGTAATCAATTTTTATATTAGCATGATTGGGCTTAGATTTGCGAAATCGATATCCTAATGACTTTCCTACAAGTTCATACCCCTCTGAGGCCATTTCATTCAGCCATTTAGCTTCCTTTTCAAAATCTAAAAAGAATTTATACTTTCTCATGAGACTCCTCCTCGTTTAAAAGCATCGTTAGTAATTCCAATCATATGCTGCATTCTTTCTAAATCCAAACGCAGCATATCTTTCCCCAGTTCAGTAATCATATAGACCTTCCGGCGACTATCCCCACTCTCGACAGGCTGAATAAATTTTAGTTTTAGTAAATTTTCAATTGCCCCATACAATGTGCCGGCAGCCATCCTTACCTGTCCGTTACTAAGTTCCTCCACTTTTTGCAGAATAAGATATCCATGAGCCGGTTCTAATAAAGACAAAAGAATGTAATAAACGGTTTCTGTGAGTGGAATATGTTTATCTCTTTTCATTATTTCCTCCTGACGGTGCAACTTCTTAATATACAGTTTAACTATATAGTTTTAGTTTATACAGTTTAACTGTATACGTCAACAAAAAAATTAAAAATGTGGTTTTTTCCCATTCATTTTCATTAATTACTGCATTAAATGCATTGATAAAGCAAAAAGATTATTATGTGAAAAAGGGTCTGGCTACGTAGATCCGAATTCAAAAAAATCCCCCACAATAGTGAGGGAATTTCTGTTTTACGCCACTTTTATGGCTTTGCCAAATGGTACTCGTGGTAAAAATGTGCCCGGCACCAGCCAAAATAATTCAAATTCAACTGTCTCCATTTCTTCCGAAAAAAATCCTGTAACGTCCGTTATATAAAATAGTGTATCCACTTGCTCTTCTGCTGCCCATTCCAGCGCTAATGTATAGGAAGATTTCCCATGTGTGTAGTACTTAATCGTATCACTTTTAACTTGGGAAATATTTCGGATTTTGAAATCTGCCTGAACTAAAATTGTATCGGGTTTCAATTGTTCAAACAATTTTACTATGTTATTGATGAGTGTAGTTGGTGCTTCATTTGTGGAAGTATCCACGACTAAAGCAACCTTCTTATCTTGACGCTGCTGGATCATCGAAAGTATCGTTTTATGCCATTTCAACACCATTTCCCCCTTTGATTAAAAACCAAGCCTTTTTATTTTGGGTTAATAAGAAATGGATTATGATTGGATAATTGCGGTAACAAAATGCCTTAGTTCCTGCAGGAATTCGCTAAATAAAATATCAACAATTTGAAAAAACTAGTTACTGTAATTCAATTTTCACCGGTTCTAATTCGAGTGGCATATTCGCACTCATTGAACCTAATCCTACTCTTAACACATAGTTATCGGGATTAAAATTGTTTAATTTACTCAGGTCAAATGTGCTCCTGAAGCGTAATTTGGCTTTATCTAAAGTTTTTAATGTATGGCTAATTGGTGCTTCATATATATTTTTCCGAGATTCTTCCACTAACGTTACATCATTTCTGGAGAAATCTTCAAAGAAATTGAATTGCTCATTTCTTTTTTCCCCGTTATTAATTTGGAAATCGACTGTAAAACGCTTGCCTTTTAAGCTGACCCTTTCAACGTTTACAGAGAGATCTTGTCTGTTCGACTTTATTTGCACAGGAGTGCGCTCGTTAATTGCAACAAATTGATTCGGCTCCTCCAGAGCTACTGCCGGGCGAATCTCCAAATAGTTTGTTTTTCCTTTTAGTGCCTGCCGAATAATCGTTCTTCCTTTGACAATGATTTGATTCCCGGTCTTTTTCGTCTCCAAATCAATTCCATCTGCTAGTAGATGGATTGGATTTCCTTTGTCGTCAAGAACTGCTAATCTGACTTGATCATGTTTGCCTTCACTTGGAAATGCTGCCGTATAATTAATTGCCGTCGAGGCCCTCCCGGCGATAATCGAATCAAAGTGAACTTTTATATCTCCCTTTTCACTTTCTTTATCCATCATTATTGTTTCGTAGGCTAATTGCTTAATGGGAACATTGAATCTCCAGGATCCCTCTTTTCCACCAATACTCTTGAATTCAAGCGGGAAGGTTGTATCTGCAGGCAAATCTAGTTTTGGGTAATTTAACTGTATCTGCCCGGTATACCCATTATCCGAGGGCTCCATTAAGACAAGCTCTTTGCTGTCATCACTCCGTTTATCACCATCAAATATCTCGTAAATCCCACTTAGATTCCCTTCTTGATCGGTTTTCACCTTTCCCTTCACATCAAAACTAACCCCAATAACGGCACCATCATAATAGGCACTTGTGATGGCTACATCAATCCCATTGTGACTGGCAGTTTCATTTAATTGGGTGATTAACTTTTGTGAGGCTAAATTTTCGCCGACTTTATCTTTAAAAAGCTGCCCGAGCAAAGGCATATTCGCCATTACTCTCGATACGGACGGGACGATAAAACTCGTGGAAATCAGGATTACAGCTGCAGCGGCTGCCGTAAAAACAATTGCCTTGTTTTTTCTAGGCTTTTCACCCTGATATGCCTTGCCTACCCCAGCCTTAATCGCTTGTAAAACTGCCTCTTTCGGTACTTCAATCTTCTCATATTCCTCTTGAAAAAATTCCTTCTTCATTATAATCCGCCCCTCCTAACAGTTTTTTCAACTGGCTTTTTCCTCGAGACAAATAGGTTTTCACTGTATTTTCCGGTACATCCATTAACTTTGCCACTTCACTTATCGGCAAGTCCTGATAGTAAAAGAGAATAACTGCATTTCGATAATGTTCATTTAATTTGTCTATCGCATCTGCTAAATCCAGGGCTTCATCTCGTTTTTCTCTTTTCGCGGATGAAAGCTCTATAATTTTATCAATCGGGGTTTCCTTCTGCTTCTTTTTCAACAAATCATAGGCACAGTGGATAAGGATCCTTGTTAACCAGGTTAAGAAAAACCTTTCATCTCGTAATTGACCCACTGCTAAAAGGGCTTTATAGGCTGTTTCTTGAATAACATCCAAAGCATCCTCGCGATTGCCGACATATAGATAGGCCGTCCGATACAATTGGTCACTATGTAAGACTAAAAGCTTTTCGAAAGCTTTTTTGTTTCCGTTAATCGCTTTTTTTATCAATTTTATTTCAGTCATTGCTTAACCTCCTTCCGCCCATTAGAGAAGAATCTCTCACAAAAAGTTTCAGCTAATTTAATAAGTTTATAAATCTCTTTATCAAATGGCAGACAATATAATCCATACCACTTAGAGGTAAGGTTTGACAATGAAAAAGGATGGGTATATACCTATTTGGATAATGATCATACCATTTCCCAAATTGCCCGGAGTGTTCCGGATAACCAAAGTTCTAATGATGGAAAACATTACGAATTGGGAAAATAAACGATAAAGGAAAAAGGGAATTTCCAATGTAGAAATCCCCTTTTTACAATGAAGATGATACCGGTTTAATGTAAAGTTAATATCGGCGCCGTCCGCCGCACGTGAAGCTTGCTTTCGCTTTCATAAAATCATGCATCAATGCTGCTTTTCTTCCCTTATCCGTATGACTGTTCATTTTGTTACGAAGGCAATTTATGAATTGGTAGTCACATTGGCAGGGTGAAATCCCTCTGCTTAGACAGAGGTCGTGGCCCATGCAGCAGCCGTCTACATCATTAATTGGAGCACCGGGCCCACTGCAGCCAGGTCCACACCATCTATATCCTGGGAAAATACAGAACCCACGCTTTCTTCTTCTTCGCAATACCAATACCCCCCAAAAGGTTACTTTACTAATAAAATATGACTGTCCGTTAATTTTGGAATGGCTATGTCCCAATGGTGATTTCATTTTGCAAAAAATATTACACCATTGGGTTTAGGAGTTGTTTCTTGGGTCCGGATTCCGCCAAACTCAGTGTTGATTCCGCCAACTTCTGCATTGATTTGGAGGTTAGTATAAAAAGTAGACACCGGCTTTGGCGTCATGTTTAAATCATATCAAGACGAAAAAGGACGTGTTTAACATGGCGAAAAAGACCACTTATCCAAAAGAATTTAAAGAATATGTTACCAAGCTAGTAGTTCTGGATGGCCGAAAGATAGTTGATATTTGCCAAGAGCTCAATATCCC